>NZ_JBANFL010000012.1:0-165996 GCF_037154135.1 Sphingobium aquiterrae
CATCAACGTTCCGCCATCCTGACAGGGGGTCCCTTTTGCGCGCCGATAAGGGGTCCCGTTTGCACGCCGATTGACAGCTCACAGCACCTGACGGAACGTGCGTTAGACGATCTACTGGCACGACCGACAGGCTGAAGGCCCTAGAATATCACGACAAGCTCAAGGCCGAGCTGTGGGATCTTGCCAGGCTGAAGCGGAAGCCCCGGCATAGCTGGGACGAAGCGGCGCTTCGGTGGCTGAAGGAAAAGGCGCACAAGAAGTCCTATCGGGACGATGTGAGCCGGATCCGGTGGTTCACCAGGTACCTCAGAGGCAAGATGCTGGACCAGGTGAGCAGGGACATGATCGACGGGATTATCTCGCGCCAACTCGCCACTCGCAGCGATCGCACGAAGGATCTCTACGTGGCGCTCATCCGCGCCATCTTCCGGAAGGCGATGCGCGAATGGGAATGGCTCGAGCATATCCCGGCGTTCAAGACCTACTCGGGCGGCGGCAAGGTCAGGGTGCGCTATCTCACCCGTGAACAGGCCAAGACGCTTCTCGGATGTCTCCCGGCTCATCAGGCGGAGGTCGTACGCTTCGCACTCGCGACGGGGCTGCGCCAGGGTAACATTCTTGGTCTCACCTGGGACAGGGTCGACACGACCCGCCGCATGGCGACGATCGAGCATGGCGACACGAAGAACGGGGAGGCGCTCGGCGTGCCCTTGAACGACGTGGCTCTGGCGGTGCTATCCCGGCAACAGGGCAGGCATGCGACGCATGTGTTCACGTTCCGGGGCAAGCCGCTCAGGAATGCGAACAACCGGGCCTGGCGTGCGGCGTTGAAAGCCTGCGGGATCGAAGATTTCCGCTGGCACGATCTGCGGCACACCTGGGCAAGCTGGATGCGGCAGAATGACGTGCCCACCTGGGTGCTTCAGGAGCTGGGGGGCTGGAAGTCGGAAACGATGGTGCGGCGTTACGCCCACATGTCGGTGAAGCATCTGGCGCCTTATGCGGACCAGCTGATTATTCCGGACACAGGGCCTGAACCGCCCGACTGCCCGGAAATGCTGGAAAGCCCGGAACACAAAAATGGTCACAGGGAGAGCCGGCCTCGGCTCAAACTGATCGCCGGGACCGACTTAAGTAGTTTAATATAAAGAAGAAAATATGGTGGACGCACTTGGGCTCGAACCAAGGACCCGCTGATTAAGAGTCAGCTGCTCTACCAACTGAGCTATGCGTCCACATTGCCTGGAGAGGTCCGCATCGGGCGGGTCTCCGTTGGTCAGGGCGCGGCTATTAGCATCCCTGACGGGCCTTGCAACCATGAAATGCATCATTGGCGCGATTTTTTATGTGGCGCCTTTCCGGGTGGGGCGTGGACGTGCCGAAATGCTGGGGTTTCTGCCGATCGGAGCGCTCAGCCCCAGTTGCGCACGCCGATCTGGCCCGACCGGTCGATGGACATGATGATGCCGATGCACAGCATCACCGTCAGCATCGAGGAGCCGCCATAGGACATGAAGGGTAGGGGGATGCCGACCACGGGCGCCAGGCCCATCACCATCAGCGTGTTGATGGCGACATAGAAGAAGATGGTGGTGGTGAGCCCCGCCGCGACCAGGCGGGAGAATTTGTCCGGCGTGCGCAGGGCCACGCGGAAGCCCCAGCGGAAAATCAGGCCGAAGGCGACGATCAGCGCCATGCCGCCCAGCAATCCCCATTCTTCGGCCATGGTCGCGAAGACGAAGTCGGTATGACCCTCGGGCAGATAGTCGAGATGGCTTTGCGTGCCGTTCAGGAACCCCTTGCCGAAGATGCCGCCGGAGCCGATCGCGATCTTCGACTGGCTGATATGATAGCCCGAACCCAGCGGATCGCTTTCCGGATCGAGGAAGATCAGCACGCGCTTCTGCTGATAGTCATGCAGGAAGCTGAAGGCGATCGGCACCGCCGCGGCAAGCGTCAGCCCCGAGCCGATGAAGAGCCACAGCGGCAATCCGGCAAGAAACATGACGGTGATTCCGCCCGCTGCGATCATCGTGGCGGTGCCCAGATCGGGTTGCACCAGCACCAGCGCCCAGGGAATGCCGATCAGCACCAGCGCCGGCCAGATGGCGTTCCATCCGCGCAATTCCCCCACCGGCAGCCGCGCATAAAATTGCGCCACGGCCAGCACGATGACAGGCTTCATGAATTCCGACGGCTGCAGCTGCATGAAGCCCAGGTTGATCCAGCGCTGGCTGCCGCCCGCGACGCCACCGATCAGTTCCACCAGCACGAGCGCGACAAGAATGGCGCCATAGGCAGGGAAGGCGAGGTTCGCGATCAGTTGCAGGGGAACGCGGCGGATGGCCAGCGCCATGCCCATGAACACGACGAAGCGCACGGCCTGGTTGATCGCCCAGGGCGTGATGCTGCCCCCCGCCGCGCTGTAGAGCACGACGAAGCCGAAGCAGGCGATGGCCGTCAGCACGATCATCACGCGCCAGGGGAGGGCGGCAATGCCGGCGGGAACGATGCTCATCGCGGCCCCCCGGCGACCGGCGTGCCACCCGGACGGATATCGTCGGCCTCCGGATCGGGCGCGGTGTCGTTGGATGGCGGTGCCGCTGCGGGCGCTGCGGCTGGCGTGGCGGCATTGGCGGCCTCCGCGGCATTCTCCATCGGCGGCACGGCCTCGCCGCGCTCGACCGCCTTTTGGCGGCGGAACGCGTCTATCTGCACGGCCATGCGCTGGGCAGGCGTGCCGCCCCATGTCTTTTCCAGCGTCTCCAGCTTCTCCATCGCCTTGGCGGGATCGAACAGGTAGGACAGGGTGTCGCTGGCGATCATCGGCGAATCCTCGTTGCGGATCGTGTGGCCGCCATGTTCGAGGATGCACGATATCGCATAGCGCGGATTGTCGAACGGCGCGAAGCCCTGGAACAGGGCATGGTCGCGCAGCTTGAAGGGCAGGCCGGCATTGCCGCGCACGCCGCCGGCCCGTTCCGCCATGGTGATGCGCCGGACCTGTGCCGTGCCCGTCTTGCCCGCCAGCAGCACGCCGGGGATGTTCATGCGCGCCGCGCCGCCGGTGCCGCCGCCGTTCACCACCGTGCTCATCGCATCGCGGATGACGGTCAGATGCTCCTGCGAGGCGCCGATATAGCCCGGCTCGGGCAGATGGGCGCCATGGAGGAAATTGGGCATCAGCAGGCGGCCTGTCGCCAGCCGCGCCGCCATCACCGCCATCTGCAGCGGGTTGATGAGCATATAGCCCTGGCCGATGGTGGCGTTGACCGTGTCGTAGACTTCCCACTTCTTCCCATATTTCTTCATCTTCCATGCCGGATCGGGCACGGTGCCATAGCTCTGGCTGGGGAAGGGCAGGTCGAATTTCTGGCCCATGCCGACCCGGCGGGCCATGCTGGCGATCACGTCCATGCCGACGCGCTGCGCCATCTGGTAGAAATAGATGTCGCAGCTCTGGGCGATGCCGGTGCGCATGTTCACGGAACCATGGCCACGCCGCTTGTGGCAGTGGAACAGCGTGTTGCCGACCCGGATCGCGCCCGAGCAGTTGACCGTCTCCGTGGGGCTGATGCCCGCTTCCAGCAGCGACAGCGCCACCATGGGCTTCACCGTCGATCCGGGCGGATAGAGCCCCTGCAGCGTCTTGTTGCGCAGCGGGACATGGTCGTCCTTCGACAGCATTTCCCATTCCAGATGGCTGATGCCGTCGGAAAAGCTGTTGGGATCGAAACTGGGCATGGAGGCCATGGCGAGGACATTGCCGTTCTGGCAGTCGATCACCACGATGGAGCCGGATTGGGTGGCGAGCCGCCGCCCGGCATATTCCTGCAACCCCGCGTCGATGGTGAGGCGGATGGTGTTGCCCGGTTCATCGGGGCGGGTGGTCAGTTCCCGTACGATCTTGCCCCGCGCCGTCACTTCGACCCGCTTGGCGCCGGGCTTGCCGGTCAACTGCCGGTCGAACGTCTTTTCCAGCCCATCCTTGCCGACCTTGAACCCTGGGGTGATGAGCAGCGGGTCCTTGCGTTCCTCATAATCCTTGGCGGAGGCGATGCCGACATAGCCCAGCAGATGGCCAACGGTGGCGCCGGCGGGATAATGCCGCGAAAATCCCTGCGCCGGGGCGACGCCGGGCAGTTCGGGCAGGCGCACGCTGACGGCGGCGAACTGATCGTAGGTCAGGTTTTCCGCCACCTGCACCGGCTGGAAACCGGCGGCCTTTGCCAGGTCCTCGCGGATGCGGTCCACCTCGTCCGGCGGCAGGGCGAGCAGGCGCGCCAGCGTGGCCAGCGTCTCATCCTCATTGCGCAGGCGATCGGGGATGATGTCGACGCGGAAATCGGTCTTGTTGTTGGCCAGCGGCCGGCCGTTCCTGTCGATGATCCACCCGCGCCGCGGCGGGATGAGGGTCAGGTTGACGCGGTTGCTTTCCGACAGCAGCTTGTATTTCTCGTTCTCCGCCACGCTGATCCACATCATCCGCGCGGCCAGCAACGCGCCGATGCCGCCCTGGATGCCGCCGACCACCATGGCCCGGCGGGTGAAGGAGAATGTCTGGCTGCCCTCGGTCACGACCTGCCGGGGCTTCCGGGAAAATTTCATGACATCAGGCGCCAATGGTCGATCCGCGCGCACTGGCGGGCGACGAAGGGATGGATGAGGATGGAGCCGATCATCTGCGGCACGACAAGAACAAGCCTTCCTCCGCCGCCGGTCAGACGCGCGAACAATAATCCCCCTGCCAGGCAGAAGGTAATGGCGAGCACCGCGATTAGCCAGTCATGCCAGTAATCGCGCCACAACAGGCGGCGATCGATCACGTCGATGCCGATCATCACCATGGTCCACAGGAAGACGGCGCTGCCCAGCGGCTGGCCGCTCATCAGGTCGTCGAACAGACCGAGAGGCAGGGCGATCCACGCCGCCCACAGTTCCGGCCGCAGCAATCGCCAGGACAGCAGCAGCAGCAGGCCGAAGGGCGGCATGATCGGGGATTGCGCGATCACCGGTAGCGCGGTGGACATCGACCCCAGCATCACCGTGATGATGGGCGTACTTTCCAGCCGCCAGCGCGAGGGATAATAGCCAAGGCGCGGCATCAGGGTGTGCCCGATGCGTTTTCGGGCGGTGCGGCGACCGGGGCGCCGGTTTCATCGGTCGCCCCCGACGGCGTGCGCGCGACCATTTCCTGATAGGGGCGCTGCACCATCACGGCGTCCACGCGCGCCGGGCTGGCGAGCGGCACGGCAATCGCCGCCTCCCCGCGCAGCCGCACGACGATCGCGACCGGGACATTCGGCTTGTACAGGCCGCCGGTGCCCGACGTCACCATGATGTCGCCCGGCTTGAACGGATTGCGCCCGGCCGAAAGCGCGCGGATTTCCAGCGTGCCGTCGTCCAGCCCGGTGGAAAGCGCGGCGATATTGTCGCTGGCCCGGCGCACGGGGATGATGTTGCTGCCATCGGTCAACAGCAGCACCTGCGCGCTGTTGGGCCCGGCGGTGTAGATGCGGCCGACCAGTCCTTCGGGCGCGCGCACGCCCATGCCCGGCTGCACACCCTGCAGGCGGCCGGCATTGAGCAGCGCGAAGCGGCGCGTGCTGCTGGACGAGGAACTGATGAGGCGTGCGGTGACGACGCTGTCCCGCTCCGTCTCGACCAGCTTCAGCAGCTTCTTGAGCCGGATATTCTCCTGCTCGATGGCCGCCGCCTCGATCAGGCGGGTGCGGTTGGCGTCCACCTGCCGGCGCAGGCCGATATTCTGGGAGCCCGCCAGGAAATAGGCGGCGACATGCTCGTCCAGGGAGCCGATGCCGCTCACCAGATTGCTCAGCCCCGCCGAAGCGGGCCGGGTGATTTCCTGCGTGCCGGAACGGATCGCCGCAAAGCCGGTGGGGTCGAAGATCGCCACGACGACAAGCAGCAACCCCACACATGCACCGGTCACGGCGATCACATAGCTTGCGAACAAGCCATATTGCGCCTTCCGGTCATATCCGGGGCGCCGGCTGGGTGGCCGCGCCATCGCTCGTCCCCCTCCCTATGCCGTCAGGCTGTCTGCAATACACCCCGGAACATCGGGTCTTCCATCGCGCGGCCCGTGCCGATGGCAACGCAGGTCAGCGGATCTTCCGCGACCGTCACGGGCAGGCCCGTCTCGTCGCGCAGTTCGTCGTCCAGCCCCTTCAGCAGCGCGCCGCCGCCGGTGAGCACGATGCCCTGATCCACGATGTCCGCCGCCAGTTCCGGTGCGGTGTTCTCCAGCGCGATGCGCACGCCCTCCACGATGGTGCCGATAGGCTCGGCCAGCGCGTCGGCGATCTGGCCCTGGTTGATCGTGATTTCCTTGGGCACGCCGTTCACAAGGTCGCGGCCCTTGATGTGGATGATCGCGCCCACGCCGTCGGCGGGCGCCTGGGCCACGCCATATTCCTTCTTGATCCGCTCGGCGGTGGCTTCGCCGATCAGCAGATTGTGGTGGCGGCGGACGAAGGAGACGATCGCCTCGTCCATCTTGTCGCCGCCCACGCGGACCGACGTGGTGTAGGCAAGGCCGCGCAGCGAAAGCACGGCGACTTCGGTCGTGCCGCCGCCGATGTCGACCACCATCGATCCGATGGGCTGGGTGACGGGCATGTCGGCGCCGATCGCGGCGGCCATCGGCTCCTCGATCAGGAACACCTGGCTGGCGCCGGCATTGCTGGCCGCGTCACGAATGGCGCGGCGCTCGACCGAGGTGGAGCCCGAAGGCACGCAGATCACGATCTCGGGGAAGCGCCACGGGCGCGACTTGCCGCCATGCACCTTGGTGATGAAATGCTTGATCATCTGTTCGGCGACGTCGATGTCGGCGATCACGCCGTCGCGCAGCGGGCGGATCGCCTCGATCGTGTGGGGTGTCTTGCCCATCATCATCTTGGCGTCGTCGCCCACGGCCTTGACCCGCTTCACGCCGTTCAGCGTCTCCACCGCAACCACGGAGGGCTCGTTCAACACGATGCCGCGCCCGCGCACATAAACGACGGTGTTCGCCGTGCCGAGGTCGATGGCCATGTCTTGCGAGGAGAATTTGAAGAGGCGCGAGAAAATCGACATGCTTGTCCCTGTCCAGCCGACCAGCGGGGGCTCCGCGGGCCATGCGAAAGTCCATATAACCGCCTGTGCCGCGCCCTTTGGTAAAATGCAAAAAAATGTCGGGCAGCGGTCGCGGAATGCGCTCGCTTGGGCTAGTCACTGCCATATGTCAATACGCCGCCTGCCCGAACATCTGGTCAATCGTATCGCCGCGGGCGAAGTGGTCGAGAGACCGGCCAGCGCGCTCAAGGAACTGGTCGAAAACGCCGTGGATGCTGGGGCGGGGCGGATCGCGATTCGCCTGTCGGCGGGCGGGCTGGACGGCATAGAGGTGGTGGACGATGGCTGCGGCATGAGCGCGGCCGACATGGCGCTGGCGCTGGAGCGCCATGCGACATCGAAGCTGCCGGACGATGCCATCGAGCTGGTTTCGACCCTGGGGTTCCGGGGCGAAGCCCTGCCCTCCATCGCCAGCGTCGCCCGCCTGTCGATCGAGAGCCGCCCGCGCGACGGCGAAGGCTGGCGGCGCGTGGTCGACAATGGCGTGGTGGCGGAGGAGGGGCCGGCGGCGCTGGTGCCGGGCACCCGCATCCGGGTGGAGCAGCTGTTTGCCCGCGTGCCCGCCCGCCGCAAGTTCCTGCGGTCCGCCCGGTCCGAATATGCCGCCTGCCTGGACATCGTCCGGCGGCTGGCGATGGCGCGGCCGGACATCGCCTTCACCCTGGAGCATGATGGCCGCCGCGCGCTGGGCGTGCAGGCGGGGGAGGCGCGGGAGGATCGCGTCGCCGCGCTCACCGACCGGGCGCTGGCGGAAAATCACGTCATCGTCTCGCTGGAGCGCGACGGCGTGGCGCTGAGCGGGGTCGCGGGCCTGCCCACCTATCATCGCGGCGTGGCCGACCATCAGTTCCTGTTCGTCAACGGCCGCCCGGTGCGCGACCGGCTGTTGATCGGCGCATTGCGCGGCGCCTATGCCGACCTGCTGGCGCGGGACAGGCATCCGGTCGTCGCCCTGTTCATCGACCTGTCGCCGGGCGAGGTGGACGTGAATGTGCATCCGGCCAAGACGGAAGTGCGCTTCCGCGATCCGGCGCTGGTGCGCGGCATGATCGTGGGCGGATTGAAGCGCGCGCTGGACGAGGCCGGCTTCCGGTCGGTGCAGCGCGCCGATCCCGCCAGTTTCGCGGCATGGCGGCCCGAGCCCCTGTCGCCCATGCTGTCGCCCACGCCCATCGGCGCGATGCCGATCTTCGATGCTGTCGGGGAAGCGGTGGGCGAGCGGCCTGCGGGCTTTCCCAACAGCGCCGTAACGCCGTCACCCGCCTATCAATTTGCCGACCGGCGTCCTGGCTTCATCACGCCACCGCCCATGGCCCGCGCCGAACCCGCCGCCGAGACCCCGCCCGAGGGCGCGCGCTTCCCGCTGGGCGTGGCGCGGGGGCAGGTGGCCCGCACCTATATCGTCGCGGAGGCGGAGGACGGGCTGGTGCTGGTCGACCAGCATGCCGCGCATGAACGGCTGGTGCTGGAGCGGATGCGCCGGGCGCTGGACGGCGCCGGGGTGCCCTCGCAGGCGTTGCTGCTGCCCGAGGTGGTGGAACTGGACGAGCCCGCCTGCGACCGGCTGGAGGCGCGGATCGCCGAGTTCTCCGAATTCGGGCTGGAGCTGGAGCGCTTCGGCCCCACCGCCATGCTGGTGCGCGCCAGCCCGGCGATGCTGGGCGCGGGCGATGTCCATGGCCTCGTCACCGACCTTGCCGACGATCTGGCCGCCCATGACGAAGCCCTGACCCTGAAGGACCGCCTCAATCACATCGCCGCGACCATGGCCTGCCACGGATCGGTCCGCGCCGGCCGCACGCTCTCCGTCGCCGAGATGAACGCCCTGCTGCGCGAGATGGAAGTGACGCCGCGCAGCGGCCAGTGCAACCATGGCCGCCCGACCTGGGTGAAGCTGGGCCATGGCGATATCGAGAAGCTGTTTGGAAGGAAGTGACTGGATTGGGATAGATGTCAATGCCACAATCCAAGATGTTGTAGGTGGATGAATGAACATAATGAAAATTATTGATCGGCGGGAACCAATTAAGGCGTCGCTTATGTTTTTTCTAGCATTTGTGGCGTTGTGCGAGGGCGTGTTGTTGTTTGGCGGGCGCTGGATTCTTGTTTCTGAGCGGCGTTGGCAAGCGGATAACTCTGCAATCGTGGGGCCAGTTGTCACGCCCAGTACGAAAAGTTGGGAAGTTCTAGATTGTAAATACTGGACTGGCCGCAGCACTCAAGAGATTGAGTATAATAGTGAATTTTTTCCTATACCAAAAGAATGCCCGTTCATTGCTGTCGCGTCGTAGTTTACATGGCATGAGAGGAAAGGCCTTTGGAGGGAAGTAATTTTATGATCGTTCGTGCGCTCTTTCTTGCTCTGACTGTGCTGACGCCATTGGCCGCATGGGCGCAGACGGAAGCGAGCGCTCCGCCGCCTGCCTGTCCCGAAAAGCCGGTGATCGCCGAGCCCTGGACGAGCTGGACGCAGAGCGGCATGGCCGTTGCCGGGCATGATGGGGCGGGCGCGCCGTCGCTGATCCTGGGCAAGCCAGTCAGCGCGACCTTGCATCCGGTCGCGCATGTCCAGTTCGCCGCCGATCCTGCCCGTGCGCCCGATGCCAAAAGTTATGCCGGGCTGTTCCGCCTGTCGCTCAAGGCGCCGGCCAGGGTCGGGATCGCGCTGTCGGCGGGGGCATGGGTGGATGTGGTGACGGGCAAGGCGCTCGCCCCGTCCGTCGAGCATGGCCATGGGGCGACCTGTTCGGGCATCCGCAAGATCGTCTGGTTCGCGCTGCCCGCGGGTACCCATTTGGTGCAGATCGCCAATGCCGGCGCGGAGACGATCCGGGTGATGGCCGCTGACGAGCATGCCAATCAACCGATGGCCGGGCACCCGATGCCCTGATCCGTCAGGGCATGCACATCCCGCGCCGCGTCATTTCGGCCGGGTGCGGACCATGGTCAGGGGCTGCATGGAGAGGACCGGCTCGCCATGCTGGTTATGCACCGTGACGCGGCTCTTGATCACACCCATTTCCGGGCGGCTGCGCGAGGGGGTCTTTTCGATCACCTCGATTTCGCCGCTCAGCGTGTCGCCGGGATAGACGGGGCGCAGCCAGCGCAGTTCATCCACCCCAAGGGCGCCAAGGCTGGCTTTCTGCCGCTCGCCCTGTTCCTGCATGGTCTTGACGAACATGCTCATGAACATCGCCGTGGTATGCCAGCCGCTCGCCGCGACACGGCCGAAATGGGTCTGGGCGGCGGCTTCGTCGTCAAGGTGGAAGGGCTGGGGGTCATAGGCCGAGGCAAAGGCGATCACCTCGTCCCGGTTGACCTCATAGGGGCCGAAGGGCTCCTTCTGGCCGATCGCGATATCCTCGAAATATGCAACGGCATTGCCGTTCGCGCCATCATCCGCCATTTACATTTTGCCTTGCAACCTATCGGGACGGCAATTCCTATTTGCCGGCGATCAGGCCGTCAAGCGTGGCGGGGTTCCCATCCACGGCCGGGGTCGCGATCCCGATCAGCCTGGTGAGCAGCGGATAGACATCGACATTGGCGAAGCCTTCGGGCGGGTGGAAGGCCGTGTCGAAGGCGGGGCCGCTGGCGATGAACAGCGCCCGCATGGAGGGCTCGTCCGGGTCGTAGCCATGCTCGCCCTTCACATAGGCGCGGGGCTTTTCCACAAAGCTCCAGCCGAGATGCGCCATGCAGACGAACGGCGCGACGCGGGGATTGTGGCCATAGCCGTAGCGCGCGGGGATATCCTGCTTCCGCCAGCAGTCGATATTGTCGTGCCTGGCCAGCAGCGCCCTGGCCGTCGCGGTCTCCTGTCCGGGCTTGGGATAGATGTCGAGCCAGGGGCCCTGCGTGATCGATTCCATGATCGCGGGATCGACGATGTCGGTGATCGGGCGGACATGGTCGGCCGGCACCGGCGCCATGCCATGATCGGACACGACGACCAGGTTCACCGGCTGGTCCATGGCCGAAAGGCCGGCGCGCAGGCGGCCGATCTGGGTATCGACCTGCGATATCGCGTCGCGCTCTTCGGGGGAATCATAGCCCTGGGTATGCGACGCCTTGTCCACCACGTCGAAATAGAGGGTGATGAAGGCGGGGCGTTCGGCGGCGGCGGGGCGGCGCGCCCAGTCCAGCACCGTATCGACCCTTTGCGCGCTGGTGATGGCCGCATCATAGGGAAACCAGCTGGAGGGCCGCACGCCGTGGATCGCCGCATCCGATCCCGGCCAGAACATGACGGCGGTGCGGATGCCGGCGCGCTCGGCGCTGACCCAGATCGGTTCGGTCGTGTCCCACCAGAACGGGTCGCGGTTGACCGCCGGGTCGGAGATTTTCCAGGTAATGCCGGGCCGCTGCGGATCGCGCATCGCATTGTCGACAATCCCGTGATGATCGGGCGTCAGGCCCGTCACCAGTGCGATATGATTGGGAAAGGTGATGGATGGAAAGCTCGGCCGCATCGTGCCGGACACGCCGCTGTCGGCCAGCGCATCCAGATTGGGCGTCCTGCCATGGTGCAGCACAGCCGGGCGGAACCCGTCTATCGACACCAGCAGGGTGATCGGCGCGCGCGTTTCCGCGACTGTAGCGGCTGGCGGAGCGGGGCGTTGCCCGGTGGAGGCGCAGGCGGCGAGGGCCGCAAGCAGGGGAAGAAAAAGCGCGCGGAGGGCAGAAGGCATGGCGAATCCCGGCTGGATGTTCCCAAGCCCTACCAGAAGTCCGATGACGGTAAAGTGACGGCTACAGCCAGTCGCGCAAATGCATCCATGCGTCGCGCTTGGCCGCGCGCGGCAGGCCGGCATGGGCGGCGCTGGAGGAAGGCAGGTCGATCAGCGCATAATCATCGACACCGGCCAGCTGCCGCCGCCCGCGCCGCGCGGCCTCGCCGCCGTTGAAGGCGATGGCGCGCAATGCGGGCAGGGCGCGGGCGAAACCGGCCAGATCGCGGTCGGTCGCGTCCCGGATGGCGGTGTCCAGGCTCCCTTGCCGCCGGGCTGTCGCGATCACGTCCCAAAGGCCGATATGGAGCGCGGCGAGGCGCGCGAGCCGATCGGCATAGGGGAGGGCGGGCAGCGGCGCGCCCGTCACCTCGCCCATCAGCCACCAGAACGCATTGGTGGGATGGGCATAATATTCGCCGGCCGCCAGCGATCGCTCGCCGGGCAGGCTGCCGAGGATGAGGAGCCGGGTGTCCGGCGTGATGCTGGGCGGAAAAGCGCTTTTGAGGGTCACACGTTGAAGCGGAACAGCATGATGTCGCCGTCCTGCGTCACATAGTCCTTGCCCTCGGCGCGCCACTTGCCCGCTTCCTTCGCGCCCGCCTCGCCGCCGAACTGGACATAGTCGGCAAAGGCCATGGTTTCGGCGCGGATGAAGCCTTTTTCGAAATCGGTATGGATCGCGCCGGCGGCCTGCGGCGCCTTCGACCCCTTGTGGACGGTCCAGGCGCGGGCTTCCTTGGGGCCGACGGTGAAGAAGGTGATGAGGCCGAGCAGCTCGTAACCCGCGCGGATGATGCGGGCGAGGCCGGCTTCGGTGAGGCCCAGCGCGTCGAGATATTCGCCGCGTTCCTCGACCGGCATGGTGATGAGTTCAGCCTCGATCGCGGCAGAGACGATCACGGCCTTGGCGCCCTCTGCCGCCGCCTTTTCAAACACGCGGGCGGAATGGGCATTGCCGGCGGCGGCGCTTTCTTCCTCGACATTGCAGACGTAGAGTACAGGCTTGGCCGTCAGTAGCTGCGCCTGCAGGAAATGCTTTTCCTCCTCGACATCCCTGGGCCGGGTGAGGCGGGCGGGCTTGCCCTCGCGCAGCAGCTCCAGCGCCTGGCCGAGCACGGCGGCGGCCACCTTGGCTTCCTTGTCGCCGCCCGTGCCCTTCTTGGCGAGGGCCGGCACGCGCTTTTCCAGGCTTTCGAGGTCGGCGAGCATCAGTTCGGTCTCGACCGTCTCGGCGTCGGCAATGGGGTCCACCTTGCCCTCGACATGGGTGATGTCGTCATCCTCGAAACAGCGCAGGACATGGACGATGGCATCCACCTCGCGGATATTGGCCAGGAACTGGTTGCCCAGACCTTCGCCCTTGGACGCGCCCCGCACCAGCCCGGCGATATCGACAAAGGCCAGCTGCGTCTCGATGATCTTGGCGCTGCCGCCGATGCGGGCGATCTCGTCCAGCCGCGGATCGGGCACGGCGACCTGCCCGACATTGGGCTCGATCGTGCAGAAGGGATAGTTCGCCGCCTGCGCCGCCTGCGTCTCCGTCAGCGCATTGAACAGGGTGGATTTCCCGACATTGGGAAGCCCGACGATACCGCAACGAAAACCCATTTGCTCTTCCTGCTGTGCGCCGCGCTTCCGGTTGTCCGGGGCAGCGGCTCCATGATGGCGGGCGCGATAGGCAATTCCGGGCGCAAAAGCCAGCCCTTCCGCTGAGGGATATGGGGCCGTGCTCCTGCGAAAGCAGGAGCCCAGGATGCTTGGTCGTGCGTCTGAACCCTGGGCTCCTGCTTTCGCAGGAGCACGTTGGCATCCAATCAGTCCGCCAGCCGCATCGCCACGTCGTTCATGAAGCGCACGTCGTCGCCCGCCGCCAGCCAGGGCGCTTCGGCGGCGATGGCGCCCAGCATGTCGGACAGCGCTTCGCCCTCGCTCTTGTGGTAATTGCCCAGCACATAGCCGGTCACGCGGTCCTTGTGGCCGGGATGGCCGATGCCGATGCGGACGCGGCGGAAGTCCGGGCCGATATGCTGGTCGGTCGAGCGCAGGCCGTTATGCCCCGCCGTGCCGCCGCCGCGCTTCACCTTCACCTTCATCGGCGCAAGGTCCAGCTCGTCATGGAAGAGCGTGACGTCCTGCGGCGCCAGCTTGTAGAAGCGCATGGCTTCCCCGACCGCGCGGCCGCTTTCGTTCATGAAGGTCTGGGGCTTGATCAGCATCACCTTCTCGTTGCCGATCCGCCCTTCGCTGAACACCCCCTTGAACTGCTTTTTCCAGGGCGAAAAGCGATGCATGTCGGCGATGACGTCCAGCGCCATGAAGCCCACATTGTGGCGGTTCATCGCATATTCGCCGTCCGGATTGCCCAGGCCCACCCACAATTGCATCGCGCCGCTTCCCAAATGAAAATCCCGTCCGCTCGTTGCCAAGCGGACGGGACTGAACCTCGTGACGAGGGTAGAGAGGGAGAGGATTACGCCTCGCCTTCCGCCGCCTCGCTCTCGCCTTCCTGGCTCTTCAGGGCGGAAGGTGCCACGATCGTCGCGATGGTGAAATCGCGGTCTTCGATCGCGGGCTTCGCGCCCTTGGGCAGGGCCACGGCGCTGATGTGGATCGAATCGCCCACTTCAAAGCCCTTCAGGTCCACGACGACATCGTCGGGGATCTCGGCGGCATCGACGATCAGTTCGACTTCATGGCGAACGACGTTGAGCACGCCGCCGCGCTTCAGGCCCGGCGAACCTTCTTCATTCTCGAAGCGGACGGGGACGTTGACATGCACGGAGGCATGTTCGGACACGCGCAGGAAATCGGCATGCAGCGGGCGATCGTTGACGGGATGGAAGGCAACGTCCTTCGGCAGGGTGCGGATGGCCTTGCCGCCAACCTCGACCATGACGACCGAGTTGAAGAAGTGGCCGGTGCCCAGCAGCTTGTTCAGCGCCTTTTCTTCGACGTGGACGATGGTGGGTTCTTCGTTGTTTCCATAGATGACGGCGGGTACGCGGCCCTCACGGCGGAGGGCGCGGGAGGCTCCCTTGCCTGCCCGATCGCGTGCCTCGGCCGACAGCGTAAGCTGATCGCTCATGTGCATGTCTCCAAAAGCTGGTTGAGTATGTTTTCCCGACACGCCTCCAGGGATGACCACGGCGGGAAGCGGCGCCTTTAGCAGCTATGGGCGCAAAAGCAAGGGGTGGGGCCCCATTTTGGGGCTTATTGCGCCCGCGTCACGCGCCAGCCGCGCCTGGCGAGCAGTTCCGCGACATTGCCCGGCCCGGTGAGATGCGCGGCGCCGACGGCGATGAAGGGGCGGCCCCGCATCCCATCGATCCGCGCCGCCCAGGCGGCGTTGCGGTCATGCAGCAGCGGGCCGGCAAGGGCCGGGTCTGTCGCCATGCCGTCCATGCCCATCCTGGCAAGCGCGTCCAGATCGCCGCCCAGCCATGCCTGCATCATGGCGGCATAGCGGGTGCGGGCGTCGTTCGCCTCATGGACCGTGTCGGCCAGAAGGCGGCGCTGGGCATCCTCCGGCAGGCGGTCGAAGGCGGTGAATTGCTGCTGGACGGTTTCAAGGCCGTCAATGGGCTTTCCAGCGGCCTTGAAGTGCGCCATCAGCGTCGCCTCCACGCCGCGATCGCCATGCACCTGTATCCGGCTCTGGATGACGGTGGACAGCATGAGGGCCGCCGCCCAGCTTTCATAAGGCCGCAGCGCCGGTTCGCTGAGGCCGCCTTCGTCCAGCAGCGCGTCCAGCGCCGGGCGGTCCGCGGCGGGCAATCGCTGGGGTATGGGCGGCAGGCCGGGGCTCTGGCCAAGCGACTGGAAGGTCGTCTGGAGCATTTCGCTGTCATCGAGCCCGCGCGCTTCCACCACCAGCCGGTCGGCACCCGCCATCGCGTCCCGCAACGCCGGCGTTTCCCAGGCGACATCGTCCGGCAGCGCATGGACCGTGCCGAACAGATAGCCCCGCGTCTCTCCCTTTTCGATCCGCCACAGCGCCGGTCCCTTGCCGTCCGTGCGCAGGGCGGGCTGGCTGCCGCAGGCGGAGGTCAGCAGCAGGGCGCAAAGCAGGGCGCACAACAGGACGGGCCGGCGGATCATCGGGCCAGGCGCCGGCTCAGCGCTGCGTCTTCACGCGCTTTGCGTGGATACCGAGCGCCTTGAGCTTCTGCTGTACGCTGGGCGCGCCCGCCAGATGCCCCGCGCCCACCGCGACGAAGACCGTGCCGGGCGTTTCCAGCCGCTTGTCGATCCACTGCGCCCAGTTGGCGTTGCGATCCTCGATCAGCACCTTCGCCAGCACGGGCGTCGCTTCCAGCGATTCGTTCATCTCTTTCGCCAGCGCATCGGGGTCGCCCGCGGCCCAGTTCGCCATCAGGCTGGCGAACTGGCTTTCCGCCTCGGGCAGGCCATCGACCGTGGCGTTGAGAAAGGCAATCTGCTGGCCGTCGTCTAGGCCGTTGAAGAATCCCAGCTGCTGCGAGACGGTTTCCAGCGCCCCGATCGTCTTGCCATTGGCCTTGGCGGCGGCGCTCAACACCTTCTCCACGCCCAGCTTGGGGTCATAACCCAGATTCGTCAGCGGCGCGACGGAGAGGACCATGCCCGCCATCCACGGCTTGAACCGCTCGAACGCCTGCCAGGGGAGGCCGGTCTGCTCCATCGCGGCGATATATTTCCTGCGCGCCTCTTCGGTCAGGCGGGTGCTGAGCGCCGGGCTGTCGGCCGGGGCCACGCCGATGGCGCCCATTTCACGGCCCATCGCCGCCTGATCTTCCGGCTCGATCACTTCCAGCACCAGTTCGTCGGACGCGTCGAACGCCTTTTTCACGCCGCCGGTGAACCACTCATATCCCGGCTTGAGCACATGGACGGTGCCGAACAGATAGATGGTCGTGTCCTTGTCCTTCACCACCCACAGCGCCGGATCGGCCTTGACCGTGACGGGCGCGGCTGCGGGCTCGCGCGCGGGCGCCGGGCTGGAAACGAGCAGGGAAAAGGGGAGCAGCAGGGCGGCGAGGAACTGGGAGGGCCGTGTCACGGAGCGACGCCTTTCCGGGCGAAATGGGAATGGGGCTTCTCCATGGGGCGCGGCCGGCGCATCGGCAAGGGCAAAACAGGGTTAGCGGCCGCAGGAAGCCGGGCGTGGGCGTCTTGACCCGTATCGCCCCATGCGCCAAGGCACGGCGCAACACGCAACCGCCCAGCCAGGAACCGGGAAAACATGGCGCAACCTGAAAAAAGCCTGAGCTTTCAGGACCTGATCCTCACCCTCCACGCCTATTGGAGCCGACAGGGCTGCGTCATCCTGCAACCCTATGACATGGAAGTGGGCGCGGGCACCTTCCACCCCGCCACCACGCTGCGCAGCCTTGGCCCCAATCCCTGGAATGCCGCCTATGTGCAGCCCAGCCGCCGGCCCACCGATGGCCGCTATGGCCAGAACCCCAACCGGCTGCAGCATTATTACCAATATCAGGTCGTGCTGAAGCCCAGCCCGCCGAACCTGCAGGAGCTGTATCTGAACAGCCTGAAGGAAATCGGCATCGATCCGCTGGTCCACGACATCCGCTTTGTCGAGGATGACTGGGAAAGCCCGACGCTAGGCGCCTGGGGCCTTGGCTGGGAAGTGTGGTGCGACGGTATGGAAGTCACCCAGTTCACCTATTTCCAGCAGATGGGCGGCTTCGACTGCAAGCCGGTGACGGGCGAGCTGACCTATGGGCTTGAGCGCCTGGCCATGTATATCCAGGGTGTCGACAATGTGTACGACCTGCGCTTCAACGACGCGGGCGTGAGCTATGGCGACGTGTTCCTTGAGAATGAAAAGCAGATGTCGAAATGGAATTTCGAGATCGCCGATACCGACAAGCTGTTCCGCTGGTTCAGGGATGCGGAGGCGGAATGCCAGAGCTGCATCGCCGCCGATATCCCGCTCGCCGCCTATGAACAGGCGATCAAGGCCAGCCATTGCTTCAACCTGCTGCAGGCGCGCGGCGTCATCTCCGTGCAGGAGCGGGCCAGCTATATCGGCCGCGTGCGCGATCTGGCGAAGGGCAGCTGCGAGGCGTGGATGCAGGTGAACGGGTGGGCGGCGTGATGATGATCAGCCCGTCCGAGCCCCTTTTCGTCATTTCCGCCTCCGCAGGGATGGCCATGAAGAGCTGGGAAAATTTTGCATGACCGACTTCCTCCTCGAACTGCGCTGCGAGGAAATCCCGGCGCGCATGCAGCTGAAGGCGTCGGACGACCTGGCGCGCCTCTTCGGTGAAGAGCTGGCGAAGGCCGGCCTCAAGCCCGCGTCGCTCGAACGTTTCGTGACGCCCCGCCGCCTTGCCCTGATCGCGCGCGGCTTGCCCGACCGGACCGAGGCGGTGAGCGAGGAATATAAGGGCCCGCGCACCTCCGCCCCCGTGCAGGCGCTGGAAGGCTTCCTGCGCAAGACCGGCCTGACGCAGGACCAGTTGCAGGACCGCGACGGCATCTGGTTCGCGCTCGTCGAAAAACCCGGCCGCGCGACGGCGGACGTGCTGGCCGAGGCGATCCCCGCTATCGTCCGCGCCTTCCCCTGGCCCAAGTCGATGCGCTGGGGCAAGGCGAGCGTCACCACCGAAAGTCTGCGCTGGGTGCGCCCGCTGCAGGGCATCGTCGCGCTGCTGGGCGGGGAGGTCGTGCCGCTGGAGATCGATGGCATCGCGTCGGGCCGCGAGACCATGGGGCATCGCTTCCATTCGCAAGGCCCGGTGATGATCGCGGGCGCCGACGACTATGTCGGGACGCTGCGCGCGGCCCATGTAATCGCCAGCCATGAGGCGCGGCAGACGATCATCGCGGAGAAGGCCGCCGCCGCGGCTGCCGCCAAGGGCTATGCGCTGATCGAGGACAAGGGGCTGGTGGCGGAAAATGCCGGCCTGACCGAATGGCCGGTGCCGCTGCTGGGCGATTTCGATCCGGCCTTCCTTGAGGTGCCGCCTGAAGTCATCCAGCTGACCCTGCGGATCAACCAGAAATATTTCGTGCTGAAGGATGCTGCCGGGAAACTTGCGCCGGCCTTCATCTGCACGGCGAATATCGAGGCGAAGGATGGCGGCGAGGCCATTGTCGCGGGCAACCGCAAGGTGCTCGCCGCGCGCCTCTCCGACGCCCGCTTCTTCTGGGAGCAGGACAAGAAGACCCGGCTGGAAGACCATGCGAAGAAGCTGGAACGCATCACCTTCCACGAAAAGCTGGGCACGCTCGCCGACAAGGTGGAACGCGTCGCCAGGCTCGCCCGCTGGTTGGTGGAAGAGGACATCGTCGGTCCTCAACTGAACAATGTCACCCCCGCGCAGGCGGGGGGCCATCTCCCGACCGCGCAGTCAGCCGCAACGCCGGAGATGTCTGATCGAGCCACGCGTCTCGATCAGACCCGCCTGCGCGGGAATGACGAAGGGAAAAAGGCGCTGGCGGACATGGCCGAACAGGCCGCCCGCCTCGCAAAGGCCGACCTCGTCACCGAAATGGTCGGCGAGTTCCCCGAATTGCAGGGCGTGATGGGCGGTTACTATGCCCGCGCCGAGGGCCTGCCCGACGCCGTCGCCGACGCGATCCGCGACCACTACAAGCCGGTCGGGCAGGGCGACGATGTGCCGACGGCGCCGGTGACGGTGGCGGTTTCGCTGGCGGAGCGGATAGATACTCTAGCGCGTTTCTTCGCTGAGGACTTGAAGCCAACGGGATCGAAAGACCCCTTTGCCCTTCGTCGTGCGGCGCTTTCCTTGCTTCAGATCATTGCCGCAAACGACATTCGCATGCGAATCTTCGGCGTGTTCACGCGACAGATGGACATTTATCAAAGCCGAGTGCGTGAACTGGTTTCGGACGAGATCGTCGGATTTTTAATCGACCGCCTCAAGGTCCAGCAACGCGAAGCCGGCGTCCGACACGACCTGATCGACGCCGTGTTCGCGCTGGGCGGCGAGGATGATCTCGTCCGCCTGCTCGCCCGCGTGAAGGCGCTGCAATCCTTTATCGGCACCGATGATGGCGCGAACCTGCTCGCCGGGTACAAGCGCGCGGCCAACATCCTGAAGAAGGAGGGCGTCGGCGAGGCCGCGCCGGTGATGGCCGGTCCCGACGATCAGGGCATCCCCCAGACCGGCGAGGAAGACCCGCTCGCCGCGATCCAGGAGCCCGGCAATGCCGATGCCGTCCTGGCGCTGGAGAAGGAAGAGGGCAGGACGCTCTCCTACACGCCCGAGCCCGAGGAAGCCGCGCTGATCGCCGCGCTGGACGCTGCCGAGCCGCGCGCGGCTGCCGCTGTCGAGGCGGAGGATTTCGCCGGCGCCATGGCGGCGCTCGCCACCCTGCGCGCGCCCATCGACGCCTTTTTCGACAAGGTGACGGTGAACGATGCCGATCCCGCCAAGCGCGCGGCCCGGCTGGCGCTGCTGGCGCGGGTGCGTGCGGCGGTGCATGGCGTTGCCGACTTCTCCCGGATCGAAGGCTGAATATTCTCCCGGACCGTCAGGTGGCAATCGCCAGGCGGCCCGGGAAATGCGCCGGATCAACCCGTCCCAGGACCGGCCGGCATCGCGCCCATGCCACCCTTCGGGGCGACAGGTGCAGCACCAACGGGCCTGATCGGGCGTATCATGGGCCGGGCCGTCCGATGGTTTGCCGGACTGGATGTCTATGCTCTCCGCCCGCGAGTCGGAGAGAGGATCGCGAACAATTCGGGTCCTCCATCCGCTATTTTCCTGGTGAAGAAGCGCCGCCAACGCCTTGGTCCGCTGGCAAAACCCTTCACGATATGTCGCAGCGCAATCATATTTCATGGACCGCCGCTAATTTGACGCTATAGGCGCGTCCCATATCGGTTCAAAGGCACGGCTGGTCGCGCGCGGCCGCCCGAAAGAGTTGATTTCAATCCTGTTGCGATGCACAATAAAACCGGACTGTCCTTCCCGGATTGCCTGATTCCGCTGGAGAAACCGATGCCTACAACGCTGGAAGAGGCCACGACCATGCCCATGACTGAGACCCGCTATGTCTATCGTTTCGGCGGAGGCGTTGATGACGGTGGCAAGGGCGACAAGAATCTTCTGGGCGGCAAGGGCGCCAATCTGGACGGCATGGCGTCCATCGGCCTGCCGGTGCCTCCGGGTTTCACGATCACGACCGAGATGTGCACGCGCTATTATCAGGATGGCGGCGTCTATCCCGAATCGCTGACGGGCGAAGTCGCGAGCGGTCTCGCGCATATCGAGGGGATCACCGGCAAGACATTCGGCGATGCGGCCGATCCGCTGCTGGTGTCCGTCCGTTCGGGCGCGCGCATCTCCATGCCGGGCATGATGGACACCGTCCTCAACCTGGGCCTCAATGACGAGACGGTCGAGGGCCTTGCCACCGTATCGGGCGACGAGCGCTTCGCCTGGGACAGCTATCGCCGCTTCATCCAGATGTATTCCGACGTGGTGCTGGAACTGGACCATGGCGCGTTCGAGGAAGCGCTGGAAATCGCGAAGGAAGACCAGGGCTATCTGCTCGACACGCAGATGACGGCGGAGGACTGGAAGGGCCTGGTCGCCGAGTATAAGGCGATCGTCCAGAAGCTGTGGGGCAAATCCTTCCCGCAGGATGTGCATGACCAGTTGTGGGGCGCCATTTCCGCCGTCTTCGGTTCCTGGCAGTCGGAGCGCGCGAAGGTCTATCGCCGCCTCAACTCCATCCCCGGCGAATGGGGCACGGCCGTCAATGTGCAGGCGATGGTGTTCGGCAATATGGGCGATACCTCGGCCACCGGCGTTGCGTTCACGCGCGATCCGGCGACCGGCGAGAATGTCTATTATGGCGAATTCCTGATCAACGCGCAGGGCGAGGACGTGGTGGCGGGCATCCGCACGCCGCAATATCTGACGCTGGCGGCGCGCGAGCGGGCAGGGGCCAGGCCCGCCAGCATGGAAGAGGCGATGCCCGAAACCTATGCGGAACTGGCCCGCGTGTTCGGCATCCTCGAAACCCATTATCGCGACATGCAGGACATCGAGTTCACGGTGCAGCAGGGCAAGCTGTGGATGCTCCAGACCCGTTCGGGCAAGCGCACCGCCAAGGCCGCGCTCAAGATCGCCGTCGACATGGCGAGCGAAGGGCTGATCACGCAGGAAGAGGCCGTTGCCCGCGTCGACCCCGCCGCGCTCGACCAGCTTCTGCACCCCACACTCGACCCCAAGGCGCCGCGCGACGTGCTGACCAAGGGGCTGCCGGCGTCTCCGGGCGCGGCCTCCGGCCTCATCGTGTTCGACGCGGACACTGCCGAGCGCCGCAGCGAGCTGGGCGATGCCGTCATCCTGGTACGCGTGGAAACCTCGCCCGAGGATATCCACGGCATGCACGCGGCCAAGGGCATCCTGACCGCGCGTGGCGGCATGACCAGCCACGCGGCAGTGGTGGCACGCGGCATGGGTCGCCCCTGCGTCTCCGGTGCGGGCAGCATGTCGATCGACGCGAAGGCCAAGACGCTGCATGTCGGTGGCCGCGACCTCACCGAGGGCGATATCGTCACCATCGACGGTTCGACCGGTGAGGTGATGGCCGGCGAAGTGCCGACCGTGCAGCCTGAGCTGGCCGGCGATTTCGGCACGCTGATGGTGTGGGCCGACAAGGTCCGCCGCCTGAAGGTGCGCGCGAACGCCGAAACCCCGCAGGACTGCAAGGTCGCGCGCGAATTCGGCGCCGAGGGCGTGGGCCTGTGCCGCACCGAGCATATGTTCTTCGACGCGACCCGCATCACCGCCGTCCGTCAGATGATCCTGGCCGACACGGAAAAGGGCCGCCGCGAGGCGCTGGAGAAGCTGTTGCCCGAGCAGCGCGACGACTTCGCGCAGATCTTCATGGTGATGGCCGGCCTGCCCGTGACCATCCGCCTGCTCGATCCGCCGCTGCACGAATTCCTGCCGCATGAGGAAAACGAGTTCGCCGAAGTCGCCGAGGCGGCTGGCGTCGGCATCGAAACGCTGAAGCGCCGTGCGTCCGAACTGCATGAATTCAACCCGATGCTGGGCCACCGCGGTTGCCGCCTGGGCGTGACCTATCCCGAAATCTACGAGATGCAGGCCCGCGCGATCTTCGAGGCGGCGCTGATCGTGGAAGAGCGCACGGGCGAGGCGCCGATCCCCGAGGTGATGATCCCGCTGGTCGCCACCGCGAAGGAACTGGAGCTGATGAAGGCGATCGTCGATCGCGTTGCCCAGGAAGTGTTCGCCGAGCGGGGCAGGAGTGTCGAATATCTGGTCGGCACCATGATCGAGCTGCCGCGCGCCGCGCTGAAGGCCGGCGAGATCGCGGAGTTTGGCGAGTTCTTCTCCTTCGGCACCAACGACCTGACGCAGACGACCATCGGCATCAGCCGCGACGATGCCGGCCGGTTCCTGACGCAATATGTCGACAAGGGCATCTTCCCGCGCGACCCGTTCGTCAGCCTCGATATCGAGGGCGTGGGCCAGTTGATCGAGATCGCGGCCGAGCGTGGGCGGGCGACCCGCCCCGGCATCAAGCTGGGCATCTGCGGCGAGCATGGCGGCGATCCGGCTTCCATCGCCTTCTGCGAGAAGACCGGGCTCGATTATGTTTCGGCCTCGCCCTATCGCGTGCCGATCGCCCGTCTGGCCGCCGCGCAGGCCGCGCTTTCGAAGGGTTGAAACCTATAGGGGCGGCGCAAAAAGCCGCCCCTGCAAAAGCTTTTGCAGAAAGTGAAAATAGGGGGTTGCCAGACCCGTCACCCCCGACTATCTGCGCAACTCCCAAGGGCGCCCGTAGCTCAGCTGGATAGAGCATCAGACTACGAATCTGAGGGTCGGACGTTCGAATCGTTCCGGGCGCACCATTTTCCCATTGGGAAAACAAGGGATTAGACGGGCGGCGAAAGCCGCCCGTTTTTGTTTGGGTTTGCCGTCATGCGAGCCTCCCCCCTCCGGCATGATCCCTCGCCACAGCCTGTATGGCTGCGCCCGTGGCATGCTCTCTCCCCCGCGAAACGCAATGGACCTTGCCGGGTGTTGATGGCGGCCCTTTGCCGCCGCTGCTGCCCAGTACGGATCGCCATTAACGCATGTGCGTCTGCAAAGCGTTGAAACGAGGCGGGCGACTCGTTTCAGCTTCTGCGCTTTGCTGCCCATGCATCGAACATGCGCTGCGATCCGATGCGCGGGAACCATGCCTCCCGGCTCCTCCGAGCAGAATGGCGCGCCGCTCCATATCCTTGATCGACCGCGATTTCTTGACCGGCGGTCGATTGGCTTCGCCGAACTGGTTTCCGATCGTCTGGAAATCGCCCTAAGGCCGGCCGGCGAGCAGGTGAAAGTCCAGCACAATGATCTCGGGATCATCCTCCCATCGGTCGCCGGGCGTGCCGTGATTGATGTTCCAATATCGCCGGAAGGCGCGCCGGGCGGTCAGGTCGATGCCGCGGATCGGCCTTGGCCATCGCCAGAACCAGCATCCCAGAACCGGCCGCGCGCCTTCCGCCCGGATGTCGTCGGCGGCGATGGCCTGCAGCCGCTCCGTCCTCACCCCGTCGACGATCAATGTCATGCGCGAGGCCCAGCGCGGCATATGGACGGCGGAGACCCATTGGTGGTCCACGTCGCCGGGCACCCGGCCGGCATGGCCGCTCCCATCCGGATATTGCCGCCAGCCATCGGGGAAGATGACGAACTCGGCCTTGTTCAGGGATGTCGACAGCTCCTGACCGGCATCGATTCGCCCGGCAATGCAGGCCTCGCGTACCTGGATGCGGTCGCCCGGCCGGCATCGGGAGAGGGGGCTCATGGTGCCGAGGCGCATCTGCGTCTTTCGCCCTGACAGGAGGGCATTGGCCATGCCGGGATCAACGATGGTCGAACGGGTCATCACGGCGAACGATCAGCCCCGGCGCGGCGCTTGGCAAGGGGTATCCGTTACGCTGCCGGTGCCATTTTCCCCGCCGGTGCTGAACATCGGGGCGGGGCGCTGCCTTTCGTCAGGGGTTTCATGAACCGCAGCAGGCCGGGCGCGGCGATGACGAACAGATGGTTTCTGCCCCGGCAATGCCGTGCAAGCCTGTAGAAGCGTCGATCCACTATCGGGGTAACAAGCTGTTTTGATTATAATTCTTCTTTAACGGCTGGGGCGTATCGCGATCGTAGCCGCGCAATCTGCGCGGAAGGAGGGCGAGCGCCGGCGTGAGCGAGGTAACGAGCGAAAGATACAGCCTGCCGACATGGCGCCTGACGGCATGGCTTGCCGATTCGGGGCCTGACGTGCCGGTCGACATCCGTCATGCCCTGATCAAGAATCTCTACGGATCGCTGCCGATCTTCCTGGGCGGCGTGTTCAACACCATCGCCGTCGCGGCCATTCTCGCGGTCCGCCAGGACAAGCCGCAATTCTGGGCGTGGCTGGCGATGGAGGTGCTGGTCTGCGGCGCGCGGCTGTGGCTTATCATGGGCGCGCGGCGGCGCGCGGCGGCCGGACGTTCGACACAGACCGACATCCTCATCATCCTCGCGCTCGCCTGGGCGTTTTCCGTCGGCTTCGGCACGATCATCAGCCTGACCAGCGGCGATTGGGTCGCCGCGACGCTCGCCTGCCTTTCGGCCGCGGCCATGGTCGGCGGCATCTGCCTGCGCAACTATAGTGCGCCGCGGCTGGCGGGGGCGATGATCTTCCTGGGGCTCGGCCCCTGTGCGCTTGGCTCCCTGCTGTCCGGTCAGGCGGCACTGCTGATCGTCGGCATGCAGATTCCGGTCTATCTCTATGCGATGTCGATTG
Source organism: Sphingobium aquiterrae (assembly GCF_037154135.1). Taxonomy (NCBI): domain Bacteria; kingdom Pseudomonadati; phylum Pseudomonadota; class Alphaproteobacteria; order Sphingomonadales; family Sphingobiaceae; genus Sphingobium; species Sphingobium aquiterrae. Next base: position 25,662 of record NZ_JBANFL010000012.1, read on the forward strand.
CCTCGCACCGGCTCAACCGCATGCTGATTTCGACCATGGTGGCCGAGCGTGAGAATGATCATCGCGCCCGGCATGATGCATTGACGGGCCTGCTCAATCGCAACGGGCTGGCCCGCGAGATGGACAGCCGGGGCGCCTTTGGCCGGGCGCTGTTCTATCTCGACCTCGATGGTTTCAAGGATGTGAACGACCGTTTCGGCCATGCGGCGGGCGACCGGCTGCTGATCGGCGTGGCGGAGCGGCTGCGGGCCGCCACGGCCAAGGGCGATGCGCTCGCGCGGATCGGCGGCGATGAATTCGTGGTGCTCTCGTCCGTGTCGGGGCGTTCGGCGGCGCTACTGACGGCCGAGCGCATGGTGCTGGCCATTGCCGGCGCGGCCTATGACCTTGGCATGGCCTATGACCATGGTGTCGAGCGTGTGCATGTGGGCGTGAGCGTGGGCATCGCGCTGCGGCCGCAACATGGGGTCGATCTGTCCGACCTGATGGATTCGGCCGATTCGGCCCTTTATCGCGCCAAGGCGGAGGGCAAGTGCCGCTATGCCATCGCCGATATCGAGCAGGAGGTGCAGGCGCCCAACTGGACGGGCGAGATCAGGCGCCAGGCGGCGAGCTAGGGCATCGTGCGCAAAAGTGGGAACCGCTTTTCGCTGCGCTGAACCCGGTTTCCGCAAAAAGGGATGCGGCGGCAAAAGGCTGGAGCGAACGCTGCGGGCTCCATGCATTGACGCTGCTCATGATTGTCGCTGAAATATTGTCGATCGCCCGATTGAACAGGCCCGCACGCGACATCATCTGCACAGGCTCCGCCCCTTGCGCATGGAGCCCCGCGACATGATCGATCTGTATTACTGGACGACCCCCAATGGCCACAAGGTCACGATGTTCCTGGAGGAAGCCGCGCTTCCCTACCGCATCCATGGCGTGAACATCGGCAAGGGCGAACAGTTCGCACCCGAATTCCTGGCCATTGCCCCCAATAACCGTATTCCCGCGATCGTAGATCAGGCCCCGGCGGATGGCGGCGCGCCCGTATCGCTGTTCGAATCCGGCGCCATCCTGCTGTATCTGGCGGAAAAGACGGGGCAGTTCATTCCATCGGACCTGCGTGGCCGGGCAGAGGTGCTGCAATGGCTGTTCTGGCAGATGGGCGGCCTTGGCCCGATGGCGGGGCAGAACCATCATTTCAGCGGCTATGCGCCCGAAAAAATCCCCTATGCCATCAATCGCTATGTGAACGAGACCGCGCGGCTCTATGGCGTGCTGGACAGGCGGCTGGCCGATCGCCGCTTTGTCGCGGACGAAGATTATACGATTGCGGACATGGCGATCTATCCCTGGATCGTGCCGCATGAACGGCAGGGGCAGGACCTGGTCGATTTCCCCCATCTGGCCCGCTGGTTCGGCGATGTCGCCGCGCGGCCGGCGACGGTGCGGGCCTATGCGCAGGCGGAACGGATCAATCCCCCGGACGCGCCGGTCGTGAGCGACGAGGAATCGTGGCGCATTCTTTTCGGTCAGGATGCCGCGACCGTGAAGGGGTGAAGGCCCAGCCTGTCGGATGGCCCATCGCTTGATGGCGCTTGCCGGATGCAGCCAACCCGTTCGGAGCCTGTCGCGACCTCATCCGGCGGCGGGCGCCAGCGGGCGGTCAGTAGCCCATCTGCCGGTTCATCTCCACCGCGTCCAGCACCTTGCCGCCGGCCATGAAGACCGCGCCGGTGCAGCACAGCGCCAGCAGCTTGCCGCCAAAGCCGGGATAATGCTCGATATAGACAAGGCCGCGTTCCGTCGCGCCCAGCGCGAGGGCATAGATGACGAGGAATGCCTCGAACTTGGTCTTGATCGTAAAGAGGTGCTTGATCCTGTCCATGACCATGTCCCGGCAACGCCCGTCAAAGGCGGCCGCATCATGCAACCGTCGAGGATGGGCCAGTCAATAATGTCAGACAGCGCCGTGATCGACCACGCCGTCAGAAGACAAGATCGGCCCGCAGCCCCAAATGGTCAACAAGCGTTAACCATGAATGTTGGACTTTCGTTATTAACGCTGCGTCGCCCAGTGCATCGGCGGCGATGTCTTCGGGCCAATGCTGTGCGATGACGGCGGCAATGCCGTCGATCTTCGCTTCGTCCAGCATGAAGCGCGGGTCCACATCGGCCGGATCGGCGACGACGCGCAGGCGCAGGCAGGCGGGGCCGCCGCCATTGGCCATGGACTGGCGCACATCCACCGGCACCAGCCGACGGATCGGCCCGTTGCCCGCCACCATCGCCTCCAGCCAGTCCCACACGGCCCGCACGCCCCGCGCCTCGGTGGGCAGGATCAGCGCCATGCCGCCTTCGGGCAGGGTGACGAGCTGGGCGTTGAACAAATAGCTTCTGATCGCGTCTTCCAGCGACACGAGCGCGGCGGGCACCTCGATGATCTCGATCTGCGGCAGCGCCGCGCGCATCGCCGCGAAGAAGGCCGGCTTGTCCGAAAAGGCCAGTTCATGCGCGAAGAGGACATGGCCGTTGGCGACGGCCACCACATCATTGTGGAAGGCGCCGGCGGCAATGGCCTCTTCCGACTGCTGCACATGCAGCGTGCGGCTTTCGGCCAAGCCATGGATGCGGGCGACGGCCTTGCCCGCCTCGATATGCTGGCGGGCGGGGAAGGGGCCGCCGGACCGGCCATAGACGAAGACCTCGACCCCCGGCGCATCATGATCGGCGCATAGCCGCATATGATTGGCCGCGCCCTCGTCGCCAAAGGGCGGGGGCACCGGGGCGTGGACAGCAAAGGCCGCCGGGTTGGCGAAGGCGACCCGCAACTGCGCCAGCGTCTGCGGCCATTCATGGCTGCGATGCGGCATGGTGACGAGATTGGCGACGGTCAGGTGGCAGCGCCCGTCGGTAGTATCCGGCGCGGGGGAAACGGTCGCGGCATTGGCGGCCCACATGGCGGAGGCGGACATGGCGGCGGCCCGCATATGCGGCTCGGCGTTCGCCATGTCGATGCCCAGCAAGGCCAGCCATGCCTCATCCGGGCGGCGATGCGGCAGCAGCAGCCCCTGCGCCAGCCCCAGCCGGATATTCGCCCGCATCTTCTCCAGCCCCTGCAGCGCGGCGGCGCGGGGATAGGCGACGGCCCCGGCATTGCGCGCCGACGCCAGGTTGCCGGGGCTCAGCCCCGCATAATTGTGGCTGGGGCCGACGATGCCGTCGAAATTGATCTCCCGCAGGCTCATCGCTCGGCCACCGCCAGCGGGTCGCCCGGCGAGAGATCGAGGATGCGCGCGCTGGTTTCATCCAGCGCGACCGCGCCATCGGGCTGCTCGATCACCATGCCATAGACGCAGCGATAATCGGCCAGCGTGCCGCAGGCGACGATCATGCGTTGCCCGCGTTCCTCATGCACCCCGGCAAAGCGCAGGTCGCGCGCGCCCTTCACCGTCCGCAGCGTGTCGATGTCGCCGACCATTGTCGGCCCGCCATCGAAAATGTCGACATAGCCGGCATTGGCGAAGCCTTCCGCCTCCAGCATGCGCATCGCCGCGCGGCCATTGGGGTGGGGCAGGCCGATGACGGCGCGGGCGCTGTCCGTCAGCATGGCGGTGTAGATCGGCGTCTTGGGCATCAGGTCGGCGATGAACTGGTTGCCGTTGATCGCGTTGAACTCGTCCGCTTCCTGAAAGCTCATGCCGAAGAAGCGGCCCGCAAGCCCGTCCCAGAAGGGCGATCCGCCCGCCTCGTCGATCACCCCGCGCAACTCGGCGATCACCCGGTCGCCAAAGCGGTCGCGGTGCTGGCGGATGTAGAGATAGCGGCTGCGCGCCAGCAGCAGGCCCAGCCCCTCCGCCCGCTCGCGCGGGTGCAGGAACAGCCCGCCGACCTCCGTCGATCCCTCCAGGTCGGTGGTGAGGGACAGCATCTGCGCGCGGAAGGTGCGGCCAAGCTCGCGGCTATGCTGGGTCAGCGTGCCCAGACGATAGGAATAGAAGGGCCATTTCTGCCCCACCGTGCTGAAGATCTGGCAGGTACCGCGCACCTGGCCCGTCTCGGTATTTTCCAGCACCATCAGGATCAGCTCGTCCTCGATGCCGCCCTCGGTGCGGGCCAGCGCTTCGGCGGTGCGTTCCAGCTTGTGCGTCAGGGCGGTGCGGTCGGGCGGCAGGTTGGTGAAGCCGCCGCCGGTGACTTTCGCCATCTCGTACAGCGTCTGGATGTCGTCCAGCCGGGCCGGCCGCATCACGAAGCTCATGCCATGCCCCCCTGCGCGATGCGGATCATGGTGAGGGCGGACAGGCGTGCCCGCTCGGCAAGGCTCTCGACGATCAGAAATTCCTCCGCACTGTGAATGCTGCCGCCCCGCGCGCCCATGGTGTCGACCACGGGGATGCCGCAGGCGGCGATATTGTTGCCATCGCATACCCCGCCGGTGTCGCGCCAGCCGATGGGGAGGCCAAGCGCGGCGCCGCAGTCCTTCACCAGGCCGAAGAGCCGGGTGGAGCCTGCGTCCATGGGCTTGGGCGGTCGTCCGAAGCCGCCATGGCAATGGACGGCGACATCGTGGACCTGCGCGACCTCCGCGATCACCCGGTCGACCAGCGCCTGCGCCGCCATGACGTCATCGGGCGTGCGCGGGCGGAAGTTGACCCGCAGCACGGCATGGTCGGGCACGACATTATTGGGGCCGCCGCCGTCGATCCGCGCCGGATTGCAGGTGAAGCCCGATCCATCCTCGCCGACGCCAGGGCTGCCGGCGGCCAGGCGCAGCGCGATGTCCGCCGCCGCGACCAGCGCATTGCGCCCGTCCTGCGGATTGCGCCCGGCATGGGCGCTGCGCCCGGTGACGATGATCGAGAAATTGCCGCTCCCCGCCCGCGCGCCTGCCAGCGTGCCGTCGGGCAGGGCCGGCTCATAGGTCAGCGCCGCCGCCTTGCCCTGCGCCAGCCGGGCGATGAGCGCGGCGGAAGAGGGGCTGCCCACCTCTTCATCGCTGTTGATGAGCACGTCATAGCCCAGCATCCGCCCGTCCGGATGCCGCTCGATTGCCGCCAGCGCCGCCAGCATCAGCGCGATGCCGCCCTTCATGTCGGCCGTGCCGGGGCCGTTCAACATGCCCGGCGCAATCCAGCGGCTCTCCCGAAAAGGATCGTCCACGCCGAATACCGTGTCCATATGGCCGGTCAGCAGGATGCGGGTCGCCGCCTCCGGCCGCACGCGGACGATCAGATGGTGGCCATGTTCGATGGCCCGGACGGTGCCCGATGCGTCCACGGCCTCCACCGGCGCCGGCGCTGCCAGCGTCACCTCGCCCGGCAGCGCGGCAAAAGCATCGGCAAGGGTGGATGCCATTGCGGCCAGCCCCGGCAGATTGCGCGATCCGCTGCCGATCGCCGCCCATTGCAGCACCCGGTCGGTCATCGGCGCTGCCGATGCCGCTTCCAGTACCTCATCCTCGTCGCGGGAAATTGCCCTCATCGGCGGCACGCTAACAGAGGGTGAGGCGGGGCTCCACCCCCTGCTAGAAATCGTAGATCAGCGTCACCTTGCTCAGCGTGTCGAAGCGCTCGGGCGTCAGCCGGTTTTCCGATTCATATTGCAGGTTATAGGAAAAGCGGGCGGACAGGCGCGCGATGATGCGCGCGTCGAGCGCCGTCAGCGCATTGGCCGATTCGTTGCTGCTCTCGATATAGCCCGATGCGGTTTGGCGCAGGGTCAGTTGCGGGTTCAGTTTCCACGCAAAGTCGATGGAGGAACGCAGGCCAGCCTTGGTTTCCGTGCTGTCGTCGGGATAGTCGACACGGCGCACCGAAGGGCCGGCATCGATCGACAGGTTCAGCTTCTTTGCGTCCAGCAGCTTGTAACCGATACCGGCGGAACCCGTGTAACGGGCATCGAAACCGATGATCGGATCGCGCTCGAACTGCATCAGCCCATAGGCGAAACCCCTGGGATCGAACTGGTAACGCGGTTCATAGGCCGCGACGATGCGCTCGCGCGATGTCTGCCCCGATGCCCGGCGATAGTCCGCGCTGGCGCTCAGCTTGTGCGTCCATTTCAGGCCCGTGCGGGTGATCGCCAGCCCGGCGCTGATGCCGACTTCGCTGGTCGATCCGGTCGAGCGGAATCCGCCCAGCTCGCCGCGGCCCTTCCACAGCTCGAAGATGTCGGCCGACTGGATCATTTCCTTGCGCCGTTCGGCGACGCGTTCGCTCCGCGCATTGACCAGCGCGGAAATCTCTGCCGTGGAGCGCGGATAGGTCTTCCTGGCGATCTTGGCGACGGCGGCGATATCCGCCTCGTCGCCGCTCGCAATCGCCTGCTCCAGCATGGCGCGTGCCGCCGGGGGCAGCGGCGGGGGCGGAAGATCCTGCGCCACGGCCGGGGCCGGCGCAACACACAGAAGCATCAATGCACCGACGGGAACCGAGCGGCGTGAGGGCGTAAATCTATCCAGGGCCATGGCGATCCACACTACAGGCTTCAGCGCCATTTTGAACCCGTTTTGGCGCATGCGCCGTCCATAGCCGGACCATTGGCCCCGAATGTCAGATCAGATGCGCGAATTTGTGCAGGATGTCGCGATACAGCTTCTTCTTGAACGGCACGATGATGTCGGGCAGCGCGGCGGGGTCCGCCCATTTCCAGTCGCGGAATTCGGGATGATCGGTGGCGATGTTCACATCCTCGTCGCCCCCCAGGAAACGCGCCAGGAACCATTGCTGGCGCTGGCCGCGATATTTCCCGCCCCAGATCTTGCCGATCAGATCCTCGGGCAGGTCGTAGAACAGCTCCTCGTCCGTCCGCGCGATGATTTCGACATGATGGGGGGCAATGCCGGTTTCCTCGCCCAGTTCGCGAAGCGCGGTCGCATGAGGGTCTTCGCCGGGGTCGATGCCCCCTTGCGGCATCTGCCAGGCCTCCACCTTGTTGTCGATTCGCTGGCCGACGAAGACCTTGCCATCCATGTTGACCAGCATGATGCCGACACAGGGACGATAGGGCAGCGACGAAATATCGGGCATCCAGGGGGATCTTTCAGCTAATGGGTGCAGGTTCCCGCGCACTGTTCCCCTTTTGGGCTGGTGCGCAGCGGAGTTTCGATCGGTAGATAGGCTGCATGTTTCCGCTCGTCCATCACCCCGATTATACCATTGCGGCAGACCGACGTGGAGCGGGTACGGCCTTCCCATGGAATAAATATTCGCTGTTGATGACGACATTGCGCGCATTGCCGTTACCGCCCGTCGAACATGAAGCGCCGATGGTCGAGCGGGCATGGCTGGAGGCGGTGCATGATCCCGCCTATGTCGCGCAGGTGCTGGGCACCGACGTGCCCGACCACAAGGCGCGGCGGATCGGCTTTCCGGTGACGGCGCCGCTCGCCCGCCGTGTGCAGCGCACCTGCGGAGGGACGGTCGCCGCCGCCCGGCTGGCATTGGCGCATGGCTATGCGGCCAATACGGCGGGTGGCAGCCATCATGCTCATTATGATTGCGGGGCGGGCTATTGCATCTTCAACGATCTGGCAGTCGCGGCGCGGCGATTGCTGGCGGAGGGCGCGGTGCGGCATGTCCTGATCGTGGACCTGGACGTGCATCAGGGCGACGGCACGGCGGCATTGCTGGCGGGGCGGGACGACGTCACCACCTTTTCCATGCACGCCGATCGCAACTATCCCGTGCGCAAGGCGCAATCGACGCTGGACGTGGCCTTGCCCGACGGCTGCGACGACGATGCCTATCTGGCGGCGCTGGCCGATCACCTCCCGCGCCTGATCGAAGCCTGCGCGCCGGACCTCATCCTGTACCAGGCCGGGGTCGATCCCCATGGCGAGGACCGGCTGGGCCGCCTCTCGCTGACCGACGACGGGCTGGCGGCACGCGACGGCATGGTCGCGTGGGAGGCGCGGCGGCGCGGCATTCCCGTCGCCTCCACGCTGGGCGGCGGCTATGGCGAGGACCAGGCCGTACTGGCGGCGCGCCATGCCGCCAGCATCCAGACCATGGCCCGCATCTATTATCGCTGACGATCGCCGGCATCCGCCGCACCGCTTCTTTGGGAAAATCATCGAACAATCGCGAGGGACGCGCACGGGCACTCGCCGCCTTCGCAACGATCCGCTAAAAAGGCGGGTATGAACCGCGATGGCAGATTGAAGCGTGGGCGCTGCTGGGGCAGAATGGCGCCATGAATGCATCCAACCCCAGGCGCGGCAGGCATCTGGCCGCAGCCGGTCGGGCCATCTCGTCAGGCGGCGGCCTGATCGGGCGGATGATCGCGGGCAATTTCCATCGCCTGCTGGACAGGATCGATTCGGGGCTGGCAGCCGGGCGGCTGGAAGCATGGCTACCCGATGGCAGCATGCGCATTCTTGGCGGCAGGGCGCCGGGGCCGGTGTGCGAGGTGCGGCTGTATAGTTGGCGCGCGCTGGTGCGGCTGGCGACGGCGGGGTCGGCGGGCTGGTATCGCGCATGGGAACTGGGCGAGTGGGACAGCCCCGACCCGGTGCCGCTGTTCGCGCTGTTCATGGCCAATGCGCGCAGCCTTGGCGATGCCGGGCGCGGCCATGGGCCGATGCGCTGGATCGGCGGCCTGATCCATGCCCTGCGCCGCAACAGCCGCCGGGGCGCCCGCCGGAACATCGCCTTCCATTATGATCTGGGCAATGATTTCTACGGCCTGTGGCTCGACAGGAACATGCATTATTCCAGTGCGTTGTTCGATGATATTGAGGATGAATCGGAAAGCCTTGAGGAAGCCCAGCAGCGCAAGGTCGATGCGATCCTCGACCGGCTTGCGCTCCGCGATGGGCAGAGCCTGCTGGAGATCGGCTGCGGCTGGGGCGGCCTGGCGGAAACGGCGCTGCACCACGCCGGCATCCGCTATGATGGCTTGACGCTGTCGGTCGAGCAGGGGGATTATGCCCGGCACCGGCTGGACGCCGCCGGTTTCGGCGACCGCGCCCGCATCCTGCTGACGGACTATCGCGACGCGGCCGGGCAATATGACGCCATCGCCAGCGTGGAGATGGTGGAGGCGGTCGGGCAGCGTTACTGGCCGGATTATCTGGCGGCGATCCATCGGCTGCTGAAGCCCGGCGGCCGCGCCGCGATCCAGTATATCCTGATCGATGACGTCATTTTCGACGTCTATGCCGCGCATGTGGACTTCATCCAGGCCTATATCTTCCCCGGCGGCCTGCTGTTGTCGGAACGCCGGTTCCGTGCCCTGGCCGAGCAGCAGGGCTTTGCCTGGGAAGAGCAGCATCATTTCGGGCTGCACTATGCCGAGACGCTGCGGCGCTGGCGCGTGGCCTTCGACGCGGTGGTGGAGCAGGGGCGCCTGCCGTCCAGTTTTGACGCGCGCTTCGTCACGCTGTGGCGCTATTATCTGATGTATTGCGAGGGCGGCTTCCTGGGTGGCGGCATCGATGTGGGGCAGGTGACGCTGGTCAAGCGCTGACCGGCCTGTGCCGTACAGAAATATGGCAATATTTCAGTATGATATGATTCATCTCTCTCATCGCGAGAGAGACTGGATCAAGCCTCGACGCGCAGCCGATGGCCGGTCGGCACGTCCGACGTCACCAGTTCCACGATTGCATGGGCGACCGTCTCGGGCGCCTTCACCGTTGCGGGATCTTCGCCGGGGAAGGCGCGCGCACGCATCGCGGTGCGGGTGGCGCCGGGGTCGAGGATGGCGGTGCGGATGGCGGAGATGTTCTTCACTTCCTCGCCATAGGCCAGCACCAGCACCTCCAGCGCCGCCTTCGACGCGCCATAGGCACCCCAATAGGGACGCGGCTTCTGGCCGACGCTGCTGGTCACGGCGATGAGCCGTGCGCCCTTGCTGGCCCGCAGCATCGGGTCGAAGGCGGCGATCAACGCCTGTTGCGCCGAGACGTTGAGGGTCAGCAGGCGCGCAAATTCCTTGGCGTCGATCGCCTGCACGGCCGCCAGCGAACCCAGGGTCGCGGCATTGAGGACCATGATGTCCAGCGCCTGCCAGCGCCCGGATATGGCGCTGGCCAGCCGCCCGATGCTCTCGCCGTCGGTCAGGTCCAGCGGGGCGATGGTGGCGCTGCCGCCGGCGGCGTGAATGGCCTCTTCCACTTCCTCCAGCGCGCCGGTGGTCCGGGCGGTCAGCACGACATGCGCGCCCGCCGCCGCCAGCGCCTTGGCCGTGGCCGCGCCGATGCCGCGACTGGCGCCGGTGACGAGGGCGAGTTTGCCGGAAAGGGAAAGGGTGTCGGTCATCGGCTGCGGTTCCCTGACGCCCGCCGGGTGGCGGAGCCTTGCTGTCGGGTGAAGGTGGAAGGCTGGAAGGTTAATGGGGAGAGGGCAGGCGCGTCGCGCCCTACATCACCCGTTCGGCCAGCAATTCGAACTGGTTCGTCACCACGGCTTCATCCTGGTCGGTGAGGGTCGTGGGGTAATCGCCGGTAAAGCAGGCGTCGCAATATTGTGGGCGGATGTCCGCGCGCTTCACTTCGCCCAGCGCCTTGTAGAGCCCGTCGATGGAGAGGAAGGCCAGACTGTCGGCATGGATGAAATCCTGCATCCCCGGCACGTCCAGCTTGTGGGCGAGCAGCTTGGTCCGTTCCGGCGTGTCGACGCCGTAGAAGCAGCTGTGCTTGGTCGGCGGGCTGGCGATGCGCATATGCACTTCGGCGGCGCCGGCCTCGCGCATCATCTGCACGATCTTGAGCGATGTGGTGCCGCGCACGATGCTGTCGTCGATCAGGATGATCCGCTTGCCGGCGATCAGCGCGCGGTTGGCATTATGCTTCAGCTTGACGCCAAGGTGGCGGACCTTGTCGCCCGGCTGGATGAATGTGCGGCCGACATAATGCGAGCGGATGATGCCCAGCTCGAACGGAATGCCCGATTGCTGGGCATAGCCGATAGCCGCGGGCACGCCGCTGTCGGGCACGGGAATGATATAGTCGGCATCCACCGGGTTCTCGATGGCAAGCTGCGCGCCGATGGCCTTGCGCACCGAATAGATGCTGTTGCCGTCGACGATGGAATCGGGACGGCTGAAATAGACATGCTCGAAGATGCACGGGCGGGGACTGACATCGCCGAAGGGGCGGTGGCTGCGCACTTCGCCGGCCTCTGCGCCGCTATTGGGCGCGATCACCAGCTCGCCCGGGTCGATCGACCGGATATAGTCGGCCCCGACCACGTCGAGCGCCACCGTCTCCGATGCGAAGATGATCGAATCGCCCAGCTTGCCCATCACCAGCGGGCGGATGCCCAGCGGGTCGCGGCAGGCGATCATGCCCTCGGGCGTCATCACGATCAGCGAATAGGCGCCCTCCACCTGCTTGAGCGCGTCGATGAAACGGTCGAGCAGGGTGCGGTAGCTGGAGGTGGCGACCAGATGGATGATGACTTCGGTATCGGACGTCGACTGGAAGATCGACCCGCGCCGCACCAGCTCGCGCCGCAGCTTCATGGCGTTGGAGATATTGCCGTTATGCGCGATGGCGAAGCCGCCGGTGGCCAGGTCCGCATAAAGCGGCTGCACGTTGCGCAGCGATGTTTCGCCGGTCGTCGCATAGCGGACATGGCCGCAGGCGCTTTCGCCCGGCAGCGCACGGATCACATCGTCGCGGTCGAAATTGCCCGCGACATGGCCCATGGCGCGGTGGGTGTGGAAATCATGGCCGTCCCAGCTGGTGATTCCGGCCGCTTCCTGGCCGCGATGCTGGAGTGCGTGGAGCCCGAGCGCGACCATGGCCGCTGCCGTTTCCGCGCCGGAAACGCCGAAAATCCCACATTCTTCGCGCAACTTGTCGTCGTCGAACGGATGCGTTGTGAGCATGATATAGATGTTCCGCTGCTGGAACCCCTGGCCGATCAGGGGCGACCTTATGGCTGGCCCTATAGGCGCATCCGCCCGATTTGTCGCCCCATTGTCACAAAAAAGCGTCGCGGGGCTATTATCCGCCGAACAAGTGGCGGATTTCCTGGTTTTTCCGGCGCGCGCGGCCGGCCATGAGGGCGCCATCAAAGCGGGCCGGGCATAGCATGGGGGCAAGCGGGCCGCCACCGCGCCATAAGTAAAAGGGACACTGGCCTTGCTGTCCCGGCACGGCTAAACAGCGCCTCGAAATGCATATCTTCGCCAACCCTGCGCGATTCCTGTCGATCGCCCGACCATTGACGCCATGGCTGTTCTGGCCGGGACTGGCGCTGATCGTGGCGGGCAGCCTGTGCGGTCTGTTCCTGACCCCCGCAGACTATCTGCAGGGCGAGACGGTACGGATCATGTACCTGCATGTCCCCGCCGCATGGCTGGGCATGGCCGGGTGGAGCGGGCTTGCCGGTGCGGCCATCATGCAACTGGTGTGGCGCCATCCGCTCGCCGCCATCGCGGGCCGGGCGATTGCCGTGCCGGGCGCGCTGTTCACCGCGCTATGCCTGATGACCGGCTCCATCTGGGGCCGCCCGACCTGGGGCACATGGTGGGAGTGGGACGGGCGGATGACCTCCATGCTCGTCATGTTCTTCCTGTATCTGGGCTATATCGCGCTGGCCGATGCCGGCGCGCGCGACAGCCGGGGCGGGCCGGGGCAGGGCGGGGTCAGCCGCGCGACGGCGATCTATGCGCTGGTCGGCGCGGTCAACCTGCCGATCATCAACCGTTCGGTGGTGTGGTGGAACAGCCTGCATCAGGGGCCGAGCATCACGGCGCGCGGCTCCACCATCGACGGGGCGATCCTCTGGCCGCTATGGCTGACGTTGACCGGCTTCACGCTGCTGTTCGCGGCCATCGTGCTGATGCGGATGCGCGCCATATTGGCGACCAACAAGGTGGAGGCGCGGTTGCAGCGCCTCGCGCGCGGCTGAACGGAAATATCGGATGAACCCCTGGCCGTTTGTCATTGCCGCCTATGCGTTGACCTTTGCGGGCACCATTGCGATCTGCTGGGCGAGCTGGCGGGGGATGCGCCGCGCCGAGCGTCGCGCCGACGACATGAAGCGGGGCGAGTGACCGGATGGCGATGAAGGCGAAGCATCAACGGCTGATCCTGGTGCTGGCGGCGCTGGTGGCGCTGATCGGAGCGGGCCTGCTCGCCGCCTCGGCGCTGCGGGATGAGGCGGCCTATTTCTATGCGCCCAATGATGTGAAGACCAAGGGCGTCGAGCCGGGCAAGGCCATCCGCCTGGGCGGCATGGTGCAGAAGGGCAGCCTGAAACGCGCGCCCGACGGCGTGACCATCCGCTTCAACGTCACCGATTTCAAGGCGACGGTGCCCGCGACCTTCAGCGGCATCGCACCGGACCTGTTCCGCGAGGGATCGGGTGTGGTGGCGGAGGGCGCCTTCGACAAGGGTGGCACCTTCATCGCGAGCAACCTGCTCGCCAAGCATGACGAGCGCTATATGCCGCGCGAGCTGGATGGCCTGAAATATGATGACAAGACCCACCAGATGCAGGCTGTGAAGTGACCTGCGCCTCACTTGCCTCCGTTCGCCCCGAGCCTGTCGAAGGGCGGTTCTTCTTGGAAGAGAAGGACAAGGCTTCGACAGGCTCAGCCCGAACGGACGTGGAGTCTTCAGTATTGGGGTGCCCGGCATGATCGCCGAAGCCGGCCTCGCCGCGCTGTGGCTCGCCGCCGCGCTGGCCTTCCTGCAACTCGCGCTCGCCTGGTTCGGCCTGACGACCGACAAGGAAGAACTGCTCGCCCCCATCCGCCCGGTCGCGGTGGCGCAGGGCGTGCTGACGGCCCTGTCTTTCCTGCTGCTCATCACCCTGTTCCTGCGTTCCGACATGTCGGTGGCGCTGGTCGTGACGAACAGCCATTCGGCCAAGCCATGGCTCTACAAGTTCGCCGGTACATGGGGCAATCATGAGGGCTCGATGCTGCTGTGGGTGACGGTGATGGGCATTGCCGGCGCGGCGGTCGCGCTGTTCGAGCGGGCGCTGCGGCGGGACACGCATATGGCGACGCTGGGCGCGCAGGCCGCGATCAGCCTTGGTTTCTATGCGTTCCTGCTCTTTTCCTCCAATCCCTTCGCCCGGCTCGATCCGCCGGCGCGCGACGGGCAGGGGTTGAACCCGCTGTTGCAGGACCCCGGCCTCGCCTTCCATCCGCCCACGCTTTATCTCGGTTATGTCGGGCTGTCGGTGGCCTTCTCCTTCGCGGTCGGCGCGCTGCTGACCCGCAATGTCGACGCGGTGTTCGCCCGGGCGATGCGGCCATGGGTGCTGGCGGCGTGGATATTGCTGACGCTGGGCATCACCGCCGGCAGCTACTGGGCCTATTATGAGCTGGGCTGGGGCGGCTGGTGGTTCTGGGACCCGGTGGAAAATGCCTCGCTGATGCCATGGCTGGCAGCGACGGCGCTGCTCCATTCGGTGACGGTGCTGGCGACGCGCGACGCGCTGCGGGCGTGGACGGTGATGCTGGCGGTGGTCGCCTTCTCCATGTCGATGGTCGGCACCTTCCTCGTGCGATCGGGTATCCTGACCAGCGTCCATGCCTTTGCGGTGGACCCGGAGCGCGGCACCTTCATCCTCGCATTGCTCGCCATCTATATCGGCGGGGCGCTCGCGTTGTTCGGCCTGCGGGTTGGCACCGTGCGCGAGGGCGCGCAGTTCGAGGCGGTGAGCCGCGAGACGATGCTGGTCGTCAACAACCTGCTGCTCTCCGTGATCCTGGGCATCGTGCTCATCGGCACGCTCTATCCGCTGATGACCGAAGCCTTCGGGCACAAGGTGTCGGTGGGCCCGCCCTATTTCGATCGGGTGGCGGGGCCGGTGGCGCTGGCGCTGGTGATCGCGATGGGCATGGGGCCGCTCACCCGCTGGCGGCGCGATACGCTGAGGCCCGTGCTGGGCCGGATGCTGGTGCCGGCATTGGTGTCGCTGGCCGCGCTGGCGCTGGTCGCGATCCTCGCCTGGGGGCGGATCGGGATGTTGCCCTTCCTCGGGCTGGTACTGGCGGGCGGCGTGGCCGTTGCCAGCGTGGCGCCGCTCTGGAAGCGCAACCTGCGCCGCACGCCGCTCTTCACCTGGGGCATGGTGATCGCGCATCTGGGCTGCGCCGTCAGCCTTGCCGGCATGGCTTCGGATTCCGCCTTCACGGTGGAAAAGCTGGTGGCCGCGCGGCCTGGCGACCGGGTGGAGACAGCGGGATGGACAGCCGATTTCCAAGCGATCTCGCCGCTTGCGGGCGACAACTGGACCGCGCTGCAGGCCGATATCGCGGTGTCGCGCGGCGGGGGTGAGCCCATCATATTGCATCCCCAGTCGCGCTTCTTCTCCTCGCCGCCGACGGCGACGACCGAATCGGCGATCCTCACCCGCTGGGACGGGCAGCTTTATGTCGTGCTGGGGCAGGATGCCGCGCAGGATGGCCGCTATCAGCTGCGCATCTGGTGGAAGCCCTTTGTCACCTTCATCTGGCTGGGCGGGGCGATGATCGCGCTGGGCGGCCTGCTGGCGCTGCTTGGCCGTGAACGGCGCGGCTGGCTGATGAAGCTGCGCCGTCGCCGCGCCGGGGAGATACTGGCATGAGGGCGGCGCTCATCTGGCTGCCGCTGGGGCTGTTCCTGGGCTTCTTCGCACTGTTCGCCAGCGGGCTGCTGAAGCCCGATGACCGGGTCATCACCTCCAAGCTGGTGGGCAAGCCGCTCCCGGCCTTCATCCTTCCCGCCGCCGCCAGCGACCGGCCGCCGCTGACCAATGCGGACCTCAAGACCGGCAAGCCGCATCTGCTCAACGTCTTCGCCAGCTGGTGCGTGCCCTGCGCCGCGGAAGCGCCGCAGCTGATGGCGCTGCGCCGGCAGGGCGTGGAGATCGACGCCATCGCCATCCGCGATGCGCGCGATGACGTGGATCGCTTCCTTGGCCGCTGGGGTAATCCCTACAGCCGCATCGGGCTGGATGCGCGCTCCGCCGTGCAGTTGGCGCTGGGCTCCTCGGGCGTGCCGGAAACCTTCGTGGTCGACGGGCGGGGGATCATCCGCCACCAGCATATCGGCGATATCCGCGAGGATGATATTCCCGGCATCCTGCAAAAGCTGGAGGAGGCGCGATGAAGCGGCTCCTGGCGATCCTGTGCCTTGCCCTAGGGGCGCTGTCTCTGGCCCCGGCACTGGCGCAGACGGCGCTGCCGCCGGCCCCCTATGCCGACCGCCAGCTGGATGACCCGAAGCTGGAGGCCAGGGCACGCGACCTGATGCTGACCATCCGCTGCCTCACCTGCCAGAGCCAGTCGATCGCGGACAGCAATGCCAGCATGGCCGGGGACCTGCGCTCGCAGATCCGTGAGCGGATCGCGGCGGGCGAAGACCCGGAGCATATCCGTGCCTGGCTGATCGAGCGCTATGGCGACTGGGTGAGCTATGAGCCCAGCGCCGCGCCCATCCTCTGGCCGCTCTGGGCCGCGCCGGTCATCCTGCTGCTGCTGGGCGCGCTGTTGGTGCGCGGGCGATTGAAACGCAAGAAGGGGCGCGGCTGATGGGTTGGGGCATTGCCATCGGGCTGGCGATCATCGTGCTGGGCGCGATCCTGCTGATCGCCCGCCCGCCGCGGACAAGCTGGGAGCTGATCGCCGCCGTGCTGCTGCTGGGTGTCGCCGGCTATGCGTGGCAGGGGCATCCGCGTCTCGCCGGCAGCCCGCGCAGCGCGGAATCGACCGCGGCGCCCTTTGACGAATCGCTGGCGGAACAGCGCCGGGCGATCGGCGAACGCTTCGGCGCCAGCGGCAAGTGGCTGGTGCTTTCCGATGGCCTTGGCCGGCAGGGCAATACGAAGGACGCCGCCAATGTGCTGGTGTCCGCCATCCGCAGCGATCCCAAGGACTCGACGCTGTGGGTGGGGTTGGGCAATGCGCTGGTGGCGCATGGCGACGGGATCGTCTCGCCATCGGCCGAATATGCCTATCGCCGCGCCATCGCGCTCGATCCGCAGGCACCGGCGGCGCGCTGGTTCCTGGGGCTGGCGTTGGCGCGATCGGGGCAGCTGGAATCGGCGCGCACCGTCTGGGCGGCGCTGTTGCCCATGGTGCCGCCCGAACAGCCCTTCCATGCCGAGCTGAAGGCGAATCTGGATCAGATCGACCGTGCCCTTTCGGGGCAGGCGCCGGCCATGCCCTGACAGGAGGATGCGGGGGTGGCGGTGGGTCGTTGCGCCCCACCATCGCCCGTGATAGGGCGACCCGGATTGCACGCCGCCAGGGGGAACCGCGGCGTTGCTGCACAGAGGCAGACGGCATTCATCATGACAGCACGATATATTGCCCATGGCTGAGTATACGGCTGCGTCCGGCAGGGCGGAGGCGCCCCATGCCCCGGGCGTGCCCGCCCCGCAGGATGGCGGACATGGGCATGGGAACGGTACGCTGAAGCTTGCCGTCGGGGCGATCGGCATCGTCTTCGGCGATATCGGCACCAGCCCGCTCTACGCCTTTCGCGAAACCTTCGCCGGCCATCATCACCTGACGCTCGATCCCGATCATATATTGGGCGTCATCAGCCTGATGTTCTGGTCGATGATGCTGGTGGTGACGCTGAAATATGTCTCCATCATCATGCGGGCGGACAACAAGGGCGAGGGCGGCAGCCTGGCGCTGCTGGCGCTGATCAGCGGCCAGACGCGGACCCGGCGGTGGTCGTCCGGCATCATCCTGCTCGGCGTGTTCGCGACCTCGCTCTTCTATGGCGACAGCATGATCACGCCGGCCGTGTCGGTGCTGTCCGCGGTGGAAGGCCTGGCCGTCTACAATCACGGCCTGGCGCCGTTGATCGTGCCGATCGCGGTCGTCATCCTGGTCGGGCTGTTCTGGCTTCAGAGCCAGGGTACGAACCGGGTGGCGACGCTGTTCGGGCCGATCATGCTCCTCTATTTCCTGGTGATCGCGACGCTGGGCATCATCAGCATCGTCAAGACGCCGGGCATCTTGTTCGCCTTCAATCCCTATTGGGCGGTGATGTTCTTCGTGACGGACCCGTTGCCCGCCTTTCTGGCGCTCGGCTCCGTCGTGCTGGCCGTGACCGGCGCGGAGGCGCTTTATGCCGACATGGGCCATTTCGGCCGCAATCCCATCCGCATCTCCTGGCTGTTCTTCGTGTTGCCCGCGCTGATGATGAACTATATGGGGCAGGGCGCGCTGCTCTTCCGCGAAGGGGCGGTGGCGCTGCACAGTCCGTTCTACAATCTGGCGCCCTCCTGGTTCCAGCTGCCGTTGATCGGCATCGCCACGATGGCCGCGATCATCGCATCGCAGGCGGTGATCTCCGGCGCCTTCTCCGTCACGCAGCAGGCGATCCAGCTGGGCTTCATGCCGCGCCTGCGCATCGCCCATACCAGCGCGTCGACCGCCGGGCAGATCTACATCCCCCTGATCAACTGGGGGTTGATGGTGATGGTGATCCTGCTGGTGCTCAGCTTCCGCACATCCTCCAACCTGACGGCGGCCTATGGCATCGCGGTGACAGGCGCGATGTTCATCGACAATGTGCTGCTGACGGTGCTGGTCTTCCGCCTGTGGCACTGGCCGAAGATCTGGGCGGTGCCGCTGCTCGGCATCTTCTACTTCGTGGATGGCGCCTATCTGGCCGCGAACATGACGAAGATCCCGGCGGGCGGCTGGTTCCCGCTGCTCATCGGTTTCTGCGTCTTCACCCTGCTCACCACATGGTCGCGCGGGCGCAAGCTGATGATCGACCGCATGCGCGAATCGGCGATGCCCATTCCGGTCTTCGTCGCGTCGGCCGCCAACAGCGCGGTGCGCGTGGCCGGGACGGCGGTGTTCATGACATCGACGCCGGACGGCGTGCCGCATGCGCTGCTCCACAACCTCAAGCACAACAAGGTGCTGCATGAGCGGGTGATCCTGCTCACCGTCAAGATCATGGACGTGCCGGCGGTCGAGCAGGACGGGCGATGCAAGCTGGAGGATCTGGGCCGGGGTTTCTTCCGCCTCGTCCTCTATTATGGTTTCATGCAGGAACCGGACGTGCCGGCCGCACTCAAGTCGCTCTCCGGCTGTGGACAGTCATTCAAGATGATGGACACAAGCTTCTTCCTCGCCCGGCAGACATTGTTGCCGTCTTCGCGGCCTGGTATGCCGATCTGGCGTGAAAAACTCTTCGCCTGGATGCTACGGAACGCGGAAAGTGCCATGGAATTCTTCCGTTTGCCTACCAACCGAGTGGTCGAATTGGGAAGTCAGGTGGAGATTTAGGGCTAGCGCTTTGCAATATTCTGCGCTGTTGTCTCTTTTTTACTATCATTTCTCGTTTTTTCATCCCACAAAAGGGCATGAAGAGCAAGATACGGCTGATGCCGCTGATGGCGGGCGTGATCGCCATGATGACCGCGTGCGGGGGTGGGGGATCGGGCGGCAGCAGCCCGGCTCCGACGCCCACGCCGACTCCCACACCCGTGCCAACCCCCACACCCACGCCGATGGCGGGCTGTTCCGTGCGGGAGCGGCAGGATTGGGCGGCCGCGCAGCTCAACGAATGGTATCTCTTCCCTGAAACCCTGCCGACGGCGCTCGACCCCACGCCCTATGCGAGCGTGGACGCCTATATCGACGCGCTGACCGCCACCGCGCGGTCGCAGCGGCGGGACCGTTATTTCACCTATCTCACCTCCATTGCGGATGAGGATGCCTATTATGCCTCGGGTTCGAATGTCGGCCTGGGTCTGAGGCTCGCGACCGATTCGTCGCAGACCCGCCTGTTCGTGATCGAAGCGTTCGAGAATGGGCCGGGGTTGAACGCGGGCATAGACCGGGGCGCGGAAATCCTGGCGATCGGCACCACATCGGCCAATCTGCAGACGGTGAGCGCGCTCACCGCATCGGGCGGGCTGCAGGCGGTCGTCAACGCGCTGGGGCCGGATACGACCGGCACGACGCGGGTGCTGCGCATTGCCGATGCAACCGGCGTACGCAATGTCAGCGTGACCAAGGCGGATTTCTCCCTGCTGCCGGTGTCCAACCGCTATGGCGCGAAGATCATCGACGATGGCGGGCAGCGGATCGGCTATGTCAATTTGCGCACCTTCATCACCCCGGCGGAGCAGGCCCTGCGTGACGCCTTTGCAAGTTTCCGCGCGGCGGGGGTGACGCAGATCATCGTGGACCTGCGCTATAATGGCGGCGGGCTGGTTTCGGTGGCGGAGCTGATGGGCAATCTGCTCGGCGCCAATCGCGCGACCACCGACATCTTCACGCGTCTCACTTTCCGCCCGGAAAAGAGCGCGGAGAATGAGACGAGCTATTTTGCGCCGCAGCCGCAATCGGTCGCGCCCACCCGCATCGCCTTCATCGGCGGGGGGAACACGGCATCGGCCAGCGAACTGGTGATCAATGCCTTCATCCCTTATCTGAACAATAATGCGGGGCTGATCGGCGCCAATACCTATGGCAAGCCCGTCGGCCAGATCGCCATCGACCGCCCGGCCTGTGACGACCGGCTGCGCGTGATCGCCTTTGCGACGCAGAACAGCGCGGGCAACGCGAATTATTATGACGGCCTTGCCGGCACGGTGAAGGCGAGCTGCCAGGCATCCGACGACATCGGCTATGCGCTGGGCGACCCGCGTGAGGCATCGACGCGGCAGGCGCTGGATTTCCTTGCCGGGCGCAGCTGCACGCCGATTGCGGGCACGCTCTCTTCCCGTGTATTGGGCGAGGGACGGCGGGAACTGGTGACGCCGGAACGCCCCGGCACGGCGCAGCGGGAAGTGCCCGGCCTGTTCTGACGTTGCGACAACGGGGGCGACATGTTCCTGCGAAGGCAGGAACCCAGGGTGATGTTACGCTACAATGGCTCTGGGCTCCTGCCTTCGCAGGAGCACGATGCGCCAAGTGCGACGCTTAACCGCGGGGGCCTTCGCCTTGGCATATTGGCGGCGAGGGTGGCGATGCGGTCGGTAGCGTGCCGACGCCCTGGCCAGCACCGCGATCAAAAGAGATGACAAGCTCCTGCCTTCGTAGGAGCACGATGCGCCTAACCGCAGAGCGCGGCCTTCGCCTTGGCATATTGTGCGGCGAGGGTGGCGATGCGGTCGGCGGCGCTTTCCACCTTCGTCACGGCGCCGATGCCCTGGCCCGCCCCCCAGATATCCTTCCACGCCTTTGTCGCATGATCGCCGCCCGAACCGAAATTCATCTTGTCCGGATCGCCCTCGGGCAGGTTGTCCGGGTCCAGCCCGGCCTTGAGGATCGACTGGCGCAGATAATTGCCTTTGATGCCAGTGAAATAGGCTGAATAGACGATGTCGCTCGCATGCCCCTGGGCAATGGTCTGCTTGTAATCGGGCACGGCGTTCGCTTCGGTCGTGGCGATGAAGGCGCTGCCGATATAGGCGAGGTCGGCGCCCAATGCCTGCGCCGCCAGGATGGAGCGGCCATGGGCGATCGCGCCCGACAGGGCGACCGGCCCGTCGAACCATGCACGGATTTCCTGCATCAGGGCGAAGGGCGAGAAGGGGCCGGCATGGCCGCCCGCACCGGCCGCGACGGGGATCAGCCCGTCCGCACCCTTTTCGATGGCCTTGTGGGCGAAGCGGTTGTCGATCACGTCATGGAAGGTGATGCCGCCCCAGCCATGGACGGCATGGTTCACATCCTCCCGCGCGCCCAGCGATGTGATGACGATCGGCACCTTCCACTGCGCGCAGGTCGCCATATCCTCTTCCAGCCGGCCGTTGGAGCGGTGGACGATCTGGTTGACGGCAAAGGGCGCGGCGGGGCTGTCCGGATTGTCCCGGTCCCATGCCGCCAGTTCCTGCGTGATCTGGTGCAGCCATTCGCCAAGCTGTGCCTGGGGCCGTGCGTTCAGCGCCGGAAAGCTGCCGACGATACCGGCCTTGCACTGGGCGATGACCAGTTCCGGCCCCGACACGATGAACATCGGCGATCCCATGACGGGCAGGCGCAGGCGGTCGAACAGCGGCGAGGGCAGGGACATCGGTCAGGCTCTCCTCTTGGAGCAATTTCGAGTTGGGCGGAATCTCCCAGCGGCTCGGAAATTGCGGCATCGAAAAATCGAGAGCGGTTCCGTGTAAACGGAAACCGCTCTAGCCGGCGGTCTTGCGCATATCGGCGGATCGGGGGCGTGGCTGCGGCGATTAGCCGGGCCAACGCCCCGATCCTGTCCCATCGCGTTCAGGCTGCACGGCTGAACAGCGCCGGTTTACCCGGCTCCCGGCCTTCGTCCAGCGCTATTTTATGCGCGCGGCAAAGGCGTTTGCGGCCGAAAGCACGGCTTTGACCGATGCCGTAGCGACATCCGTATCGGTGCCCACGCCAAAAATCGTCGTGCCATCGGGCGCGCGGCATTCGACATAGGCGGCGGCGTTCACATCTGTGCCCGCGCCGATTGCATGTTCGCTATAATCGGCGACCTCCAGCGCGATTCCCAGTTCGTCGCGGATGGCCGCCAGCACGCCTGAGATCAGGCCGTTGCCGCGCCCGGAAATCGAGCGTTCGCCACCCTCGAAGCCGATCTTGCCCACGAACACCCGGTCGCCCGCCGCGCCGCTCTCCTGATAGTCGACCAGCTTGTAGGGCTGATCGGCGCCCAGATGATAATGCCGCTCGAACGCGCCCCAGATGTCGGCGGCATTCAGCTCGCGGCTGCTCTCGTCGGCCAGCGCCTGCACCACGCGGCTGAAATCCGCCTGCATGCGCTTGGGCAGCTTCAGCCCCTTGTCCTGTTGCAGCACCCAGGCGACGCCGCCCTTGCCGGACTGCGAATTGACGCGGATCACCGCTTCATAGTCGCGGCCCAGATCCTTGGGGTCGATGGGCAGATAGGGCACGTCCCAGATGAGGTCGTTGCGCGCTTCCTGCGCGGCGAACCCCTTTTTGATCGCATCCTGATGGCTGCCGGAAAAGGCGGTGAACACCAGTTCGCCGGCATAGGGATGGCGCGGGTGGACGGGCAGCTGATTGCAATATTCCACCGTCTGGATCACCTCGTCAATGTCCGAGAAATCCAGCCCCGGGGCCACGCCCTGCGTGTACATGTTGAGCGCGACGGTCACGAGGTCGCAATTGCCGGTGCGCTCGCCATTGCCGAACAGGCAGCCTTCGACGCGGTCGGCGCCGGCCATCAGGCCCAGCTCCGCCGCCGCGACACCGGTGCCGCGGTCGTTATGCGGATGGAGCGAGATGACGACGCTGTCGCGCTTGCTGATATGGCGGCACATCCATTCGATCTGGTCGGCATAGATGTTGGGGCTTGCCGCCTCGACCGTCGCGGGCAGGTTCAGGATCAGCGGCTGTTCGGGCGTCGGCATCAGGATGTCCATCACCGCTTCGCAGCATTCCAGGCTGAAATCCAGCTCGGCGGTGGAGAAGGTTTCCGGGCTATATTCGAACAGCCAGTTGGTGTCGGGTTGCTTGGCCGCCTCGTCCCGCAGCCATTTGGCCGCATCGATGGCGATCTGCTTGATTTGCGGCCGCTCCATGCCGAAGACGATGCGGCGCCAGGCCGGCGACACGGCGTTATAGACGTGGACGATGGCCTGCTTCGCGCCCTTCAGGCTCTGGAAGGTCGTTTCGATGAGGTCGCGCCGGGCCTGGGTCAGCACCTGCACGGTGACATCGTCGGGAATGCGCCCGCGCTGGACGAGGCCGCTGATGAAATCGAACTCGGTCGCGCCGGCGGAGGGGAAACCGACCTCGATTTCCTTCACGCCCACGCGGATCAGCAGGTCGAAGAAGCGCTGCTTCTTTTCCGCGTCCATCGGGTCGATCAGCGACTGGTTGCCGTCGCGCATGTCGGTGGAGAGCCAGCGCGGCGGCTGCGTGATGGTGCGCGATGGCCATTGGCGGTTGGGCAGATCGACCTGCGGAAAAGGCCGATATTTCTGCGAAGGATCAGTCAGCATCATGGAAACGGGTAGTCCTGCTTGAGCGGGCGCGGCACACATGGGGTGCCTGGGCCCGATTGTCACGGCTTGTCGATGAAAGGTGCCCTCAGGCGTCGGGTGCGCCGCACAGGGCAGCACCGATCGTCACGCCCAAGGGCGTGTAAGTCGTAGCAGGGGGAAAAGCGCGCGCTGCATGATGGCCTGCCTTTAGCGGCAAACATTGCCCCGCGTCCAGTCGCTTCTTGCCGAATATGTCGTTTTTTGCGGGAATATGCGGCTTTTGGAAAGCGTGCTCAGGCCGGCGGGAAGGCGTGCGGTCGAGGCCCATCGGACGGCGCTGAAAAGAGCGGCAGCACGGCCAGCGGCGCCGAAAGGCGCATTGCCGGCCGTGCTGCCGCCTGTGTCAGGTCACTTCTGGAAGGCTGCGACGATCTTCAGCTCGATCTCGTCGCCGACCATCGGCACGCCCATGGTCATGCCGAAGTCGCTGCGCTTGACCGCGGTGGTCGCCGAGAAGCCGATATTTTCCTTCTTGTTCATCGGGCTGGCGCCGGCGCCATAGAATTGCGCGTCCAGCGTCACCGGCTTGGTGATGCCCTTGATGGTGAGGTTGCCGGTGATGTCGGCGGTGGTGCCCTCAACCTTCACGCCGGTCGAAACGAACTTGGCGGTGGGGAATTTGGCACCGTCGAAAAATTCCGGCTTCATCAGATGCTCGTCGAGCGCGGGGACGCCGGTGCGGATGTTGGCGACCGGAAACTCGACCGAAACGGTGGCGGCGGACGGGTTCTTGGGGTCCAGCGTCAGCGTGCCGGTGGGGCCGGCGATCACGCCCATATTGTTGGTAAAGCCCATATGGTCATAGGCAAAGAGTATCTGGGTATGGCCGCCATCGACCATATAGGTGCCGCCAGTGACTTTCGACGGATCGGCCGATCCGGGTTTGCCGCCCTGGGCATAAAGGGTGGCGCTGCCGGCCATGACGATCGCGACGGCCGCCGGAATCAGATATTTGCGCATAGGGGTCTCCTCTCTGGGATGAACAGTAACATCGAAACGCCGTCATGGAATAGGTGGCGCCCCGGACTTGTTCCAGATGCGAAACAGGAAACGGATCGTTCCAGTCCGGCATCGCCCGCAGATGCCGCTTCGTCCTGCGTTCGCCGACGGGCGTCGTTTCAGGGCCGGTTGATCGACAGATTGGCGGAATAGCCCACCAGGCGCGTCGTGCGCGGGCTCTGCCGAAACAAGAAGGGGGCGGCAATGGATGCCGCCCCCGCCAGAATGAACAAGACCAGAAGGTCCATCGTCATGCTGCTTGTGTGGAAAGCATAGGCCGATCAGTTCTTTTCCTGATCCACCAGCTTGTTCGCGCCGATCCATGGCATCATGGCGCGCAGCTTGGCGCCGGTCTGCTCGATCGGATGGGCGGCGGCCAGCTTGCGCGCGGCCTTGAGTTCCGGCTGGCCGGCGCGATTGTCCAGCACGAAGCGGCTGACGAAGCGGCCGGCCTGGATGTCTTCCAGAACGCGCTTCATCTCGGCCTTGGTCTCGCTGGTGATGATGCGCGGGCCGGTGTGGATGTCGCCATATTCGGCGGTGTTCGAGATCGAGTAGCGCATGTTGGCGATGCCGCCCTCATACATCAGGTCTACGATCAGCTTCACTTCGTGCAGGCACTCGAAATAGGCCATTTCGGGGGCATAGCCCGCTTCGACCAGGGTTTCGAAACCGGCGGTGATGAGGTGGGAAAGGCCACCACACAGCACGGCCTGCTCGCCGAACAGGTCGGTCTCGCACTCTTCCTTGAACGTCGTCTCGATGATGCCCGAGCGGCCGCCGCCAACGCCGCTGGCGTAGGAGAGGGCAACGTCATGGGCATTGCCGGTCGCGTCCTGATGGATGGCGATCAAGCAGGGCACGCCGCCGCCGCGCACATATTCGCTGCGCACGGTGTGGCCGGGGCCCTTGGGCGCGATCATGAACACGTCGATGTCGGCGCGCGGCTCGATCAGGCCGAAATGGACGTTGAGGCCATGGGCGAAGGCGAGCGCGGCGCCGGGGCGCATATTGGCGTGGATGTCGTCGGCATAGATCGCGGCCTGATGCTCGTCGGGCGCCAGGATCATCAGCACGTCGGCCCACTGGGCGGCGTCGGCATTGGCGAGCACCTTGAAACCGGCGCCCTCTGCCTTCTTCGCGCTGGCGGAGCCGGGGCGCAGGGCGATGGCGACTTCGGCCACGCCGCTGTCGCGCAGGTTCTGGGCATGGGCATGGCCCTGGCTGCCATAGCCGACGATTGCGACCTTCTTGCCCTTGATGAGGCCGATATCGGCATCCTGATCATAATAAACGCGCATGACAATATTCCTTTCTGGTCCCCCACAGCGACGGGGGGTGGTTAGGATGGAGGGTGGTGGAATGGAAGGCTCGATGCCCGGATCGGGCGCCGGGAACGGCTCAGATCGGTTCCTTGCCGCGAATGAGGCCGACGACGCCGGTGCGGCCAACCTCGACCAGGCCGATCTGGCGCATCAGGCTGACGAAGGTGTCGATCTTGTCGGTCGGTCCGGTGATCTCGAAGATGAAGCTCTCGATCGTGGTGTCGACCACCTTGGCGCGGAACACGTCGGCCAGGCGCAGCGCCTCGATCCGGTCCTCGCCGGTGCCGGCCACCTTCACCAGCGCCAGCTCGCGCTCGACATAGGGGCCGTTGGCGGACAGGTCCGTCACCTTGTGGACCGGCACCAGCCGGTCGAGCTGCGCGATGATCTGGTCGATCACCTTGGGCGGGCCGTTGGTGGCGATGGTGATGCGGCTGATCATATGGTCCTGGGTGATGTCGGCCACGGTCAGGCTGTCGATATTATAGCCGCGCGCGGTGAACATGCCCGCGATCCGCGCCAATATGCCCGCCTCGTTCGAAACCGTCAGCGACAGGACATGCCGCTCATTCTGTTCTTCCTTGATATGCATCAGTCCTTGCTTTCGTCCTGCGCGGGCGTGGTGTCGTCATGCCGCAGCGCCATCATGCCGGTGAAGGCGTAATGCCAGCCGCCGTCCTGCCGATGGGCGATGCGGACGGGGAAGCCGGCAATGGCGTCGAACACGCGGGCGAGCGCTTCGCCCACATAACGCGGGCTCACGAGCAGGCGGCCGATCCGCCGGTCGTGATATTCAAAGCCCTCGTCCAGTGTCACTTCCCATTCCTCATTCATGTCGTCCACATGATCGACCGTCCAGCCGATCAGGTCTTCAAAGCCGGTTTGCCGTTCGAAATCCCATGGTTCGCTGACGCGGATGCGCAATTTGAGATGCGCGGTCATTGTCCTGCCGCCATGTTCTGGCCCTCCCCCGGCGATTGGTTATCGCGCGGGATTTCAGACCAGCGCTTTCGCCTCGTCCGTCATGCTGCCCGATACATGGCTCGGGTCAAGCAGCATCTCGGTATGCGCCGCGCCCGAAGGGATCATGGGGAAGCAGTTGGAAAGCTTGGCCACGCGGCAATCGACCATCACCGGGCCCGGCGTGTCCAGCATCCGGCGGATGCCCGCTTCCAGATCCTGCGGCCCTTCGATGCGGATGCCCGTCCAGCCATAGGCTTCGGCCAGCTTCACGAAATCCGGCAGGGAATCGCTGTAGCTGTTCGAATAGCGGCTTTCATAGGTCAGTTCCTGCCACTGGCGGACCATCCCCATATATTCATTGTTGAGGATGAAGATCTTCACCGGCAGGCGGTACTGGCTGGCCGTGCCCAGTTCCTGGATGTTCATCTGCACCGATGCGTCGCCGGCGATGCAGACGACCAGCGAGTCCGGATTGCCCATCTGCGCGCCCATGGCGGCCGGCAGGCCATAGCCCATGGTGCCCAGCCCGCCCGACGTCAGCCATTTATTGGGCGCGTCGAAATGGAAATGCTGGGCCGCCCACATCTGATGCTGGCCGACTTCGGTGGAGATGATGACATCCTTGCCGCGCGTCGCCGCGAACAGGTCCGCAATGGCGCGCTGGGGCATGATGTCCTGGCTATCCTCGGGATAGTCCAGGCTCTTGCGCGCGCGCCAGCCCTCGATCCGCGCCCACCATTCGGAAAGGTCGGCGGCCTTGTGCCCGCGCTGCTTCCACAGGGCGATCATGTCTTCCATCGCGCTGCCGACATCCGCCAGGATGGGCAGGTCGACCTCGACCGTCTTGTTCATCGAGCTGCGGTCGATATCGACATGGATTTTCTTGCTGCTGGGGCTGAACGCATCCAGCCGCCCGGTCACGCGATCGTCGAAACGGGCGCCCAGGCACACGACCAGGTCCGCGCGGTTCATCGCGAAATTCGCTTCATAGGTGCCGTGCATGCCCAGCATGCCCAGCCACTCCGGCGCGGAGGCGGGGAAGGCGCCCAGACCCATGAGTGTCGAGGTGACGGGCGCGCCCGTCAGCGCCACCAGTTCGCGCAGCAACATGCTCGCTTCCGGCCCGGCATTGATGATGCCGCCGCCGGTGTAGAGGATCGGGCGTTCGGCCGCCGCGATCATCTCGACCGCTGCATCGATCGCACGGGCATCGGCCTTCACCTGCGGACGATAGCTGGGATGCTCCAGCGGCGCGGGCCGGGCATAGGGCGCGGTCGCAACCTGGACATCCTTGGGGATGTCGACAACGACGGGGCCGGGGCGGCCGGACGTGGCGATATGGAACGCCTCATGCAGCACCGGCGCGAGGCGCGCGGGCGACTTCACCAGATAATTATGCTTGGTGCAGTGGCGCGTCAGGCCGACGGTGTCGGCTTCCTGGAACGCGTCCGTGCCGATCAGATGCGTCGCGACCTGCCCGGTGATGACGACCAGCGGGATCGAATCCATCAGCGCGTCGGTGATGCCGGTGATCGCATTGGTCGCGCCGGGGCCGGAGGTGACGAGCACGACGCCGGGTTTGCCGGTCGAGCGGGCATAGCCCTCCGCCATGTGCGTCGCGCCCTGTTCGTGGCGCACGAGCACATGCTTGATCTTGGGATGATTGTAGAGCGCATCGTAGATGGGCAGCACCGCGCCGCCCGGATATCCGAACACGACTTCGACACCCAGATCGACCAGGCATTCGCACAAGATGTTCGCGCCGCTCAATTCGGCCACGGGCCATTCCTTCATCATAAAAACAGGTTTGCCGCGACCCTTGGGACAAGCCATGGGCGAAGGCAAGGCGGACGCCACTACGCGTCACAAAATGACGTGTCAACCATTATTTGTGAAATATTCTTGCTAATTTTACCGCCGTCTTGTTATCAATCATTCCATATTCCCGCCGCCAGTCCGGCGGTGGCTGATTGGTAAACCAGGTATATTGCCGTTTCGCATATTGCCGGGTGGCGATGCGGCCGCGTTCCACCATGGTGTCGCGATCGATGTCGCCGGCAATCCATGCCGCGATCTCCCGCACGCCGATGGCGCGCATGACCGGCAGGTCGGGGGCCAGCCGGCGCGCGATCAAGGCGCGCACTTCGTCCACCGCGCCGCCATCGACCATGGCTTCGAAACGCATGTCGCAGCGCGCCACCAGCCAGTCGCGCGGCGGCAGCAGCAGCAGCGGGGTGAGCGTGATGCCGTCGCCGATCCCGCCCATCTTGCGCTGCTGCCATTGGCCCAGCGTGGTGCCGGTCGACCGCACCACTTCCAGCGCGCGGGCGACCCGGGTGCTGTCCGCTGGGTTGAGCCGGGCGGCGGCCTGCGAGTCTTCACGGGCCAGGGCGGCATGCGCCTGCGCCACCGGCAGCGCGCGGACGTCGGCGCGTATCTCCGGGTCGATCTCCGGCACCGGCGCGATGCCGTCCAGCAGCGTGCGGATATAAAGGCCGGTGCCGCCGGCAAGGATCGGCAGGCGCCCCTGAGCATGGGCATCGGCGATTTCTGCCCGTGCATCGGCGGCCCAGCGCGCGGCCGAGCAGGCCAGCGACCCGTCGATATGGCCGAAGAGCCGGTGCGGCGCGCGCGCCATCTCCTCCGGGGTAGGGGCGGCGGAGAGGATCGGCAGGTCGGCATAGACCTGGCTAGCGTCGGCATTGATGACCGTGCCGCCGGTCGCCTCTGCCACCGCGAGGGCAAGCGCGCTCTTGCCGCTGGCGGTCGGCCCGGCAATAAGCGCGACCGGCGGACGGGATTCGCCTGATATCGGTTCGGGAGTGTTCATGTTCGTCGCGACCTTAGTGGCAAGCTCGATGCTGGGGCAGGGGGAAATCGCAGCGGCGCATGATGCGCTGGCGGCGGCCGGCTGCGCGCCCGGCGCGATGCGCTGGATTGACGAGGGCATTGCCGCCGACATCCCCTTCGCCACCGATCCGGTCGCGGCCCGCGCGGCCATTCCGCCGGCGCGGATGGGCTATGATGTCGTCATCCAGGCCGAAGCGACGCGCGCCAAGCGGCTGCTGGTCGCGGACATGGATTCGACCATGATCACCGTCGAATGCATCGACGAACTGGCCGACTATGCCGGCATCAAGGCGCAGATCGCCGAAGTGACCGAGCGGGCGATGCGCGGCGAACTGGACTTTGCCGAAGCGCTGCGCAGCCGCGTGGCGCTGCTCGCCGGGCTGGATGAAGCGATGATCGACCGCTGCCGCGAGGAACGCGTGCGGCTGATGCCCGGCGCCAAGGCGCTGATCCGGACGATGCGGGCGCGGGGCGCGCGCACGGTGCTGGTGTCGGGCGGCTTCACCCGCTTTGCCGAGCCCGTGGCGGCCGAGATCGGTTTCGACCGGGCTGTCGCCAATGTGCTGGAGATCGCCGACGCGCGGCTGACCGGATTGGTCGGCACGCCTATTGTCGACGCTGCGCGCAAGCAGCATGAGCTGGAGCAGGCGATTGCCGACCTCGGCATCGATCCGGCGCTCAGCCTCGCCGTGGGCGATGGCGCGAACGACATTCCCATGATCCGCGCCGCCGGCCTTGGCGTCGCCTATCATGCAAAGGAAAAGACCCGCGCCGCCGCCCATGCGGAGGTGGTGCATGGCGATCTTTCGGTGCTGCTCTACGCGCAGGGCATCGCACGGGCGGCGTGGGTGGCGGAGTAGGGTTGGTTATTCCGCGTTGCGTTCATGCCATGATATTCTGATCGTCTTTGATCGGGCACCGTCTTTTCTCGCGCCTTTTCATGCGCGGATTTGCCAAAATGAAGACGGGCCGAAATGAAGATGGGCCGAAATGAAGATGGATCGTGTGAGGCGAGCCACAATTGTCATTCCCGCGAAGGCGGGAATCCATCTCCCGCACCTGACCTTATCGTGCAATGTTAGGAGATGGATTCCCGCCTTCGCGGGAATGACAAAAGATTATGGTTCCGTTCGCCCCTAAATCTTCTTGGGAATGCAGTCCGCGCCTGAAGCCTTGATCGCCCGGCACAGCTTTTCCGCATCCGCCTGGCTGGCGATCGGGCCGGCTTGCAGGCGGGTGACGTTCCCGGCTTTCTCAAGATAGGATTGATAGCCCGACAGGCCCGAAACCTTGCCCTTGAGGCTGGACCACAGCGTCTTCGCGCGGGCGTCGTCGCTGAACGCGCCGAGCTGAACACGCCAGTTGCCGGTGCGGGCTGGAGCCGGGGCGGGTGCGCGGGCCGGGGTGGTGGCTGTAGCGGGCTTTGCCGGCACGGGCGTGGCGGCGGGCCTGGGGGCCGGCTTGGCTGGTGGCGTCGGCGCCGCCGTTGCGGTCTTCACCGGCGGCCTTGCGACCTCGGATGGCGGGGGCGGCGCAGCCTTTACCGGGCGCGGCGTTTCCCGGACCACCGGCGCACCGGCGGCCGGATTGGGCACAGGCTGCGTGGCGGCCAGCAGGGCCGTCTTTTCGCTGCGTTCCATGTCGGCGGCGAGGGTCAGGCCCTTTTGCCGCTGGTCGGCGGGGATGAAATTGTCCATCTGCTTCAGGCTGTCGGCGGCCTGGGACAGGCCGGAGGCCGACGCGCGTGTCATCAGCGCATAGGCGCGCGGCCAATCCTTGGCGATGATGTCGCCGTTGAACAGCGCGGTGCCGAGCAGATATTGCGCCCGCGGCTCGCCCCGTGCGGCGGATTTCTGGATATAGGGCAGCGCTTCGGCGCGCTTGCTCTGCTGGAACAGCAGCAGGCCGTAATTGTCCTGCGCGCGCAGATGCCCCTGCGCCGCCGCCTTGCGATACCAGTCGAGCGCGACATTGACGTCGATGGCGGGCACGCCCCGGCCCAGCTTATAGGCCTGCCCCATGTTGAACTGCGCATCGGGATCGCCGGCCGTGGCCAGCGGGCGCCATTCGGTGACGGCCTTCACATAGTCGCCCTGTGCCCATGCATCGACGCCCGCCTTCACATCGGCAAGTGCCGGCACGCTCATCGCGGCGACGGCAACGCCCAGCGCCAATGTCCAGCCTGAACAGATATGCTTCATGGATCGCGCTCCAATACAACGCCTCAATATCAGTCTTGCAGAAACACCAATATACTTAACATTGCGTTATCCGTGATGCTTTCTCCTGCAGGATCTTTCCGCCCCCGGACATGCCGTGCCGATGTGCTTCGGGCCGATTAACCAAATCTTAGGCGGCGGCATGGCACCCATGGCGATATTACCGGATTTCCTTTGGGGGGATGGCGTGCGCGTACTGGCTCTTGCATCGCAGAAGGGTGGCTCTGGAAAGACCACCCTGTCAGGCCATCTGGCCGTTCAGGCCCAGAGGGCAGGGGCTGGCCCCGTCGTCCTGATCGACATTGATCCGCAAGGGTCGCTGGCCGATTGGTGGAACGAGCGCGAGGCGGATTATCCCGCCTTTGCCCAGACCACCGTCGCGCGGCTGGCCGCCGATCTGGAGGTGCTGCGGCAACAGGGGTTCAAGCTGGCCGTTATCGATACGCCGCCGGCGATCACCGTCGCCATCCAGAGTGTTATTAGCGTCGCCGAACTGATCGTGGTGCCGACCCGCCCCAGCCCGCACGACCTGCGCGCCGTGGGCGCCACCGTCGACCTGTGCGAGCGCGCGGGCAAGCCGCTGATCTTCGTGGTCAACGCCGCCACGCCCAAGGCCAAGATCACCTCCGAAGCCGCCGTCGCCCTTTCCCAGCATGGCACGGTCGCGCCGATCACGCTGCACCACCGCACCGATTTCGCCGCGTCGATGATCGACGGGCGCACGGTGATGGAAGTCGATCCCAACGGCCGGTCGGCCAATGAGGTCGTGCAGTTGTGGAACTATGTCTCGGACCGGCTGGAAAAGAATTTCCGCCGCACCGTCTTCGCCGTGCCGCAGCATGGCGCGGTAGCGGCCGGCGCAGCGCGCCCGCTCGGCGGCTTTGGCCGTCGCATCGTTGGCCAGTGAAGGGGGTTGAACCAATGGCAGAGCCCAAACCCTTCTCTTCGCTCACCTCCGGACTGCTGGCCCGCAAGGGCGGGGCAAAGCCGGCCATGCGCCGTCAGGTGTTCGGCGGCCTTGCGGGCGACCTTTCCGCCATGCACGGCCAGGACGATCTTGGCTGGAACGACATGGGGGAAGAGGATACGCATTACAGCGATCCCATGGCGGTTGTCGGCCTGACGCCGATGCCGCATGCCGCCCAGCCCATTCCGCAGGTGGTGGAACAACGCCGCGCACTGGAACAGCGCGTTTCGGCGCCAGTTATCGCACCCGTGATTGCATCGTCTGTTGCTGCCCCGCCCGTCGCGGTGGAGCCTGTCGCAGCAGAGCCCGCCCCGCATGTCGCGGTGGAAGTGATCTTGCCGGTTGAGGCCGCTCCTGCGCCTGTCGCGCGCGTCAGGGCGCCGGTCGCCAAAGGCATTCTGCGCAAGGCGAAGGCGGCCTTCACGCTGCGGCTGGACCCGGCACGGCATCTGCGCCTGCGGCTGGCCTGTGCGGTCGGCAACCGGTCCGCGCAGCAGATCGTGACGCAGGCCCTGGACGAATATCTGGAGCGCCAACCCGATATCGAGGCGCTGGCGAGCCATGTGCCGGGCGAAGGTGCCCAATGACGAATGCAAGCAATCACAAGGTGGACCGGACCGTGACAAGCCATGCCTTTCTGAGAATGGCGGCATCTTCGCTGATCGTCGCCACGACCCTTGCCGGATGCAGCGGCAATGCCACGCAGTCGCGCATCGCCAGCACGGCCAATCCCGACCGCAAGGCGGGCGAGCTTGCGGCATCGGCCGAACGCGCGCTGGCGAAACAGGATGCGGTCGCCGCGGTGCAGGCGGCGGAGGCCGTTGTGGCCATGACGCCGCGTGAAGCCGGCTATCGCGTGCTGCTGGGCCGCGCCTATCTTGCCGCCGGGCGTTTCGCTTCGGCGAAGACGGCGCTGTCCGACGCGATGACGCTGGGCGCGGTCGACGCCAAGACGATCGTCAGCCTGGCGCTGGCGAAGGTCGCGAGCGGAGAGCCCGCGGGCGCCCGCGACCTGCTGGCCGAACATATGGATGTCATCCCTGCCTCCGACTATGGCCTTGCCATGGCGATGGCCGGCGATCCGCTGGAAGGCGTGCGCATCCTCTCGCATGCGATCCAGGAGCCGGGCGCGGGCGCCAAGGCGCGCCAGAACCTGGCCTATGCCTATGCGCTGGCGGGCCGCTGGCGCGACGCGCGGATGATGGCGGAAGCGGACCTGGCCCCGGTTGCTGCCGCCCAGCGTGTCGCCATGTGGGCGCAGACGGCCGAGGCCGGTGCGGAACCCTATCGGGTCGCCGCGCTGATCGGCGCAAAGGCCGGCATCGCCGATCCCGGCCTGCCGCAGCAGCTGGCGCTGGTCGATCAGTCCCTGGTCCAGATCGCGGTCGCGCAAACGCAAGCGCCGGCGACGGCCCCCGAAATCGCGCAGGAGACTGCATCTGAAGCGGCGCCGGACGCTGAACCCGAGGCTGCGCCAAGGGCCGTTGCCATGGCCCGCGCGGAACCGGCCGCGGCCGCTGTGGAAGCGCCGCTGATCGCCGCCGATCCCACGCCCGCCCGCGAAGCCGCGCCGATTGGCCGCGCCCAGATTGGCCGGGCCTATGCCAGGGCGATGCGGCTCACCGCGCATATCCAGACAGTCGCCTATATCCGGCCGATCACGAACAGCGCCAGCAACTGGGTGGTTCAGGTCGGCGCTTATGACAGTGCGGCCATCGCCCGGGAAAAGTGGCAGATGATGGCGCGTTCCAGCTTCTCCGGCTTCCAGCCCGTGAACAGCACCGTGACGGTGGACGGCAGGCTCTACCATCGCCTGGCCCTGTCCGGCTTTGCCGGCCGCGCCGATGCGGACCAGATGTGCGCGAAGATTCGCAGCCGTGGCGGCAACTGCTTCGTGCGGCAGACCGGCCCGGAGGCCAAGGTTCAGAACTGGGCCGCCGCAAAATTCAAGAGCACAAAGTTCATGGGCAGGCAGATCGCCATGCGCTGATCGCGCGCCTTCTCCATTCTCACCCCGGAAGGGCGGCGGCTCCTTTACAGGAACTGGCCGCCCTTCATGATTTTGCGGACCCGGCCCTGTACCGGCAGCCGGTCGAACGGGGTATTGCCCGCCGCCGCCGCCATCTTGCCCGAATCGACGATCCATGGCGTTTCGGGGTCGATGAAGATGAGGTCGGCGGCATGCCCGGGGATGAGGTCGCCGGCATTCACGCCCAATATCCGCGCCGGATTGGCGCAGAGCATGGCCATCAGCCGGTTCATCGTCACCCGCCCGTCACGCACCAGATTGAGCGACAGGGCAAGCAGCGTCTCCGCGCCCGCCATGCCGGGGCTGGCGTCCGCGAAGGGCAGGCGCTTGTCCTCCGGTCCGCGCGGATCATGGCTGGAGGTGATGACGTCGACGGTGCCGTCGGCCACCGCCGTCAGCGCCGCCTGCCGGTCCTCCTCGCTGCGCAGCGGCGGCGAGAGGCGGGCGAAGGTACGGAAATCGGTGACGGCCGCGTCGGAGAGGAACAGATAGGCCGGGCTGATGCCGCAGGTGACGCGCAGCCCTTCCTGCTTCGCCGCGCGGATCAGGTCGAAGCCCGCCGCCGTCGAGACGATGCGGAAATGGATCGCCGCGCCGGTCTCCCGCGCCAGCATGATGTCGCGCGCGATCGCCATCGCCTCGGCGCAGGCCGGGGCGGAGGCAAGGCCAAGGCGGGTCGCCGTCTCGCCGCGCGTCGCCACCGCCTTGCTGGAAAGGCCGCCATCCTCTGCATGGGCGATGACGGTCAGGCCAAGCCCGCTGGCATAGGCCAGCACCCGCAGCATGACGCCCGAATCCGCGATCCATTGCCGCCCGGTGCCCACGGCCTTCGCGCCCGCCGCCTGCATCATGCCGATTTCGGCCAGTTCCGTGCCGGCCAGCCCGCGCGTGGCGGCGGCGATGGGATGCACCCAGAAATCGGGCTTCCCCGCGCGCGTCGCCTGGCGGATGAGGCCGGCGTCATCGAGCAGCGAGGACTGGTCGGGCATCAGCGCCGCACGGGTGATCCCGCCGAAATGAAAGGCCGGCTTGTCCGTGCTGAACACGCCCAGATCGACAATGCCCGGCGCA
Organism: Sphingobium aquiterrae; assembly: GCF_037154135.1. NCBI lineage: Bacteria > Pseudomonadati > Pseudomonadota > Alphaproteobacteria > Sphingomonadales > Sphingobiaceae > Sphingobium > Sphingobium aquiterrae. The sequence continues at coordinate 61,991 of NZ_JBANFL010000012.1, forward strand.
ACGATCAGGCCGGCGGCGTCGATCGTCCCGGCATCCGCGGGCACATCGACGGTGCCGGAGGCAAGGATGCGGTCGCCCTCGATCAGGATCGTGCCGGGCGTGATCTGACTGGCTGCCGGATCGGCGATGCGCGCATTGATGATGGCGAGGCGGGTCATCGGTTGGCCTCCGCTTTAGGGAAACCGTTCGGGCTGAGCCTGTCGGAGCCCCGTTCTTTCTTTTGAAGCGGAGTACAGTCCTTCGACAGGCTCAGAGCCTGCCCCGGACTTGATCCGGGGGCGAACGGGAAGAGGGCTCGGCTATCGGGGAACGAGAAGCTCATGCCCAGCCCTCCACGCCACGCGCGCTGCGGGTCAGCACGTCCAGGCAGGCCATGCGCACGGCAACGCCCATCTCCACCTGCTCGGTGATCGCGGACCGCTCCGGATTGTCGGCGACGATGCTGGAAATCTCCACCCCCCGGTTCATCGGGCCAGGGTGCATCACCAGCGCATCGGGCTTGGCTTTGGCCAGCCGCTCGGGGGTGAGCCCATACAGCATATGATATTCGCGCGGGGAGGGGATGAAGGCCCCGTCCATCCGCTCATTCTGCAGGCGCAGCATCATCACCACATCGGCGCCCTCCAGCCCTTCGTCCATGCGGGTGAAGGGGGTGGCGCCCAGCATCTCGACAGCGTCGGGCATCAAGGTGCGTGGCGCGATCACGCGCACCTGCGCGCCCAGCGCGGCAAGGCACAGCATGTTGGATCGCGCCACGCGGCTGTGCAGCACATCGCCGCAGATGGCGACGATCAGCCCCTCGAACCCGCCCTTGCGCCGACGGATGGTCAGCGCGTCGAGCAGCGCCTGCGTCGGATGCTCATGCCAGCCGTCGCCGGCATTCAGCACCGGGCAGTCGACCTTGTCCGCGATCAACCGCACCGCGCCCGAACTGCCATGGCGGATGACGATCACGTCGGCGCGCATGGCGTTCAGGGTCATCGCCGTGTCGATCAGCGTCTCGCCCTTCTTCACGCTCGATGTGGCGGCATGCATGTTGACGACGTCGGCACCCAGCCGCTTGCCCGCGATCTCGAAGGACAGGAGCGTGCGGGTGCTGTTCTCGAAAAAGGCGTTGATTTGCGTCAGGCCATCCAGCCGCGCCTCATGCTTGCGCGCGCCGCCCCGGTTCACCGCCACCCAATGCTCGGCTTCGTCCAGCAGGAAACGGATTTCCCAGGGTTTGAGCGGGGCGATGGCGAGGAGGTGGCGGTGCGGAAACAGCGCCCTCCCGGTCAGGTCGCCGGTCTGGCCGGCAAGGGCGGGTATCGAATGGGGATCGGGCATGAGCGCAGGCTTTAGGGCAGGGCCGCGGGAAGCTCAAGCCGGCCTGTTAGAGCATTCTGAAGTCGGCCGGAACAGCCGGCGGCTCGCAGAATGCGGAAAACAAAAGACAATCAGGGCGGTGAACGATTCAATCTCATCGTTCACCGCCGTGGCAGGCATCATAACTTGCCGCTTCATCCCATGGCAGAATGCGCAAGTCGGGCCAGAACATCTGCCATCGCGCCGCCTTCGCCGCATATGTGGCAGGCGTGATCTGGGTGGCATTTGCCCGGACGAGGGGAAGCAGAAGGTCGGCCAGGCCAAAGGGGGCGGCGATCTCGAACCGTGATTCGCAGCGGATGCCAACTGCGGCGGCCGTCGTCGGGAATGTCGTGAGCGCCTCGGTGGAGGAGCGATAGGGGGCGATGTCATATCCGAATTTGCGTGCATACCATTGATGGACGCGCGCCTGGTTCTTGGTGTCGATGCGGATGGGCGTATCGGCAAGGATCGCCGCTATCCTCGCGGCTGTCCGTTCCTCCTCTTCCGCAGAGGTGTCGGTCGGGTCGAAATAGATGATGTCCGCATCGGCAATGCCGTGCAGCGGGTTGAGGCCGAACGCCTCGTTCCAGCGCGCCTGCGCCATGATGCTGCCGGAAAGCCAGGCATCGGGAAGGCCGAGTCGCGGCCATTTGGCGAGGATCGGCGCGATGATGGGATGGCCAAGGGCGAGTGTCTGCAGCGCCCTGGCTTCCTCGCTTGAAAATGGCCCGATCGGCATGAGGGAAGCATAGCCCTGCTGCTTCATGTTCATGGCGGCACCCCTCTCTTTCTTCTCGCCTTGACATCCCTCCAATGGAAGAGAAAATAGAACAAAACAGGAACATGTCAAGGTGCGCGAGTCGGTCGATCCTCTTACCACGCTTCGCCGGCGGATTGCCGCGCTGGAAACACCTCGCTCCATTGCGATGCGCGGGCGCGTGCCCAGCGGCCATGCGGGGCTGGACATGGCGCTGGGCGGCGGTTTCGCGCGTGGATGCGTGCATGAACTGTTCGGGGCCGGCGTGGAGGATGCAGGGGCCAGCAGCGCGCTTGGGCTGATGCTGGCGCGGCTGGCGGCGGAAGCCGGCGAGGATGAGGGCGGGCAGGCCCCCAATAGACAGGAGGCATGTGCGCAGAGAACGAATGCGCAGAGGGCGATCGTGCCGGTCGTCCGCCCCATGCTCTGGCTGCGCACGGCGGGCGCCGCGCGCATGGGCGGGGTGCCCTATGGCCCCGGCCTTGTCGAGCTGGGGATCGATCCCGCCGACATGCTGCTGGGCACGATGGCGGACGATGCGATGCTGCTGCGCGCCGCCGTGGATGCGTTGCGCTGCCCGGAACTGGGCGCGCTGGTGGTGGAATGCTGGGGCATGCCCCGGCTGCTCGACCTGACGGCGAGCCGGCGGCTGGCGCTGGCGGCGGAGGGATCGGGCGTCATGGCGCTGCTGCTGCTGAACGGGGCGGAACCCGTCCCCAGTGCGGCCGAGACGCGATGGCGGGTGCGCGCCGCACCATCGCAGCCGCTACCGGGCAATGCGCCGGGGATGAGCGCCTTCGACATCACCCTGCTGCGCCGCCGCGCCGGGCCGGACGGCATGGCATGGCGGATCATGTGGGACGGGGCGCTGGGGCGCTTTGCGGAATGGGACGAATATTGTGGGGAGGCAGGCGAAAACGGACGGGACGGAAGAGATGGACATGGCATGGACCCTGCCGGAGAAGACGCAAGCGCAGCCACAGGAAGCGGATCTGGAGGCGTATCAGGAAGCGGGGGAGCGCCGTTATCTGGCGCTGTGGTTCCCCTTTCTGCCGTTCGATCGCCTGCGGATCGCGCGGCCTGACCTTTGGAACGGCGCGTCGGGCGGCGATCATGCGCCCGCGATCATGGTGGAGAAGATACGCGGCGCCCTGCGCCTTGCCGCTGTGGACGCCGATGCGCTGGCGCTGGGCCTTGCCCCCGGCCTGACCCTGGCCGACGCGCGGGCGCGGGTGCCGGACCTGCGCGTGTTCGATGACGATCCCCATGCCGATCAGGACTGGCTGGAGCGGCTGTGCGACGGCTGCGGCCGCTATACGCCGATCACCGCGCTCGATTGCCCCCATGGGCTGATGCTGGACATTGGCGGCTGCGCGCATCTGTGGGGCGGCGAGGCGGCGATGGCGGAGGCGATCGTGGCGCGTTTCGGCCAGCGCGGCATCATTGTCCGCCACGCCCGCGCCGGCACGCCGGAGGCTGCCCATGCGCTCGCCCGTCATGCCGGTGCCTCCGCGCCCGACGAGACGGCGGCGGTGCTGCGCCTGCCGGTGGCGGCGCTGCGGCTGGAGGATGAGGCGGAAGTGGCGCTGCGCCGCGCCGGCCTGCGCACCGTGGGCGATCTCGCCAGTCGCCCCGCGTCCATGCTCGCCGCCCGCTTCGGGGCAGGGGCGGTGACGGCGCTGGAACGCTTGCTCGGCACCGCCGCCCGCCCGCTCGATCCGCGTCGCGCCATCCCCTCCATCCTGGTCGAGCGCCGCTTTGCCGAGCCGGTGGGCAGCACCGCCTATGCACTCAAAGCCATGGAGGGGCTGGTGGAGGATGCCTGCATGCAGCTGGCCGAGCGCGGGCAGGGCGGGCGCCGCTTTGCCGCCTTGTTCTTCCGCAGCGATGGCCTCGCCTTTCCGCTGCGTGCCGAAAGCAGCCTGCCGCTGCGCGATCCGCCCGCGATCATGCGGCTGCTGCATGAGCGGATCGAGAGCCTTGGCGATCCGCTCGATCCCGGTTTCGGTTTCGATATGCTGCGGCTCTCCATCCCCGCCGCCGAAGCCCTGGCGCCGAGCCAGCTGGCGCTGGAGGGCGGCGCGGCGAAGCGCGAGGAAAGCGTCGCCGCGCTGGTCGACCGCCTCAGCATCCGCGCCGGCCGCCGTCGCATCCAGCGCCTGGTGCCGCAGGGCAGCCATATCCCCGAACAGGCGCAACTGGCGCTCCCCGCCGTCGAAACCCGCGCGCCTGTGCCATGGCCGGAGCGGGAGGCGCCGGGCGATCCGCCGCTTCGCCCGATCCAGCTGTTCGATCCACCCCAGCCGATCGACGTGCTGGCGCAGGTGCCGGACGGCCCGCCGCACCGCTTCCGCTGGCGCCGCACCCTGCATGACGTGACCCGCTTCGAGGGGCCGGAACGGATCGCGCCCGAATGGTGGACCGCCCCGAACGGCGCGCTGGCGGGCGGGGCCGGGCACACGCGCGACTATTTCCGCGTCGAGGATGCGCGCGGCCGCCGCTTCTGGATCTATCGCGACGGGCTCTATGGCAGCGAGGCGACGAACCCGCACTGGTATGTCCACGGCCTGTTCGCATGAACGGGGGGAAGCGCCCCTTCATGCCGACCGACCGGCATAAACGCGTCCATGGGGACGGCCCGAAGGCCGATGCCGCCGCCTTCGCCGAACTGGTCGCGGCCACCAGCTACAGCTTCCTGCGCGGGGCCAGCAGCCCCGCCGACATGATCGGCCAGGCCATCGCGCTCGGCCTTGCGGGCATCGGCATTGCCGACCGGAACACGGTGGCGGGCGTCGTGCGCGCGCATGTGGCGCTGCGCGAAGCCCCGGAGAAGGCGCGCGTGGCGCTGCTGGAAGCCAAAAAGGCAGTGGAGGGCGAGACGGCGGCGCTCACCCCGGAAGAGGCCGCTGCCTGCGAGACGGGCCTGCGCCTGCGGGTCGGCGCACGGCTGGTCTTCGCCGACGGCACGCCGGACATCGTCGCCTATCCCGCGACCCGCCGGGGCTGGGGCAACCTCACCCGGCTGCTGACGCGCGGCAATCTGCGCAGCGTCAAGGGTGGCTGCATCCTTACCTATGACGATCTGACCCCGCATCTGGAGGAGCTGCTGCTGATCGTCCTGCCGCGATCGAGCGCGGTCGAGGCCGTGGCCCATGCCAATCCCGTCCCCTTCGATTTCGACGGCGAAGAGGTGGCGGCGGGCGCCTCGTCCCATCTCCAGCTGGTGCCGCCCGCGCCGCCCCGGGGGATGGAAGAGGTGGCGGTGCGGCTGGCGCAGGCGTCGCCCGGCCATGTCTGGCTGGGCGCCACCATGCCGCGCGCCGGGCGCGATACCCGGCATCTGGCCGGGTTGCAGGCGATGGCCCGGCGTACCGGCCTGCCGATCATCGCCACCAATGATGCGCGCTATGCCGATCCCGCCGACCGTCCGCTGCACGATGTGCTGAGCGCCATCCGGCTCGGCAGGACGGTGGCCGAGGCCGCGCCGCTGCTGGAGGCCAATGGCGAGCGGCATCTGAAGCCCCCGCGGGAAATGGCGCGCCTGTTCGCGGCCTGCCCGCAGGCCGTGGCGGAAACGATGCGCTTTATGGCCCGCATCGCCTTCACGCTGGATGACCTTGCCTATGAATATCCGCATGAGCCGGTGCCGGAGGGGTGGACGCCCCAGGGCTGGCTCGCGCATCTCACCTGGCAAGCGGCCCATGCCCTCCATGGCCCGACCCTGCCGGAAAAGCTGGTGAAGACGGTGGAACATGAGCTTGCCTTCATCGGCGGCAACAGCTTCGCCTATTATTTCCTGACCGTGCATGACATCGTCCGCTTCGCCCGCACGCGGGAGCCGCCGATCCTGTGCCAGGGGCGGGGCTCCGCCGCCAATTCCGCCGTCTGCTTCCTGCTCGGCATCACCTCCATCGACCCGATGCAGCATGACCTGCTCTTTTCCCGCTTCGTGTCGGAAGAGCGCAGGGAGCCGCCCGATATCGACGTGGATTTCGAGCATGAGCGGCGCGAGGAGGTGATGCAATATATCTACGAACGCTATGGCCGCCACCGTGCCGGCATCGCCGCCACCGTCATCCATTACCGCGCGCGCAGCGCTGTGCGTGAAGTGGCCAAGGCGCTGGGCCTGAGCGAGGATATCCCCGCCCGCATGGCCGGCACCGTCTGGGGCAGCTATGCGGGCGATCTGGGCGACCGGCGGATCGCTGAGGCCGGCTTCGACCTGGCCAATCCGGAGATCGCCCGGCTGCGCGCGCTGGTGGACCGGTTGCTGCGCACGCCCTTTCCCCGCCACCTGTCCCAACATGTCGGCGGCTTCGTCCTCACCCAGAACCGCCTGGATGAGACGGTGCCGATCCATCATGGCGGCATGGAGGGGCGCAGCTTCATCGAGTGGGACAAGGACGATATCGACGCGCTGGGCCTGATGAAGGTCGATGTGCTGGCGCTGGGCATGCTCACCTGCATCCGCAAGGCGTTCGACCTGATGCGCGGCCATGGGCTGGGCGATCACCAGCTGACCATCGATCTCGATTCCGATGACGCGGCGGTCTACGACATGCTGTGCAGGGGCGACAGCATCGGTGTGTTCCAGGTGGAAAGCCGGGCGCAGATCAACATGCTCCCGCGCCTCAGGCCCCGCAATCTCTACGACCTCACCATCCAGGTCGCCATCGTCCGCCCCGGCCCGATCGAGGGGGACATGGTGCATCCCTATCTGCGGCGGCGTAGCGGCGTGGAGACCGTGACCTATCCCGCCCCTGCGCCGGACCATGGCCCAGCCAACGAACTGGTCGAGATATTGGACAAGACCAGGGGCGTGCCGCTGTTTCAGGAACAGGCGATGAAGCTCGCCATCGTCGCGGCGGGGTTTTCGGATGCGGAGGCGAACCAGCTGCGCCGGGCGATGGCGACCTTTCGCAACCTCGGCACGATCGATCGCCTGCATGACAAGCTGATCGGTGGCATGGTCCGCCGCGGTTACGAGCGCGACTTTGCCGAGCGCTGCTACAAGCAGATCGAAGGGTTCGGCAGCTATGGCTTCCCGGAAAGCCATGCCCTGTCCTTCGCGCGGCTCGTCTATGTCTCCGCTGCGATCAAATGCCATCATCCGGCGATCTTCGCCTGCGCATTGCTGAATGCGCAGCCCATGGGCTTCTATGCCCCGGCCCAGATCGTGCGCGACGCGCGCGAACATGGCGTGCCGGTGCATGCCGTGGATGTGAACGGCAGCGGCTGGGACAATGGCGTGGCGCCGGCCCCCGGCGGCATGGCGCTGTGCCTGGGGTTCCGCCAGATCGAGGGCTTTCGGGAGGCATGGGCGGATGCGATCGTGCTGGCGCGCGCCGATGGCCCCTTTGCCGATATCGAGGATCTGGCCCGCCGCGCGCAACTGCCCGCCCGCGCGCTGCGGCTGCTGGCCGATGCCGATGCCTGCCGGTCGCTGGGGCGGGACAGGCGGGCCGCGCTGTGGGAAGCCCGCCGCACGCCATCGGATGAACTGCCGCTCTTCGCCGCCGCCCGCCGGCGCGACGGTGCGGCGCGGGAGCTGGGGGAGGAGCCTGACGCCGCGCTCCCCATCATGCCGCTCGCCGAGCATGTCGCCGCCGATTATCAGGTGACGCGCTTGTCGCTCAAGGGGCATCCCATGCAGTTCCTGCGCCCCGTCTTCCGCGCCGAGGGCGTGCTGAGTTGTGCGGAGACGGCGGCGGCGAAAAATGGCGCGCGGGTTCGCACGGCGGGCGTCGTGCTGGTGCGCCAGCGGCCGGGCAAGGGCAACGCCATCTTCATCACCATCGAGGATGAGACGGGGATCGCCAACATCCTGCTGTGGGCGCGGCTGTTCGAAATGCAGCGCCGCCCGGTCATGGCCTCCCGCCTGATGCTGGTGGAGGGGGAGGTGCAGCGGAGCAAGGAGGGCGTCGTCCACCTGATGGCCAGCCGCGTGCATGACCGCACTGCGGAACTCGATCATCTTGCCGACGGGCCACCGATGGCGAGCGATCCGGCCCCGGCCGACGAAGCCCGCCACCCCCCATATCTCCGCAGCCGCCATCCGCGCGACGTGCGGATCATGCCGAAATCACGGGATTTCCATTGAAGGCGCACCCATGAACTCGCAGCAGCCACGGACGCCCTGAGCGGACAATCATCCGCAAACCATCATCCTCTGTCGGCATGTCTCTTTTACTGAGACATCTCCTCTGCTGCGCCGCCCCCTCTGCCGTCATGCCGGACCTGATCCGGCATCCATTGGCTCTACGGCACAGGTCAGGGGGCAGGACGGATATTCATGGATACCGGATCGGTCCCACTGAAAGTGGCGGGTCGCCAGCCATCCATTTCGCCGTTTTGAAACAGCCGCCATGCGATCGAATTGATCTTCCTTCACGCCATATTCCGGCACTGGTCGTGGCTTTTGGGCAACAGGCTGTTGCATTTGTTGCAATCGGAAAGTCATTCTTTGCGATTGTTACAAATAAAAGTCAGGCCCATAGGCGCGCTCCGCTCATGAAGGGCGGCAATCGAACCAAGATATGGAGTTCAATATGCGTAACGTCATTTACGGCGCTGCGCTGGTAGGTGCAGTCGGCATGCAGATGCTGACCTTCTATTCGGTGCTGTTCGTCTAAGCGCTTCCATGCGCTTTCTCTTCGCCGGCTCAACCCGGCGAACAAAAAGGCCGCCCAGGGTTCATGCCGGGGCGGCCCTTTTATTATCATCCAACTTCGCCGATGCTCTGACTCAGCCGAAACGGTCATGGTCGCAGCCATGTGTTCCGGCGTTACAGGGCGGCATGATCGCCCATGCAGAACCGGGCCGATATCCCGAGATGATGCGCGGCGCGCCTTGTCGACCGGGCGCATATCCATGGCAGGAATGTGCCACTCATGCCCCGGAACCTGTGATCCCGAAATGCCGGCATGTGCCGGCATGGCGAAGATGCGTGTGCCCGCTCTTCGGCCATCCTCTCACCGCGCCGTCACTCCATGGGCAAAGTCCACCACATCGGCCAACACCGGCGCGCGCGTCCGGAAGGGGCGGGCAAAGGCCGTCACCATGCCGACATGGCCCATGCCCGCATAGCGCCGCAGCGTCACCGGCACGCCGGCTGCCTTCAGCTTCGCCGTGAGGGATTGGCTGTTATGCGCGCGCACCGTTTCGTCATCGCCGCCGATCAGCAGCAGCGTGGGCGGGGCGCCCGCACCGGCCCAGGTGATGGGCTGGGTCTCCTCCGGGCGGGGCCATGCGCCGAAGGCTGCCTTGCTGGAGCCGACATCGAAGGGATAGAAATCATAAGGCCCCGAGATTCCGGCAAAGCCCTTCACCGCCGCACGGTCCCTGCCCAGCCAGCGCGCGTCCAGCGCCAGCATCGCGGCGATATAGGCGCCGGCCGAATGGCCCGCGAGCACGATCCTGTCCGGGTCGCCGCCGCGGGTGCCGATATGGGCGCGGACCCAGCGCAGCGCCGCCACGCCATCCTCGACAAAGCCGGGATAGACCGTTTCCGGCCCGATCCGGTAATCCGGGATGACCGTGATGAAGCCGCGCGCCGCCAGCGCCCGCCCGACAAAGCCATAGCCGCCACGATCGCCGCTCGCCCAGGAGCCGCCATAGAAAAAGATAACCACCGGCAGCGGCCCGGTGGCAGGGCGAGCAGGCGCATAGATATCCAGCGTGCGCCGGGCCCCGGCGCCATAGGGCACGCCGTCCGCCGCCAGCTTGCCGCCGGCATCCTTGGGCATCAGCGTGTTGAATGTCGCGAGCGGGGCGAGCGCAAGGGCGGTCGTCAGCATGCTCGCGGCAAGCCCCAGGCCGGCGCCGGTCGCAATCCATGTGCGCGGCCTCATCGGCGGGTGGCGATCCATTGCGTCATGGCGGTGGCGGCGCTCATTCGATGCCGGTCATCACGAATTTCTGCACCCGCCGGCCGGTATTCACTTCCGTCGTATAGAGATTGCCCTGCGAGTCCGTGGCGATGCTGTGCAGCCAGGTGAACTCGCCCGCATAGCGCCCGTTGCGGCCGATCGCGCCCAGCACCTGATGCGTCTCGCGCAGCAAGATCCAGATGCGGCCGTTCATCATGTCCGCGACATAGAGATATTTTTCGTCGGGAGAGAGGGCGATGTCCGTCACCGTCCGCGTGCCGCCGGTTTCGGGCGCGATCACGACATCGCGCACGAAGCGCATCTGGCCCTTTGCGTCCTTGCGGTACAGCTGGGCGCGATTGTTGCGCCGGTCGCAGACATAATAGTCGCCGCCCCTGGTCTTCACGATGCAGTGGACGATATCGCCGAAGCTGCGGGAGGCTGGATCGGCCGCATCGCCGGTGGATGCCTGGCTCTGGTCGAAATGGCCCTCGCGGCTGGGGCCGCTGGGTGCGCTGCCATAGGCGCCCCAATAGCGCGCGAAGGTGCCCGACCTGGCGTCGAAGCCGATGACGCGCTTGTTCACATAACCGTCCGAAATCAGCAACTCGCCATCTTCATGGAAGATGTCGGAGGGGTTGCCGAGCAGCGCCTTGTCCAGATTGCCGCCGGTCGCCTCGCGCTTGCCGAAGGCGCGGATGAACCTGCCGTCCGCCGTGAAGTTCAGCACCGCATGGTCGCCATCGCCATTGCCGCCGAACCACACGGTCTTGGCGGCATCGACATAGAGGCCATGGCCGCTTTTGGGCCACTGGTTGACGCCGTTCACCACCGGACCGGTCTCCGGCGATCCCCATCCGGCGAGATAGGCGCCATCACGGCTGAAGCGCACCACCGTGGGCGCAGGGCGGCAGCATGTGGCGATCGGCGGGGTCTGGGCGAGGCCGTTTTCCGTCGGCCCCAATGAATGCGGGCGATGGATGATCCACACATCGTCGTCGCGATCCACGGCCACGCCGCTCACCTGGCCCAGCATCATGTCGTCGGGCAGGGTCGGCCAGGCGGCATCGACCTTGAAGCGGGGCATGGGCGTGCCCGCCGGAGCCAGCGTTTCGGTATAGACGGCGGCCAGTGCGGGCGCACGATGGGGCTGTGGCGATGGCGGCGATCGGGTGTCCCCCGCCTCCGCGGCGGAAGCGCCCAGCAGCGCCAGTGCGGGCAGGGTGGACATAAGGGCATGGGCGGCGAAACGGGTGATCGGCATGGTCGTCACTCCCAGGCTGGGCATGCGCATGGTGCAGGCACGAAGGCTATGCCGCCGTCGCTTCCGGCTCAAGCATGAAGTTGTTGCTGGCCTGTAACCAGAGCTGTAACCAGAGCGCCCGGATCGTGCCGCTATGGCCGCTCTTCCGGCGTTGCCGGCTGCGGGCCGGGCGCGCGTGCGTGCGCCGGTGGCGCGGCGGGCGTGGTCGGCGCTGGCAATTGCACCGTCGGCACATCGCGCAGGTTGAGGTTCACGTCACCCTCCGGCCCGACACCGATGCTGAGGTTGCCGATGCCGGTTTCCACCGTCACATTGGCGATGGCGTTCACCAGGTCTGGGTCCGCCGCATTGCTTTCGACCACTTCGTCCTGCTCGCCGATGGCCCGGCCCATGAAATCGCGCCAGATGCGCGCGGGCACGCCGCCGCCGGCGATGCCGGGCAGGGGGGTGTTGTCGTCATTGCCCATCCATACCGCCGTCACCAGCCCGCCGGCATAGCCCACGAAAATGGCGTCGCGATTGTCCTGCGTCGTGCCGGTCTTGCCGAACGTGCTGGTGCGCAGCGCCGCCGCGCTACCGGTGCCGCGATTGGCGGCGGAGGAGAGCAGATCGCGCATCATGCCCAGCTCATCCTGGCTGAAATGGCGCTGCCGGTCCATCAACTGCTCGAACCAGCCGCGCTCCTCGGGCGGCAGGCCATGGGCGGCGACCGGATAGGCGCCCGCCGCAATCGCCGCATAGGCCTGCGTTAGCTCCAGCAGCGTCACTTCCGACGTGCCGAGCGCGCTGCTCAGATTCTCCGCGATCGGGCTGACGACGCCCAGGTCGCGCGCCGCCTTGATGACGTTGCGGATGCCGACCTTCTGCGCCAGCCGGACAGCCGCGACATTGCTGGAGACCGCGAAGGCTTGCCGCAGGGTGATCGTGCCGCGATACCGCCCGTCATGGTTGGAGGGGCGATATTCGCCTTCCTTGATCGGCGTGTCCTCGATCCTGTCGTCCGGCGTCATGCCTTCGCGGAAGGCGGCGAGATAGACGAACAGCTTGAAGGTGGAACCGGGCTGCCGCCGCGCCTGCACCGCACGGTTGAAGGCGCTTTTGTCGTAGCTCTTGCCGCCGATCATGGCGACGATGGTGCCATCCGGCTTCATGGCGACGATGGCGACCTGCGCCTTGCCCAGCGGGGCGCGGCGCACCGCGCCTTCGGCATAGCCCTGCAGCTTGCTGTCCAGAGTCGTCGCGATCTGCTGCGCGCCATAGACGGCGCCCGCCCGGTCGCGCGCCTGCGGCAGCACCCAGTCGGCGAAATAGGTGCCGCTGGTCGATTCCGGCGCCTCGCGCACGTCCAGCGATGCGGGGCGCAACGCGTCTCGGCGCGCCTGCGTGATGTAGCCGGCCTCGACCATCGCCTCCATCACCAGATTGGCGCGGGCGCGGGCGGCCGCCAGATCATTGGTGGGGGCAAGGCGGGATGGCGCCTTGAGCAACCCCGCCAGCATCGCCGCCTGCGGGATCGTCAGCCGGTCCGGCCGGCGGTTGAAATAGTGGAGCGCTGCGGCGCGCAGGCCATAGACATTGTCGCCGAAATAGACGTTCGACAGATAGCGCTCCAGGATCTGGTCCTTGGTGAGCCAAGCCTCCAGCCAGAAGGCGATCAGCGCCTCGCGCAGTTTGCGCCCTGCTGTCCGGTCGCTGTTGAGGAACACGCCCTTGGCGAGCTGCTGGGTGATGGTGCTGCCGCCCTCGCGCGTGCCGCCCGCCCACATATTGCGCCAAAGCGCGCGGGCGATGCCGCGCGGATCGACGCCCCAATGGCTGTAGAAGCGCCGGTCCTCGATCGCCATGAACGCCTGTGGCACATGCGCGGGCAGTTCGGCGATGGTGACGGGCGTGTCGATGATGGAGCCCTTGCGGGCGATCACCTGCCCGTCCGCCGACATCAAGGTGATGCTGGGCGGGGCAATGGGCTTGAGCGACCGGGAGAGCGGCGCGGTGATCGCCAGCCAGGCGACCAGCGCCATGAACAGTGCCAACAGGGCCGCGACGATCCAGGACGCGATGCGCAGCCGCTTGCGCCAGGGCGTCCGGGTGAAGGCACTGGGCGGCCCTTCCCCGAACGGGCGCTCGGGCGGGAGCGCGCCGGTCTCCGGTGGGCTGAGCGGGGTTGGCGGGGTGGATGTCATGCGCGGGTCGAACATGGGCGACTGCGATGCTGTATTATGTTCGTGATACAGTCAAGCCCCATGAAATCCATGCGCCTATCATAGCGTCCCGTGCGGAGGGTGCCAGCGAAAGCCGCCGCCATTGACGAAAAACCGGCAGCCAGCTAATGCCCGGCCGCCGGTTGCTCGATCCGATGTCGGGACAAGCGGCGGCAGGATTGAAATAACCTGGTTGTTTCAATGTCTTGCGGGTGTAGCTCAATGGCAGAGCAGAAGCTTCCCAAGCTTACGACGAGGGTTCGATTCCCTTCACCCGCTCCATCTTCGCACCCCTCCGTCATTGCAGGCGCGCGAAGCTGGTCGCTGTCGGTCGACAGGGCCCCACGCAGCCCTGTCCCGGCTCAGTTCTTCACATAGACCCGCTTGCCGCCGACCCATGTTTCCAGCACCCGCGTCGCGCGGATGTCGGTGGGGGAGGAGAGGCTGATGTCGCGGTCGATGATGAGGAAGTCGGCCTGCTCGCCCGGCGCGAGGGTGCCGAAGCGGTCCTCCGCAAAGCCGGCATAGGCAGCGCCCCGGGTGAAGGCGGCGAAGGCTTCCTCGAAGCGTAGGCGCTGTTGCGGCATCCAGCCGCCAAAGGGCTCGCCCTTCGCATCCTCGCGGGTCATGGCGACGGCGATGCCGACGAAGGGATTGGGCGATTCCACCGGCACGTCGGAGCCGAAGGCGAGCGGCACCTTGTTGTCCAGCATGGTGCGCCAGGCATAGGCGCCCTGCAGCCGCGTCTCGCCCATGCGCGCGGTCGCCATGCGCCAGTCCGAGGATTCATGGACGGGCTGCATCGAGGCGATGGTGCCATATCTGGCGAAGCGGGGCAGGTCGGCCGGATCGACGATCTGGGCATGTTCCACGCGCCAGCGGCGGTCGCCCTTGTAGGTGTCCGCCATCTCGTCGATCGCGTCGAGGATTTCGGCATTGGCCGCGTCGCCAATGGCGTGGACGGCGACCTGGAAGCCGTCCATGGCCGCGCGGCTCATCTGGTTGCGCAGCTGGGTGGGGCCGATCATGGAGAGGCCGCGCTGGCCGGGCGCATCGCTATAGTCGGCCTTCAGCCATGCCCCGCGCGATCCGAGCGCGCCGTCCAGCAGCAGCTTCAGCCCGCCCATGCGGAGCCTGTCGTCATAGAGCCATGGCGTCGGTTCCGGCCCGGCGATGGCGACCATATTGTCGATGCCGATCGCATAGGACATGATCCGCACGCGTAGCGCGCCGCGATCACCGGCGCGGCGGAACGCTTGCCAGTCGGGCAGGCTGGTGCCCATGTCTGCAATGGCGGTGATGCCGGTGGCGAGCAGCGCCTCCTGCGCCTTGGACAAGGCAAGGTCGAGATCCTTGGGTGCGGGCGCCGGGACCACGCGGGTCATCAGCGCTTGCGCAGCGTCGATGAACACGCCCGAAGGCTTGCCGCCCGTCATCTCGATGCGGCCGCCGGGCGGGGCCTTGCTGGTCGCATCGATACCCGCGACGCGCAGCGCGGCGGTATTCGCCCAGCCGGCATGGCCATCCACCCGCTCCAGCCAGACCGGCGTGTCGGCAACAGCGGTGTCCAGCTCGGCGGCGGTCGGAAAGCGACCCAGGCCCCAGAGTTCCTGGTTCCAGCCCTTGCCGATGATCCATTTGCGGCCCGGATTGGCCTGCGCGTAATCGCGGATTTTCGCCTGCGCCTCGGCCAGCGAATGGGTGTCCGACAGGTCGAGGGTGATGAGCGCCAGGCCCAGCCCCATTACATGACCATGGCCGTCGATCAGGCCGGGGATGAGTGTGCGCCCCTTGCCGTCAAGGCGGAAGCTCAGCTTTTCGGGGCGCTTCTCCTTGCCCTTCAGCAGCTTTTCGACCTTGCCATTGTCGTCGATCAGCAGCGCGTCGAAATTAACGATCCTGCCCTGCGTATCCAGCGCGACGCCGTTCACATTGTCGATCAGGCCGGATGCGAGCGCCGCCTGGGCCTGGGCAAGCGCCAGTAGCGCCGCGCCGGCGCGCATCATGCATGTCATCATCGGTCGGCTCACGGTTTGGGGATGCGGCGGATGAGCGCGCTGGTATCCTGCCGGCCGCCGCCCATGGCCTGCACATCGGCATAGAATTGGTCGAGCATCGCGGTGACGGGCAAGGTGGAGCCATTGGCCCGCGCCTCTTCCAGCGCCAGCCCCAGGTCCTTGCGCATCCAGTCGATGGCGAGGCCGAAATCGAAACTGTCCTCCGCCATCGTCTTCCAGCGATTGTCCATCTGCCAGCTTTGCGCCGCGCCGCCGGAAATCGCCTCGAACACCTTGTCCAGGTCCAGCCGGGCATGCTGGGCAAAGCGCATGGCCTCCGACAGGCTCTGGATGATGCCGGCGAAGGTGATCTGGTTCACCATCTTCGTGGTCTGCCCGGCGCCGGCGCGGCCGACATGGACGATGCGGATGGAATAGGGCTGCATTACGATGCGGGCCGCTTCCACGGCGGGCTTGGCGCCGCCGCACATGATCGCGAGCCGGCCGTTCTGCGCGCCGGCCTGTCCGCCGGTGACGGGGGCGTCGACACAGTGGATGCCGCGTCCTTCGCCCTCGACCGCCAGTTGCCGGGCGATGCGCGCGGAGACCGTGGTGTGATCGATGAACAGGCTGCCGGGGCGCATCGTGCGGAAGGCGCCGTCGCGGCCAAGGGTGATGGAGGCAAGATCATCGTCCGTGCCGACGCAGCTGATGACGACATCGGCCCCCTCCGCCGCCTGCGCCGGGCTGACCGCAAGGATGCCGCCATAGCTTTCGCACCACGCCTTGGCCTTGCCGATGGAGCGGTTGAACACCGAAAGCTCGTGGCCCGCCTTTGCCAGATGCCCGGCAATCGAGCCCCCCATGACGCCAAGGCCAATAAACGCGATTTTTGCCATGTCATGCGCATAGAGGCTGTTTCATCCGAAGGCCAGATAGGTTAGGGGCCAGACCGCAATGAATATCGCCAGTCAGATAGAGAATGCGCCGGCATTGCCGGTGAGTGTGGATGACATCCTGGCCGCGCACGCGCGCATTTCAGGATCGATCGTGCGGACGCCGACGCTGATCAGCAGGACGCTGTCCCATATGGTCGGCGCCACCGTCTATCTGAAATTCGAAAATCTGCAGTTTACTGCGGCCTACAAGGAGCGCGGCGCGCTCAACTGCCTGCTGCTGCTGGACGAGGTGGCGCGGGCCAAGGGCGTGATCGCGGCATCGGCTGGCAACCATGCGCAGGGCCTTGCCTATCATGGTGCCCGGCTGGGCGTGCCCGTGACCATCGTGATGCCGGTGACGACGCCGATGGTGAAGGTGATGCAGACCGAGGGGCATGGCGCCACCGTGGTGCTGCATGGCGAGACGTTCGACGATGCCTATGCCCATGCGCGGCTGCTGGAGGTGGAGCGGGGGCTGACCTTCGTCCATCCCTTCGACCAGCCGAACATCATCGCCGGGCAGGGCACGGTGGCGCTGGAGATGCTGCAGGACGCGCCGGATATCGACACGCTGGTCGTGCCGATCGGCGGCGGCGGGCTGTTCTCCGGCGTGGCGACCGCTGCGCGCGCGATAAAGCCGGACATGCGGCTGATCGGCGTGCAGGCGGAGTTGTATCCGTCGATGTATGATTATGTGAAGGGCGCGGACCTGCCCTGCGATGGCGATACGCTGGCGGAGGGCATTGCCGTCAAGGAACCGGGGCTGCTGACCCGCCAGTTTGTCGAGCGGCTGGCCGACGATATCGTGCTGGTGAGCGAGCGGGCACTGGAGCAGGCCGTCAGCCTGCTGCTGCAGATCGAGAAGACGGTGGTCGAGGGCGCGGGCGCCGCCGGCCTTGCCGCGATGATGAGCCATCGCGAGATGTTTGCGGGCCGGACGGTCGGCCTCATCCTGTGCGGCGGCAATATCGACACGCGCCTGCTGGCGAATGTGCTGCTGCGCGATCTTGCCCGATCCGGCCGGCTGGCGCGCCTGCGTATCCGGCTGCAGGATCGGCCCGGCGCGCTCTATCATGTCGCCCGCATCTTCGACGAGCAGCGGGTCAACATCCTGGAACTCGCCCATCAGCGCATCTTCACGAACCTGCCGGTCAAGGGCCTGAGCCTGGACGTCGAATGCGAGACGCGGGACGAGATGCATCTGGAGCGGCTGATTACGGCCTTGCGCGAGGCAGGTTATGAGGTTTCGCCGATCGAGGTGGCCTGAGGCCGGTTGAGGGCGTTCTGGTTTCGAGCCTGCGTGAGGGGGCCGCCGGACAGGGTTTCGTAGATGCTGTAACGCGGGCCGATGATCCTGCCTGACATTGCAGTGTCGTGTTAGCTCGCAAGCCTGCGATCCCAAGCCTACGATTCATAGTCACACATGCTCATTCCCGACCTTTACCGATGTCATTCGGAACCATGGGAGGAATGTCATGATGTTGCTTTTGGCGATGGCGGTAGCCGCTCAGGCAATGGTTTTGCCGAGCGATTTTCCGCCGGATATCGCTTGTGAAAATTACCAAAACGGTAGCACCGTAGCGATGTCGGAATGCCTCTATGGCCAATCTCAGATTTGGGACCAGTGGCTCAATGTCGAATATCGCGCAGCACTTGCACGTGCAGAAGTTGAACCGCGCAAGCTGCGCGAGGCGCAGCGAGCATGGCTCAAATATCGAGATGCGAATTGCGGGGTGTATCGAACCGTGAAAGGTTCGATCGCCATTATTCTCGCAGATAGATGCTGGCGGGATATGACCCGTGATCGGACGCTTGAGTTACGGGAGATGGACTGGTCAGGCTGATGTCCTTCTGACTGGTGTCCCGTTGATCCCAAAGCATTGCTTCAAACACGAGGTGTCGTCGAGGCGAACATCCGCCGCTCAATAGGCGTTCTTGTGGACCAGCACCTGCACCGTGCCGACCAGGATCGCCATGTCGCGCCACAGGGTCCAGCCGTTCAGATATTCCAGATCGGCTTCCAGCCGGTTGCGCAGGTCGATGTCGCGGACGGTGGCGCCGCGGAAGCCGCGGACCTGGGCCAGGCCGGTGATGCCGGGTTTGAGCGCGTGGCGGTGCCAATATTGCCGGTCGATTTCCCAGAACAGGCGATTGCCGGCGAGGGAGCCGAGCGCATGGGGGCGCGGGCCGACCAGGCTCATGTCCCCCAGCAGCACGTTCAGGAGCTGCGGCAGTTCGTCGATGCTGGTGCGGCGGATGATTCGGCCGACCTTCGTGATGCGGTCGTCGTCCATGCTGGCGGAGCGGGCGCCGGCACTGTCGCTGCGCTCGGTCCGCATCGAGCGGAACTTCAGAATCTTGAAGATGCGGTTGCCGCGCCCGACGCGATCCTGCCGGAAGAAGACAGGGCCGGGCGAATCGAGCTTGATGGCGATGGCAACCAGGATCAGCAGCGGAGACAGCGCCAGCAGCACCGGCACGGTGAAGGCGATGTCCAGCGCGCGCTTCTTGGCGCGGCTGGCAAGGTTGAGCGGCCCGCGCGCCACCACCAGCGTATCGTTGCCGTTGAACGATCCGATGCCGACGACGCCGACATCGCCAAAGCCCGGCACGACGATTTCACCGGTGACGTTCGATCCCTTGAGCAGCAGCGCCCAGTCCGCGTGGCGATCCTCCGCGCAGTGGACGATCACGCGATCATGCGAGCGCAGGACGATGCCGAGTCGGTTGAGCATGCGCGGATCGTTGAGGTCGGGCTCGATTCCCGCCTGTCGTGCGTAGACGACCTCCGCGCCGGACCGGAGCACGGGATCGGCATTGTCTACGATCACTAGCTCGGAGATCAGGGCGCAGTCATGCACCTGGCGGACATGGCGGATGATGAACAGCCGCTGGAGCACGATCAGCGCGGCCGACGCGATGACGCCGAAACCGAAGGCGAGCCGCGAAATGGCCAGCGGCGCTTTCAGCAGGAACGCAACGGTGAAGATGGCAAGCACCGTCGCGCCAAGCGCGAGCAGCGCCTTTTCAAGGCTGTAGGACGTACTCTTCAGAGCCGGCAGCCCATAAGCCTGATTGTTGAAGGCCAGCAGCCCATAGAGGGGGATGACGATGAGGGCGAGGTTGAAGCCGCCCGTCGATGTCCAGTTCGCATGCTGGGGCAGGCCGGCGAGCAGGAAGCCGATCACGATCGCAACCGCATCCGCCACCAGCAAGGTTGCATAGAGCCGCAGGCGCAAGAATTGCTTGCTCGAGGAGGACTGGCTGGCGATCGCGGCCGTTGCACTGGTGGAAAGGTCGATCTTCGTCACGATCTCACTCGGGAATAGTGTTGAACCGAATCTGCCGACCGCTGCACCGCGGCATTTTTGATACCGCGGACATTGTTAACTTTTGCTATAGTCTAAATGGCAGGGGTTAGGCAAGAAGTTGGTGTTGCACATGCGAATTGGGTCCGCAATCGCCTGAAAGGGCCTGTTCATCCCAATCCTGCCCCCATTGGGCGTATCGCAATCATGTTCATTTATGGTTAACATCGCGCCGACTGTTGCACCGCTGCATCAATAATGTTGAGTTCGGATTGATCCGGTTTGCTCAACGTTTGTTCCATCATTACTTTGATGTGACTGGGGCGGCTATGGGGATTTGCCCGGCAGCGCATCATGTTGCCTTCGACTTTCTTTCTGTTTTTCGCAAATGCGGTATGCTGCGGCGGCCTGCATTCCGTGTGGAAGAACCCTGGAATAAGACCAGCGTCATGGGCGGAGGAGATGATCAGGCGAGTAGGAACGCGGATCGCCCCACTATGGTTCCATCGGTGAACGGGAAATCTCTGCAGGCGGAGGTGGCTGTAGCGCCGCAGCCATGAGGACGTCGTCGCGCTATGCACAGGGCCGTGCCACGCAAGGGCGGCCACACAAAGATGCCCACGCAAAGACAGGCGCAGTGCCCCAGCGCTGCGCCCGTCAGGCTATTCTAACGGTTTTTCAGATCAGCCCGACAGCCCAGGCCGCAGCGGCCATGGTCGCGACCATGGCGACAGGGCCGGCGATGCGAGACATGGTTTCGATCGAACCATCGATAAAAGAGCGATCCGGATATTCCAGCGGCGTGCCACCGCTAAGCTCGAATGCAAGCGCGGCTTGCATCGACGCTACCGGATTCTTGGCCAAAAAGCCTTCTGGGCGGATTTCGACCCTATCGTCGATCGCTTCAACCGATCGTCGATTATTATAAGACAAGCCCAAGCGGGCATCTCCAGCATTTTCCATTTCGGCGTCCTCATTTCCTAAGGCGCCTTCGCTCTTTTTCAGTGTCTTCACTGCGCCCTCACCAGATATGACATATTGGTGTCTCCATGTATAGCGGCATGGTAAATAATCGGTATGGTTCGGCGCAGTTTCGCCAGCCTTTGCATCGGGATGCGGCATGTCGTGCAGGCGCGCATCCGGTGCTGTTTCCGACATAGGCGGCAAGGGTTAACCGGACGGTCGTAATCCGTGGTAAACGCGCTTTTAATTTCCGGGGTGCCGGGTCATAATGTTTCCCGGTCGCATCCTAAACAACGGGACATCAAGTGAGCGCTCCTTTCCGCTTCCCTCGCTTCTTCGTCACCAACCCGAGCCCTTGCCCCTATCTGCCGGGCCGGAGCGAGCGGAAGGTTTTTACAGAGCTTTCGGGCGAACACGCGTCCGAGCTGAACGACGCGCTGGGCCGCATCGGCTTTCGCCGCAGCCAGAATGTCGCCTATCGGCCGAGCTGCGCGGATTGTTCCGCCTGTGTTTCGGTGCGGGTCGTGGCCGGCGAGTTCCGGCCCAATGCCACGCAGCGCAAGCTGCTGCGGCGCAATGCCGACCTGGTGGTGACGGCCTGCCGCCCATGGTCGACCGATGAGCAATATACGCTGCTGCAGCGCTATCTGCGTGCACGCCACCCCGGCGGCGGCATGACCGAGATGGACGAGATGGATTATGCCGACATGGTCGAGCAGACCCCCGTCGACAGCCAGATCGTGGAATATCGGGAGCGCAGCGAGGATGGCCGGCCCGGCCGCCTGGTCGGCGCCTGCCTGACCGATCGCCAGGGCGACGGGCTGTCCATGATCTACAGTTTTTTCGATCCGGATCGGGCCGATCGCCCCGGTATGGGCAATTTCATCATCATGGATCATATCCTGCGCGCCCACCGTGCCGGGCTGCCCTATGTCTATCTGGGATATTGGGTCGAAGGATCGCAGCGGATGCAGTACAAGATCCGTTATCGTCCGCTGGAACGGCTGGGGCGTTCGGGTTGGGTGCGGTTCGATCCCGACGAGCAGGTGGAGGCCATTCGCGAGGTCGCCGGTCAGGGCCGGGCGCCGATGCCGCCGGAGATTTCGACCCTGTTCCGGAAATAGGCTGGCGCCCCTGCCGGCGGCCTACCGCCGGCACTTCCGGCCTGACAATAGAAATGGCTTCGATCCTTTTGAATCGAAGCCATTTCTATGTCCGACAGATATCCTATTTGCAGTCGCAACGGGCCTTGGGCACTACGCGCCTGGGCTTCCAGCTGCGCCGAGGAGCGGTATAGACCACCTCTTCCGTCACATAAGAGGTCGTGGTCGCCGGCTGGATGACGATCGTGGTGACGGTGGGCGCAGGGTAATAATAGCCATTGGCGTAATATCCGCCGGGATGCCCATAGGCCGGGGATTCGCCATCGACCCAATGCGCGGCGCGCGGCGGCGGCACCGTCCCCTCATAGCGGCCGCGATATTCGCCGCTATAGGTCGAGCCGTCGTCGCCATGCCAGGTGCCGACCCAGCGCCCGTCATATTCATTATTATAGGTGACGCGATCGTCATCGTCATAGGCACGCGGCGGCGGGCTGTCATGGCGGCGTGGATGCCGATCCTCGGCCCTGTCGCGCCGGTCTTCGGCCTTGTCGATGGCGGCGCCCGCTATGGCGCCGACGCCCGCGCCGATGATGGTGCCTTCCGTGCGGTTGCCACGGCCGGCGATGCGATTGCCGGCCACGCCGCCGACGACACCGCCGATCACCGCGCCGCCAAGGCCATCGTCCCGGCGCCGTGGCTCATCGCCATAGGGGGCGTCGTCATAGCCGCCATCATAGCGGTCCCAGGCGATGTCATGACGGCTGTCGATCACCCGGCCATAGCGGTCGGTCAGCACGGCATCGTCATAATAGCGCGACCAGCCATAGCCTTCGCGCGGGGCGGGCAGGCCATAGGTCGCATAATTGCCGATATAATAGCTGGGCTGAATCCAGTAGCGCGGCAGGATGATGCCCGCGACCGGCCGGCGATAGGCGGCCCAGCCGCCCGGCGCGTGCATGCCCGCATACCAGCGGCCATCGACGCGCGGCCCCCAGCGGTGCATGGCCGGGGACATGGCAGGGCGGGGCGTTGCGGACGCGCGGCCGGCCATGGTCTGCGGGGCAGGCGCGGGCGAGTCGGGAGCGGCCATGGCAGGCTCGGTCAGGCACGCGCCGCCCAGCATCAGACCAGTAATGATAAACGTCCGCATGGTTAACAATCCCCTTCTGCCGCCGCCGCGCGCAGCCCAGGGGCCGGCGCGGCCTTAACCCGCTGTTTAGCATCGACAGGCGCGGCCTTCCACGGATTGTAGGGGATGCCGCTGTCCTGAATCGGGGCAGGTTGGCCCGGCGGGGCAGGCGGGAAAAGGTTAACGCTGTCGCAGCAGGGGCGCGATCCGGGCGGCGAGCGCCTCCAGCCCGGCGGCATCCTCCGCATCGAAGCGGGAAGGGCGCGGGCTGTCGAGGTCGATGACCGCGATCAGGCCCCGGTCGTCCACCACCGGCACCACGATTTCGGAGGCGGAGGCCGCATCGCATGCGATATGGCCGGGAAAGGCATGGACGTCGGCGACGCACTGCGTTTCCAGCGTTGCAGCCGCCGTGCCGCAGACCCCCTTGCCCAGCGGGATGCGGATGCAGGCCGCCTTGCCCTGAAAGGGGCCAAGCACCAGTTCGCCGTCCACGAGCCGATAGAAACCGGCCCAGTTGAGATCGGGCAGATATTGCCACAGCAGCGCGGAGAGATTGGCCATATTGGCGACGACATCCGCCTCGCCTGCGGTCAGCGCTTCGGCGGCGCTCAGCAGATCGGCGTAAAGGGCGGGCTTGTCGGCCGCATCGGGCGCAGAGAGATCGAACATGGCGGCAATGTAGGGTGGCGAGGGGCGCTGGTCCATGCCCACCGCGCGGCGCTACGTGGGTTATCTTAACGGGACGGCAACCATGACATGGCATGGCGGCAGGCGAAGGAGACAGGCGTGACGGGCATGGGGCTGGCATTGGGAACGGAGCGTGACGGTATGGTGCAGGGCAAGGATGCCTCCGGCGCCCGTGCGCCCATCGCCAATGCTGTCGATGCCGTGATCCGTTACTGGCCCTTCTGGGCGCTGCTCGTCTTCGCCATCCTCTGGCGCAGTCCGGTCTATGGCAATCCGGACGTGTTCCTGGACGAGCAATTCTACCTGCTGGTCGGCGACCGGATGCTGCACGGTGCCTTGCCCTATGTCGACATCTGGGACCGCAAACCGATTGGCCTGTTCCTGATCTATGCCTTTTCCCGCCTGCTGGGTGGCGAAGGGTTCATGCAATATCAGCTGCTTGCATCAGTCTTTGCAGGCGTGACGGCAGGCATGATCTGGCTGGTCGCGCGCCGGGCCTGCGGCAATTTTGGGGCGACCGCTTCGGGTCTGCTCTATCTGCTCTGGCTCAATGTCTATTCGGGCGGGGCGGGGCAGTCGCCGGTCTTCTACAATCTGCTGACGATGGGCGCGGTGTGGCTGTGCCTGTGCGCCAATGACGCGGGCCGGGCCGGGGATGCCGGCAAGATCGCGCGGCTGGGCGGCTGGGCGATGCTGCTGTGCGGGTGCATCCTGCAGATCAAATATACCGCCGTGATGGAAGGCATGTTCTTTGGCGCGTGGTTCCTGTGGCGGCTGTGGCGTGCCGGCATGGCGCCGATGCGCATCATGGCCATCGCCATCGGCTATGGCGTCATCGCGCTCCTGCCGACGCTGATCGCCACGGGTTGGTATGCGGCGACCGGGCATCTGCACGCATTCATCTACGCGAATTTCCTGTCCATTTTCGACCGTGGCCGGCTGAGCGACAGCTTCCTGCGCATGGCGGGGGGCTTTTTCCTCGCGACGACGCCGCCGCTCGCCATCGTCGGCAGCTTCGGCCTGATGCGGCACTGGCAGATTACGGGCCGGCAGATCGCTGGCAAGGATCGTCGGGACGATTTCGCCTTTCTCGTCGGCTGGCTGGCATCGGCGATCCTGGGCTTCGTGATGATCGGCAATTTCTACGATCATTATTTCCTGCCGGTCCTGCTGCCGGCCTTCATCGTCATCGCGCCGATGCTGGTCGCCACGCCCATCGGCGTCACGGCGGCGGCGGTGCTGGCCTTCTGGGCGCTGTTCTGGTCCGGCACGCCCGATGCCGCCTATCAACGCGCCAAGCGCGCGGGGCTGATGCGCCTGACGGAGGCGACCCGGCCCTATGTGCGCGACGGGCAGTGCCTGTTCATCTTCGATGGCCCGGCAATACTCTATATGACCAGCAATGCCTGCATTCCCACGCGCTATGCCTATCCCGATCATCTGAGCAACGATGTGGAGAAGCGCGCCATCGGCGTCGATGCCGTCGCGGAAATGCGCCGCGTGCTTGCCAGCCGCCCCGGCGCCATCGTCACGGCGAACAGCCCGGTCATCCCGCGCCTCAACGCGCAGACCGTGCCGCTGCTCAAGGCGGCGCTCGGCCGCGACTATCTGTGCGTGGCGGCGGTGCGGGCGACGAAGCAGGGCCGGGCCTTCTATGTCCATGCCCGGCGCGATCTGGTAAGCGCGCAGGCGATGCGGCATCGCCCGGCATCCTGCCCGGACGATTATGCCGACATGATGCGCTGAGGCGGGCTCAGTCGCCCATGGCCTTGACGTCGATCTCCGCCATGCCGACGCCCATGGAGGCGCGGGGCTGGTCCGCTTCGGACGAGACGACCGGATAGGCGCAATAATCCGCCGCATAATAGGCGCTGGGGCGATGATTGCCCGAAATGCCGACCCCGCCAAAGGGCGCGGAGGACGAGGCGCCGTTGGTCGGCCGGTTCCAGTTGACGATGCCGGCATGGGCATTGGCCCAGAACTGGTCATATTGTTCGGGCGATCCGCCGATCAGTGCGGCGGACAGGCCGTAGCGGGTGTTGTTCGCTTCCGCGATGGCGGCCTCGAAATCCGGCACGCGGATCACCTGGAGCAGCGGGCCGAACAGTTCGATGTCGGGGCGCTCGCTCATCGTCGTCACGTCGATGATTGCGGGCGAGACGAAGGGCAGACCGTCCTTGGGGCGGCTCATATGCTTGATCGGCCGCCCGCCGCCGCTCATCAGGATGAGGAAGCTTTCGGTCAGGCTGTCGGCCGCCTGCATGTCGATCACCGGTCCCATATAGGGCACGGGATCGGCATGGGGGTGATCGATGATCATGCGGTCGGCGATCCGCTTCACTTCCTGCAGCAGCGGCTCGGCCATGCTGTCCTTCACCACCAGCCGCTTGGCCGCCGTGCAGCGCTGGCCGGAGGAGAGGAAGGCGGACTGGGCGACCAGCGCCGCTGCGCTCGGCAGGTCGGGCGTGTCCCACACGACGATGGGGTTGTTGCCGCCCATCTCCAGCGCCAGGATCTTGTTGGGCTGCGTGGCGAAGGCGCGGTTGATGGCGATGCCGGTGGAGGCCGAGCCGGTGAAGAGGATGCCGTTGACGGCGGGATGGGCGGTGAGCGCGCGCCCTTCATCCGGCCCGCCGATGACGAGGCGCACGACGTCCTGCGGCACGCCGGCCTCATGATAGAGGTCGACCAGCATCGCACCCACGGCTGGCGTCTTTTCCGAAGGCTTGAACAGCACGGCGTTGCCCGCGATCAGCGCCGGCACGATATGGCCGTTGGGCAGGTGCGCGGGGAAATTATAGGGGCCAAGCACGGCCATGACGCCATGGGGCTTGTGCCGCACCGCCTGCCGTGCGCCCATCGCCCCTTCCAGCCGCTTCTGCCCGGTGCGTTCGGAATAGGCGGCGATGGAGATATCCACCTTGTTGATGACGGCGGACACCTCGGTCAACGCGTCCCAGAGCGGCTTGCCGGTTTCGCGGGCGATGAGGTCCGCGAGCGCGGCTTCGGAACGGCGGACGGCATTGGCGAAGCGGCGCATGGTTTCGATGCGGAAGGACAGCGGCTGCGCGGCCCAGCTGCTCCAGGCGGCATGGGCGCGCTCCGCTTCGGCAGCGACGTCGCTGATCGCCCCTTCCCATAAATGCGCGCCGGTGGCGGGTTCCGTCGAAATCAGGGTGCGCGACATGGGCGACATATGGACCAAATTTTCAGGGCTTGCAAAGGGGTGGTGGAACGAGGCGCTCGTAGGCTTCAGGGCGGCGGCGGGGCGGCGCCATGCGCATCGCCCATGGCGCGGATGGCGGCGACCTTGGCGTGGAGCGACCCCCAATCGTCCTGCGTGTCGATGGCGGACCAGATCGCCTCGACCTCCTCGATATACAGGGAACAGGGTGCCTCGGTCGACCAATAGGGATGATCGCGCGTGCCCGTTGGCGTGAAGCCCTGCACCGCCGCCCGCGCATCGTTCCAGGCATCGCCGGCATAGTGGATGGCATTGGCGATGACGCCATGACGCCAGTCGAAGAAGAAGCGGTCTATCGGCGTGTCGGTCGCCATCATGCCACGCACGGCGGCCTGGGCGAAGGCGGCGGCGGCCCGGTGATCGCCCGGCTCCAGCCCCAGCCGCCAGAAGAAGCGGCGGATCATCGCATCGGCATAAAGATCGGGAAAGCGCTCCAGTTGCGCGATCAGGGGCTGGGCTTCGGACAGCAGGCGCAGGGAGACGGCGAGCTGGGCGACGTCCCAGTGGATCGCTTCCGCCTGCGCGCCGAAGCGATAGAGGCCCTGACGGTCGAAATAGGCGGCGGTGAAGTTCTGGTCCCACAATGGCGTGAAGCGCCAGGGGCCATAGTCGAAGCTCTCGCCCGTGACGTTGATATTGTCGCTGTTCAGCACGCCATGCACGAAGCCGGCGGCCATGTAGCTCGCGGCAAGATCGGCGGTGCGTTCCACGACCCGGCCGAGCAACTGGGCCGCGGGCTCTTCGCCCGGCGTTTCGCCGTAAAGTTGTTCCAGCGCATAATGGACGAGCCGCTCCATCAACGGCGCATTCTGTTCATAGGCCGCGCGCTGGAAGGTGCCGATGCGGATATGCGAATGGCTGAGGCGTACCAGCACGGCGGAGCGCGTGGGGGAGGGCTCGTCGCCGCGCATCAGCGCCTCGCCGGTCTCGATCAGCGAGAAGGTCTTGCTGGTGTTAACGCCCAGCGCCTCCAGCATTTCGGTCGCCAGGATTTCGCGCACCCCGCCCTTCAGCGTCAGCCGGCCATCGCCCGACCGGCTCCATGGCGTCGTCCCCGACCCCTTGGTGCCAAGGTCGAGCAGGCGGCCCCGCTCGTCGCGCAGCTGCGCGAACAGGAAGCCGCGCCCGTCGCCGATGTCGGGATTGTAGACCTGGAACTGATGCCCGTGATAGCGCAGCGCCAGCGGCCGGGGCAGGCTGCCTTCCAGCGGCGCGAAGCGGCCGAAATGGGCGATCCACTGCGCGTCGGTCAGCCCGTCCAGCCCCACGGCGCGGGCATGGCGATCGTTGCGGAAGCGCAGGATCGTCTTGGGGAAATCGGCAGGGGAAACCGGATCGGCGATGCCTTCCCCCAGCAGGGCGATGGATCGTTCCGGTGTGAAAATGGCAGCTTGCGAGGTGGGGCGCATAGCGCAATATGGGGCCGGCGTGGCGAAGGGATCAAGCGTGGCCGAATATAAAGATGGATATTGGTGGTCCCCTGACGGGCTGAGGCTGCATTATCGCGATTATCCGGGCGGCGAAGATGGGCGCCCGCCGCTGCTCTGCCTGCCGGGGCTGACGCGCAACGCGCGCGATTTCGAGCCGCTGGCGTCGAAGCTGGCCGGGCAATGGCGGATGATCTGCCCGGACATGCGGGGACGGTCCGAAAGCGCCTATGCCAAGGACCCGATGACCTATGTGCCGCTCACCTATCTGCACGATCTGGAACGGCTGTTCGCCGATCTGTCGCTGACTCGCTTCGTCGCGGTCGGCACCTCGCTGGGCGGGATCATCACCATGCTGATGGCCGCGACCGGGGCGGGGCGCATGGCCGGCGCGATACTGAACGACATCGGCCCGCAGATCGAGGAAGCCGGGCTGGACCGGATTCGCGGCTATGTCGGGTCGGGCAGCACGCACCAGACCTGGGTGCATGCCGCCCGCGCGCTGGCGGAGAACAATGCGGACGTCTATCCCGACTATGGGCTGGAAGACTGGCTGGCGATGGCCAAGCGGCTCTATCGGCTGAACAGCAGCGGCCGTGTCGTGCTGGATTACGACATGCGCATCGCCGAGCCGCTGAAGATACCGGGCGGCGAAGCGGGGGTGGACCTGTGGCCCGCCATCGCGCCGTTTTCAGGGATGCCGACGCTGATCCTGCGCGGCGCATTGTCCGATCTGCTGAGCGATCAGACCGCGCTGCAGATGGTGGAGCGGATCGGGCCGTCTGCCGAATATGTCACGGTGCCCGGCGTCGGCCACACGCCGATATTGGTGGAGCCCGAGGCGATCGGCGCCATCGAGGCATTGCTCGATCGCGTGCTGAAGGCGGGCTGACATGGGATCGACGCCGGGCGATCAACGCCCGCCGCGCATCCTGCACCTGCACAGCAGTTTCAACCTGGGCGGCAAGGAAGCGCGCGCCGTTCGCCTGATGAACCTGTGGGGCGGGCGGCTGAGGCACAGCATCCTCAACGGCTTCCCCGCGCAATCGGGCGCGCGCGCCGCCATCGATCCGGCGGTGGCGGTGGATTTTCCGCAAGCGCCGGCGCTGGCCGGGCGGATGGGGCCGCGCCACTTCCATGCGCTGGCGCGCTGCATGGCGGGTTACGATCTGGTCCTCAGCTATAATTGGGGGGCGATGGATGGCGTGATGGCGCATCGGCTGTTCTCGCCCTTCATGCGCCTGCCGCCGATCATCCATCATGAGGATGGCTTCAACGAGGACGAAACCGCCGGCCTGAAGCCCCGGCGCAACCGCTACCGCCGGATCGCGCTGGGCAGCGCCCATGCGCTGGTGGTGCCGTCGACCGTACTGCGCGACATCGCCCGTACCGCCTGGCATCAGCCCGAGCGGCGGCTGAGCTTCATCCCCAACGGCATCCCGCTGGACGCCTATGCGCAGCCACCCGCGCCGGGCGCCATCCCCGGCCTTGTCCGCGCGCCGGGCAAGCTGCTGGTCGGCACATTGGCGGGGTTGCGGCCGGTCAAGAACATCCGCCGGCTGGTGCGCGCGGTGGCGCCGCTGCACGACCGGTTGCAACTGGTGATCGTGGGGGACGGCGCGGACCGCGCGGCGATTGTTGCGGAAGCGGCGGGACTCGGGATGGATGACCTGCACATGGCCGGCTTCCTGCCCGATCCGCATCGTTTCGTGGGGTTGTTCGACATCTTCGCGCTCTCGTCCGACAGCGAGCAGTTCCCGATTTCGCTGGTGGAGGCGATGGCGGCGGGGTTGCCTGTGGTCTCCACCGATGTCGGCGACGTCATGGCCATGGTCGCGCCGGAAAACCGGCCGCTGGTCGTCCCGGCCATGGACGAAACGGCATTTTCAACCGCGTTGAAACGGCTGGTCGAGGATGCGGCGCTTCGGCGGGCGCTGGGCATGGCCAATCGTGAAAAAGCCTTCGCCCATTATGGCGAACCGGCGATGGTGGAAGCCTATGCGCGCCTTTATGGGGAAGCGCTGGCCAGACCCGCGCTTTTGCGTTAGACGCGCGCCAGATTTTCCGTAGCCCAGGTAAAAATCTGCTATAGGCAGACTTTGCCCTCTGGGGCGGAGGGCGCAGTTGCGTTGGGGAGACCAGATTGTTCAAGGGTTTGAAGCCGATCGTCTATGGCGGCCGCGAAGTGTGGCCGATTGTGGAAGGCGGCAAGGGTGTCGCCGTGTCCAACCATATGAGTTCGGGCGCGTGGGCGGCTGCGGGCGGCATCGGCACGGTTTCAGCGGTGAATGCCGACAGCTATGATGCCGCCGGCAATCTGATCCCCCAGATCTATCACGGCCGCACGCGGCGCGACCGGCATGAAGAACTGGTCGCCTACGCCATCGAGGGGGCCGTGGAGCAGGTGAAGCGCGCCTTCGACATCGCCGGCGGCAAGGGCGCGATCAACATCAACGTGCTGTGGGAAATGGGCGGTGCGCAGCGCGTGCTGCACGGCGTGCTGGAGCGGACGCGCGGCATGGTGGCGGGCGTCACCTGCGGCGCGGGCATGCCCTACAAGCTCAGCGAGATAGCGGCATCCTACAATGTCTCCTATCTGCCGATCGTCAGCTCCGGCCGCGCCTTCCGCGCGCTGTGGAAGCGGGCCTATTCCAAGGCGGCGGAATGGCTGGCGGCGGTGGTCTATGAAGACCCCTGGCTGGCGGGAGGCCATAACGGCCTGTCCAACGCGGAAGACCCGTTGAAGCCGGAAGATCCCTATCCCCGCGTGAAGGCGCTGCGCGACACCATGCGCGAGGGCGGCATTTCGGACGAAGTGCCGATCGTGATGGCCGGCGGCGTGTGGTATCTGCGCGACTGGAACGACTGGATCGACAATCCCGAGCTGGGCGCGATCGCCTTCCAGTTCGGCACGCGGCCGCTGCTGACGCAGGAAAGCCCCATTCCGCAGGAGTGGAAGGATCGCCTGACCCAGCTGGAGGAAGGCGACATCCTGCTCCACCGCTTCTCGCCGACGGGTTTCTACAGCTCGGCGGTGCGCAATCCTTTCCTGCGCAATCTGGAGCACCGCTCCGAGCGGCAGATCGCGTTCAGCATGGAGCAGGCGGGCGACCATACCCATCAGCTGGATGTCGGCGTGAAGGGCAAGAATTTCTGGGTGACGCGCAACGACCTGTTGCGCGCGCGCGCCTGGGTGGGCGAGGGCTATACCTCCGGCCTCAAGACGCCTGACAATACGCTGGTCTTCGTGGGCGAGGCCGAGAAGGCCGATATCCGCAAGGACCAGACCGATTGCATGGGCTGCCTGTCGCAATGCGCCTTTTCGTCCTGGATGGACAGCGAGACCAACTCGACCGGCCGCCTTGCCGATCCGCGCAGCTTCTGCATCCAGAAGACCCTGCAGGACATCGCCCATGGCGGCCCGGTGGACCAGAACCTGATGTTCGCCGGCCATGGCGCCTACAAGTTCAAGCAGGACCCCTTCTACTCCAACGGCTTCGTCCCCACGGTGAAGCAGTTGGTGGACCGCATCCTGACGGGCGACTGATGGCGGATGTTCCAGGATTGGCGGTGCTGCATTATGGCACGCCGCATTATGACGTCGTACGGCCAGGGCATTTCGTGCTCTGCGCCGTCAGCGGTGAGCGCATTCCGCTCGATGACCTGATGTACTGGAGCGAGGAGTTCCAGGAAGCCTATCGGAGCGCGGAAGAGGCGACGCTATCCTTCCTGCGGCATCGCGAGCTTTCAGGCCGAGGCTGACCGCATCCGGGCAAGTGCCTTGCGATCGAACCAGCCGGTGATGCCGGGGCGCGGCTTCAGCCGGGGCAGCGAATCGGCGTAAAGATCGGAAAGCCGGGCGGGCAGGCCCGCCGGGCCCTGCCGTGCCATGATGGCCGAGACGATGCGGTTCTGGAAATAACGCACCGAATAGTTGATCATCCGCCGATACTGGACCCGCCAGGTGACGGGATTGGCAAGGCCCACGGGCTCGCACAGGAAACCGGCATCCTCGCAGGGGATCACACGATCCTTGTCCCAATCCGCGTCGGTGCCAAGGTTCGTCATCGCCCAGGCACAGACAAGGCCATCGTCCCCGATCAGATCCTCCGGCAGGGACAGGCCGCGCGCCCGGATTTGCGCGACGAAGGCGCCGGACAGGGCATAGAGATCGCCGAACAGCCCGCCTTCGGCCTTCATCGTCTCGCGATAGAGCCGATGATGCCGGCCGTTGAGCGGCATGCCCGCCGCGCCATTGGCGGCGGGGTTCTTCGCAAGGGCGGAGACGAGCGCATCGATGGACCCCGGCGCGATCTCCGCGTCGCCATCCATGAAGACATAGGCATCGTGCGGGCCTGCGATTTCATGCACGAAGCGGTTCCAGGTGCGCGATTTGCCGCCGGGGTGCAGATCATGCACCTGCGCGTTCGGCATGCCTTCCAGGAACCGGCGCGCGATGATTGCCGTGCGGTCGGTCGATCCGTTGACCAGCAGGTGAAAGCGCAGGTCCGGCCGGTGTAGCGGCAGGCTGCCCAGGCAGTGGGCGATGCGGCGTTCCTCGTCATGTGCGAAGATGGCGATGGCGACGGTCATGATGTCAGCCTTCGCCACCGGCGGCAGGCAGCGGCAATGGGGCGCGGATCGGGGCCATGTTCGTTCCAGCATGAGGCGACGGAATATGGATGCTGCATAGACCCGGCGCGTAAAGGCTTCGCTAAGGCATCGCCATCAAGGTGCAGCGCAATGGTTGAACAGCATGGCGCGGACTTGCTATCAGCAGGTCTGCGTGCCATCGCGCGCAACCGAACAAGAGCAATAGCCGATGAATACTCTCTTCCGATTGCCGCTTGCGGCGCTGTTCCTTGCCCTCATGCTCATGGTCGTTGGCGACCGCGCCTTGGCGGAGGGCCGCCCGGTGCCTTATTGGGCCTCGATCGCCGCCGACGAAGCGCGCATGCGGGTGGGGCCGAGCCTCGATTATCCGTCGAACTGGGTCTATCGCCGCCGCGATTTGCCGGTGAAAGTGGTGCAGGTGCATGGCAACTGGCGCAAGGTCGAGGATTCGGCGGGCGCGCAGGGGTGGATGCATGTCCGCCTGTTGAGCGACCGGACGACGGCGATCGTCGTGGGCGACATCGCGATGATGCGTGAATCGGCCGATGATCGCGCGCCCGTTGCCTTCCGTGTCGAACCCGGCGTCGTGGGCCGGATCAGTGGCTGTTCGGCGGGGTGGTGCAGCTTCGACATCGGCGGCCGCAAGGGCAAGGTGCGCGCGGAAAGCCTGTGGGGCGCAACCCGCTAGGGCGATTTCCAAGCGATCGGTTCCGATCGCTGGTTAAGAAATCGCGGTCGATCAGGGATAGAGAGCGATTTCCAGTCCGGTGGGAACGCCGTTCGATGCAGCCAATCGCCTGACGGCTCGGGAAATGCGTTTAATCAGCCGTTCCAGGACGGATATTCGTCCATGGCTTCCCCGCCGGGCGCGACACCGGCGGGGGTGAAGACAGGCAGCCGATCAGGCGATCAGCGCGTGCGCGGCCTTTGCCAGTTCCTCGATGCGGGCGGGGTTGACCGGCCCCTTGGGGATCAGCCAGCTGCCGCCGACGCATTTCACGGCGGGCTCGGCCAGCCAGTTGCCCGCCGTTTCGAACTTGATGCCGCCGGTCGGGCAGAAGCGCGCCTGATGGAAGGGCGCGGCCAGGGCCTTGAGCGCGGCAATGCCGCCCGAGGTTTCCGCCGGGAAGAATTTGAAGCGCGAAAGGCCCATGTCCATGCCGCGCATGATGTCGCCCGCGGTCGCGGTGCCGGGGAGAAAGGCGGTGCCGCTGGCGATCGCGGCCTTGCCCAGCGGTTCGGTGAGGCCGGGGCTGACGATGAACCGGGCGCCGGCCTTCAGCGCGTCGTCCAGCTGGGCGGGGTTGAGCACCGTGCCGGCGCCGACGACCGCGCCCGGCACCTTTGCCATCTCCGCAATGGCCTCAAGCGCGGCGGGGGTGCGCAGCGTGACTTCCAGCGCGCAAAGGCCGCCGGCGACGAGCGCCTGCGCGATCGGCACGGCATCCGCCACATTTTCGATCACCAGCACCGGGATGACCGGTGCCAATTCCATGATGTCGTCGACGCTCAAATTCATTGTCCATTCTCCCGATAGGCCGCGGCAGCGCCGAAAAGGCCGATTTCCTCATGCGTCGCCAGATGGATGGGGATGGAGCGCATCAGCCCCTCGAACCGTCCCTTGGCGACGAAGCGATCGTGAAAGCCGCTGGTGGGCAGCATGTGGCGCATCCGCTGGGTGAGTCCCCCGGCCAGCACCACATGATGCGGACCCTGCGCCAGTGCCAGATCGCCGGCCACCGCGCCATAGCAGAGGCAGAAGCGCTCCAGCGTCGTCATGGCGAACGCATCGGTTCCCTCCAGCGCGGCCTGCCACAATTCGGCGTCTTCCATCAGGGTGACGCGCTCATGGCCGATGGTGGCCATGGCCTTGTACAGATTGTTGAGGCCGGGCCCCGAGACGATCCGTTCGGTGGACACGCGCAGGAACTTGTCGCGCAGATAATCGACGATCCGCCCTTCGATGGCGTCCAGCGGCGCAAAGTCCAGATGGCCGCCCTCCGTCGCGATGACATGGGGCTTGCCCTTGTCGAACGCGATCATCGCAACGCCCAGCCCCGTGCCGGGGCCAAGGATCGTCACCGTGCCCCGTTGCGGCATGGGCTGCTCGGGGCCGAAGAGCAGCTCCAGATTATCGGCCGGCAGGCGCGATATGGCATGGGCCACGGCCTCGAAATCATTGACGAGATGCAGGGAGCAGAGCCCCAGATCCTCGTCCAGCGTATCGGGATGGATCACCCAGTTGCTGTTGGTCAGCTTGATGACATCCCGGCCGATGGCCGTGGCAAAGGCAATGGACGCCCTGTCGGGCAAAGGCTCCGCCTCGTCCCGCGCAAAGGCGTTCCAGCAGGATTGCAGGCTGGGATATTCCGCAACCTTATATTTGCGGACGGTGCCAAGGGTGGGATTGCCGGCATCGTCGATGGACGCGCGGGCAAAGCGGGCGTTGGTCCCGCCGATGTCGGCTGCAACAATGTCGATCGCCATGTCAGATTTCCGTTTCCATGGCAGCCAGCATTGCCGATGCGCCGGCTTCCGCCAGGTCGCTGTGATTGCGGAACAGGGCGAAAAGCTCGCGCCCGGTGTCATAGGGCGGGGGCGGGGCAGGGGGCGCTTCGCGCGCGGCCCATGCCGCCGCATCCACCAGCGCCTCGACCTGGCCGGTAACGGCGCAGACCCGCACCATGTCGCCATCGCGCAGCTTGCCGATGGGGCCGCCGCCCAGCGCCTCGGGCGAGAGGTGGATGGCGGCGGGCACCTTGCCGCTGGCGCCGGACATGCGTCCGTCGGTGAGCAGCGCAACCTTGAACCCGCGATCCTGCAGCACGCCGAGCGAGGGGGTCAGCT
Source organism: Sphingobium aquiterrae (assembly GCF_037154135.1). NCBI lineage: Bacteria > Pseudomonadati > Pseudomonadota > Alphaproteobacteria > Sphingomonadales > Sphingobiaceae > Sphingobium > Sphingobium aquiterrae. The sequence goes on from NZ_JBANFL010000012.1 coordinate 97,688, forward strand.
TGTGCAGTTCGGGCATGCCATTGGCGCGCGGCCCCTGGAAGCGCACGACCACGATCACGTCCCGCTCCAGTTCGCCGGCCTTGAAGGCGCGGATCACGTCGTCCTGATCGTGGAACACTCGCGCTGGTGCCTCGATCGTCCAGCGGGACGGATCGACGGCGCTCACCTTGATGATGCAGCGGCCCAGATTGCCGGAGAGCAGCTTCATGCCGCCGTCGGCGCTGAACGGGCTGGAGACCGGGCGCAAGATCGTGTCGTCGCGCGATGTGACGGGGGCGTCGGCCCACATCAGCGCTTCGTCCTCCAGCACTGGCTCGCGGCCATAGTCGGTCAGGTCCTGCCGCGCGACCGTCATGATGTCCCGATGCAGGAGCCCTGCGTCCAGCAACTCGCGGATGACCCAGGCCATGCCGCCCGCCGCGTGGAAATTGTTCACGTCGCCCGATCCATTGGGATAGACGCGGGCGAGCAGCGGCACGACGTCCGACAGCTCGGCAAAATCGGTCCAGTCGATGCTGATGCCCGCCGCCCGCGCGATGGCGGGGATGTGGATCGCATGGTTGGTCGATCCGCCCGTGGCGAGCAGGCCGATCACCGCGTTCACGATCGCCTTTTCGTCGATGCAGTGGCCGAGCGGGCGATAATCGCCGCCATCCCAGCCGATGGACGCCATGCGGTGGACGGCCGATCGGGTCAGTTCGCCGCGCAGCTTCGTGCCCGGATTGACGAAGGCGGCGCCGGGCATGTGCAGGCCCATCACTTCCATCATCATCTGGTTGCTGTTGGCCGTGCCATAGAAGGTGCAGGTGCCCGCGCCATGATAGCTCGCGCTTTCCGCCTCCAGCAGCTCGGCGGTGCCGACCTTGCCCTCCGCATAAAGCTGGCGGACGCGGACCTTTTCCTTGTTGGCAAGGCCGGAGGGCATCGGGCCGGCGGGGATCAGGATGGTCGGCAGATGGCCGAAGCGCAGCGCGCCGATCAGCAGCCCTGGCACGATCTTGTCGCAGATGCCAAGCAACAGCGCGCCCTCGAACATCGCATGGCTGAGCGCGATGGCGGTCGAAAGCGCGATGGTGTCGCGGCTGAAGAGGGAGAGGTCCATGCCCGCCTGACCCTGCGTCACGCCGTCGCACATGGCGGGCACGCCGCCCGCCACCTGCGCCGTGATGCCCGCCTCGCGCGCGGCGATCTTGATCGCCTCGGGATAGCGGCCATAGGGCTGATGGGCGGACAGCATGTCGTTATAGGCGGTGACGATGCCGATGTTCATGGCATCGCCCGCGCGGATCGCCGGCTTGTCGCCTTCCGATGCGGCAAAGCCATGGGCGAGGTTGCCGCAGGACAGGCGCTGGCGATTGGTGCCCGCGTCGCGCCCGCGCTCGATCAGGTCGAGATATTTGCGCCGCCGGTCGGCGCTGCGCTTCACGACCCGTTCGGTGACGGCCGCGATGGTCGAATGAAGATCAGTCATGCCAGCTTGCTCCGTCGCGCTCGATAAGGGCAATGGCCGAGGACGGCCCCCAGTTCCCGGATGCATAGGGGGCGGGTTTCATGCCGGCCTCCTGCCAGCCTTCGATGATCGAATCGATCCAGACCCATTGCGCCTCCACCTCGTCGCGGCGGACGAACAGGGTGGCGTCGCCATCCAGCAGGTCGAGCAGCAGCCGCTCATAGGCGATGCGCCGCCGCTGGCCGCCGAATTCATGGTCCAGCGACACGTCGAGGCTGACCTCGCGCAGCTTCACGCCATTCAATCCCGGCTCCTTCGCCATGATGAGCAGGCGGATATTCTCCTCCGGCTGCAGGCGGATGATCAGGGTATTGGGCTCCAGCCCCGAAGCCCCGCCGCGCTTGCCGAAGATGCTGTGCGCGACCGGCTTGAACTGGATCATGATTTCGGACTGGCGGCTGGGCATCCGCTTGCCGGTGCGCAGGTAGAAGGGCACGCCGGTCCAGCGCCAGTTGTCGATATGGGCTTTCAGCGCCACGAAGGTTTCGGTGGTGGAGGGCTTGCCCAGCTCGTCGGCATAGCCGGTGACGATCTGCCCCTGCACGGCGCCCGGCGTATATTGCCCGCGCACGCTGAGCGTCTTCACGCTTTCCGCATCCATCGGGCGCAGCGAGCGAAGCACCTTCACCTTCTCGTCGCGCACGGCGGTCGAATCGAGGCGGGCGGGGGGCTCCATCGCGAGGATCGACAGGATCTGCAGCATGTGGTTCTGCACCATGTCGCGCAGCGCGCCGACGCCGTCATAATAGGAGACCCGGCCTTCCAGCCCGACGACTTCGCCGACCGTGATCTGCACATGGTCGATGGCATTGGCGTTCCACAGCGGCTCGAACAGCATGTTGCCAAAGCGCAGGGCCAGCAGGTTCTGCACCGTTTCCTTGCCCAGATAATGGTCGACGCGGAAGATGGACTGCTCGTCGAACAGCGCGCCGATGGCATCGTTCACGACCTTGGACGAGGCGAGGTCCTTGCCGATCGGCTTTTCCATCGCGATCCGGGTGTTCGACCCGGAGATGCCGGCGCGGGCCAGCCCTTCGGCGGTCGGCGCGAAGAGCGACGGCGGTGTGGACAGGTAGATGGAGACGCCTTTCTCCAACCGATCGCCCAGTCGTTTCGCAAGCGCGGCGAACTGCTCGTCATTGCCGGCCTCGACCGGGCAGTAGATGATTCGGCCCAGCAGGTCGGCGGCACAGGCTTCATCGAAGCGATCGGGTCCGATGAACTTGCGCAGGGCGGCATCGACATCGGCACGAAAGCCCTCGTCGTCCATCTCCGAACGGCCCGAGGCGATGACCATGAAATCCGCCGGCAGCAGCGCATCGCACAGCAGGTTGTAGAGGGAGGGAAACAGCATGCGGTGGGCAAGATCGCCGGTCGCACCAAAGAGAATGAGCGTGGAGGATTGTTCGGTCAAAGGCTGTCCCTTACCGTTATGTGATTATCGAATGTCCTGCACGAATACGCCCCTGTATAGCGAATGATCCCGCCACCGCAACCACCGTGCTGAACGACATTTGCCGTTGCGTGCCGCGCACAAGCGGCTATGACGAGCGCGTTGCGGGCGTGGTGAAACTGGTAGACGCGCCGGACTCAAAATCCGGTTCCGAAAGGAGTGTCGGTTCGATTCCGACCGCCCGCACCATTTTTATTGGCCTCAAGCGCCGGTGGCGACATCCGTCGCCCTGGCTTTCCTCGCATAAGCTCGGGCGGCCGTTCGGCCTTGCGAACCCTGTCGGGCCATGTTCCGTACCTCAACCCACGTCGCCCGGCACGCGATTCGCGGCGCTGAAGATCGACCAGCCGGTTTCGTCCGACAGGCGTTCCAGGGCGATGGTGCCCAGTTTCGAATTGCCGTTTTCATTGAGCCCCGGCGACCAGACGGTGATGGATGCCCTACCCGGGACGACCGCCAGGATGCCGCCACCCACGCCCGATTTGCCCGGCATGCCGACGCGAAAGGCGAAGTCGCCCGAGGCGTCATAATGGCCGCAGGTGAGCATCAGCGCATTGATGCGCCGCGCCCTTTTGCGGGAGATGACGCGCCCGCCATTGGGGTGCAGGCCGTCCAGCATCAGGTAACGGCCCGCATCGGCCAGCTGCCGGCAGCTCATCTCGATCGCGCACTGGTGGAAATAGGTGCCCAGCACCAGTCCCGCATCATGATGCAGATTGCCGAAGGCGCGCATGTAATTGGCGAGCGCGATATTGCGGAAGCCGGTGTCCTGTTCGGATTTCGCCACATTCTCGTCGATGGCGATGCTGTCGTCCTCCGCCAGATAGCGGATGAAGCGCAGCACCTCGCCGATGGCCTCGCGCGGCTGGTGCCAGGCGAGGTTGACGTCCGACACCACGATGGCGCCGGCATTGATGAAGGGATTGCGCGGGATGCCCGCTTCCTGCTCCAGCTGGACGATGGAGTTGAAGGCGTTGCCCGAGGGTTCGCGGCCCACCCGCGACCAGAGCTGGTCGCCGACCTTGCCGAGCGCCAGGGTGAGCGCAAAGACCTTCGAGATCGACTGGATGGAAAAGCCGGTGTCGCAATCGCCGCCGGCAAAGCGGGTGCCGTCCGCCAATGTCACGGCGATGCCGAACTGGCCGGGATCGACGCTGGCAAGGCTGGGGATATAGGTGGCGACCGTGCCGGGATCCTCCGCCTCCGCCATGTCGGCGACGATCTGCGCGATGATTGCCTGAAGATCCATGCCGCTCCGCCATGTCTTGCCGTCCCGTCCTTCGTCGGGGCGTAACAGCGCGTCGGCGGGGCTGCACCTGATTTTTGGGATTGGCGGCCCGCAACAGGGATGCGGGCCGCCGAATGCGTGTTCAGGCGGCCTTGCGGGCGCCGGCACCGGCATAGAAGGTCCGGCCCTCCGCCGCCATGGCGCGCAACTGCGCCGTGGGCGTGAAGCGTCCGCCATGGGTGGCGGCCAGCCGGTCGAGTATCTCCACGACCTTTGCCGCGCCCAGCATGTCCATATGGCTGAAGGGGCCGCCGGTATAGGGCGCAAAGCCCCAGCCGAAGATCGCGCCGATATCGCCATCCTCCGGCGTTTCCAGCACGCCTTCCTCGAAACAGCGGGCGCATTCCACCAACTGGCGATAGAGCAGCCGTTCGCGTACCGATCCGGCATCGGGCTGCACCGCCGCGCGCGGGAACAGGGCCGACAGGCCCGGCCACAGCGCCTTCTTGCCGCCTTCGGGATAGTCATAATAGCCCTTGGCGTTCTTGCGCCCCAGCCGGCCGATCTCGACCATTTTGGCGGCCACATCGTCGGACTTCTGCGGCTTGTAGGCGTCGCCCAGCACCTTTTTCGCGGCGGTCACGATCTTGTGGCCAAGCTCGATGGAGACTTCGTCCGACACGGCCAGCGGCCCCACCGGCATGCCCAGCTGCTTGCCGACATTCTCGATCAGCGCCGGGTTCACACCCTCGGCCAGCATCTCCGTGCCTTCCTGCACATAGGTGCCGAAGCAGCGGGAGGTATAGAAACCGCGGGAATCGTTGACGACGATCGGCGTCTTCTTGATCTGCGCGACATAATCCAGCGCCTTGGCGATCGCCGTCGGGCCGGTCTTTTCGCCGACGATGATCTCGACCAGCGGCATCTTCTCGACCGGCGAGAAGAAATGGACGCCAATGAAATTTTCCGGCTTCGTCCATGCCTTGGCCAGCATGGTGATCGGCAGGGTGGAGGTGTTGGAGCCGAAGATCGTGTCGGCGCCCAGCACCGCCTCGACCTTTTTCGTCACCTCCGCCTTGATGCCGACGTCCTCGAACACCGCCTCGATCACGAAATCGCAATCCTTGAGCAGCGCGAAATCGGATGTCGGCGTGATGCGCGCCAGGATGGCTTCGGCCTGTTCGGGCGTCACGCCCTTGCCGATGCGTTTCTTCACCACCGTTTCGGCATGGGCCTTGCCGGTGTCGGCGGCGGCCTGATCGCGGTCCAGCAGGATCACGTCGATGCCGGCCTGGGCGGAGACGGTGGCGATGCCAGCGCCCATCATGCCGGCGCCCAGCATGGCGAGCTTTGTCGTCGGCGCCTTCGGTTCACCCTTGGGGCGCCGCGCGCCGCGCTCGGCCGCCTGCTTGTTGACGAACAGGGTGCGGACCATGTTGCCGGCCTGCGGATCGGCCACGACCTTGGCGAAATATTTGCTTTCGATGCGGATCGCCCGGTCGAAGGGCAGCATCGCCCCTTCATAGACGGCGGAGAGCAGCGCGATGGGCGCGTGCATGTTCCGCTGCGTTTCCTTCGCGGTCATTGCGGTCGCGCCGACGAAGGTCTGGACGAAATTGGGGTTGAAGCCGCCAGCGCCCCCGGGAAATTTGAAGCCTTTCTGATCCCATGGTTTAACGCTGGCGGCAGGATTGGCCACGAGCCACTGCTTCGCGGTTGCCACCGTAGTACCGGCCGGAACGGATGCGTCAACCACCTTGAGCATCGCGGCTTCCGCCGGGCGGAACATCTTGCCCTGCAGCATGTAGAGGAGCGCGGTCTGCACGCCGACCATGCGGGGCAGCCGCTGCGACCCGCCGCCGCCGGGGAACAGGCCGACCATGATTTCGGGCAGGCCGAGCTGGATCTTCGGATTATCGGCGACCACCCGGTAATGGCAGGCGAGCGCCAGTTCGAAGCCACCGCCCACGCATGTGCCCTCTATCGCGCAGGCAATGGGCTTGCCGCAGGTTTCCAGGCGGCGGAACAGCGCGTTCAGCACGAACACGCTGTCGAACACCGCGCCCATGTCCGCCTTGCCCAGCCGGGCGGCGGTGAGCATGCCGACCATCTGCTTGAGGTCCATGCCGGCCATGAAGCCGCTGTCCTTGCCCGAGCAGATGACGGCGCCCTTGATCTCCGGCTCGCCGGCGATGCGGTCGATGGCGGCGCCAAGATCGGCGATGAAGTCCGGGCCGATGACGTTCATCGACTGGTCGGGCACGTCGATGGTCAGGGTGGCGATGCCGTCTGCATCAATGTCGAAGCGAATGGTTTTCATGATGTGATCCTTCGCGAAAGGGGATGGGGAGAGCGGCGCGGTGTGCGCGCTACACCCGATCTACAGTCTCTCGATGATGGTGCCGGTGCCCATGCCCGCGCCGACGCACAGGTTGATAAGCGCGGTGCCCTTGCCCGAGCGTTCCAGCTCGTCGAGCGCGGTGCCCAGGATCATCGCGCCGGTGGCGCCCAGCGGGTGGCCCATGGCGATCGCGCCGCCATTCACGTTGATGTTGCCGGTATCCAGGCCCATGGCGTCGATATAGCGCAGCACCACGCTGGCGAAGGCTTCGTTGAGTTCCCACAGGTCGATGTCGCCCTTGCCCATGCCGGATCGGCGGAGCAGCTTTTCCGCCACGCTTTCCGGGCCGGTCAGCATGATCATCGGTTCGGAGCCGATGGATGCCATGGCGCGGATGCGGGCGCGGGGCTTCAGGCCGAATTTCTCGCCCATCGCCTTGCTGCCCACCAGCACGGCGGCGGCGCCGTCGACAATGCCGGAGCTGTTGCCGGCATGGTGGACATGGTTGATCTTCTCGACCTCGGGATATTTGAGCAGCGCGATGGCATCGAAGCCGGGCATTTCTTCACCCAGCGCCTGGAAGGCGGGCTTGAGCGCGCCCAGCGACTGCATGTCGGCATCCGGACGCATATGCTCGTCATGATCGAGCAGCACCTGGCCGATCACGTCGTGGATAGGCAGGACGGAGCGGGCGAAGCGGCCCTCGTCCCACGCCATCTTCGCGCGCTTCTGGCTTTCGACGGCATAGGCGTCGACATCGTTGCGGGAATAGCCGAATTTCGTGGCGATCAGGTCCGCGCTGATCCCCTGCGGCGCGAAATAGGTCTTGAACGCGACGGCGGGGTCCATCGCCCAGGCGCCGCCATCCGAGGCCATGGGCACGCGGCTCATCGCCTCCACGCCGCCGCCGATGGCGAATTCCGCCTCGCCGGTCATCACCTTGGCGGCGGCCATGTTCACGGCCTCAAGGCCGGAGGCGCAGAAACGGTTGATCTGCACGCCGGCGGTCGTCTCCGCATAATCGGCGTTGAGCACGGCGGCGCGGGCGATGTCGGCGCCCTGTTCCCCTACCGGGGTCACGCAGCCCAGGATCACGTCGTCCACATGGGCGGTGTCGATGCCGTTGCGGTCGCGCAAGGCCTGCAGCACCTGCGTCGCCAGCTGGATCGGCGTCACCTCGTGCAGCGCGCCGTCGGCCTTGCCCTTGCCGCGCGGTGTGCGGGCGGCATCATAGATATATGCGTCCATTGTCTTCCCTCTCCCTGCGGTGACTCGCCGCTCTGGAGCTTATGTGCCGCAGCAATGTGCGCCGTAGCGGGGATTGTGCAAGGGGGGTGATCCGGGCGGGAGGGGCGCTTTACGTTAACGTCAAGCAATGCCGTAGCGGCAAGAGGCTGGAAATTTTTTTGCCGGGATCGGGCAACCCTGCGTTTCCCGGCGCGACTCTGGCCAGCATAGGGCGTCTGCGTTAGCGTTCTGCCCGCGCAACGACAGCCGGAAGGACCCTTTGCATGACCCCACAGCGCTACAGCCTGACGGCGATCATCCTGCATTGGCTGCTCGCCGCGCTGCTCTTTTTCCAGATATCCCTGGGCTGGGGGATGGCGGATGCCAAGGGGCAGGCCGGGTTCGCCGCCTTTCAGCTGCACAAGTCGATCGGCATCACCATCCTTGCCCTGACCCTGTTGCGGATCGCCGTGCGCTGGTGGCGGCCGCGGCCCGCGCCGCTGGAGGGCGGCCCTATGGGGCTGCTCGCAAAGCTGGTGCATGCCGGGCTCTATCTCTTCATGCTGGGCGCGCCGCTGACCGGCTGGGCGCTGGTGTCGACGGCCAGAATCAAGGTGCCGACGCTGCTCTATGGCACCGTGCCGCTGCCACATCTGCCCGTGCCGCAGGCCGCGCATGAACTGTTCGAGGGCGGTCACAGCGTGATCGTCTGGATCGGGCTGGCGCTGTTCGTGCTGCATGTCGCGGGCGCGCTGCGCCATCACCTGCTGATACGTGACGGGCTGATCTGGCGCATGGTGCCGGGGCGATCGCTGGTGGTGATGCTTGGCCTGATCGCGCTGATCCCCATCGGGATGGCGCTGGGCAAGATGGCGATCGGCAGGAGCGCGCCCGCTGCGGCCAGCGTGCAGGCGGCCATCGCCAATAGCATGGCGCGGGATGAGGCCGATGCCGATGGGGCCGACAATGCGGCGTCATCGCCGGGCAATGCGGCTGTCGATGGTGACAATGCCGCTCTTGCCAATGCGGCTGCGGCGGTCGTTGTCGCGCCGGAAAAGGCCGGTCCGCCGCCGGTGTGGACGGTGCAACCCGGCGGGCGCATCGGCTTTGGCGTGGGCAATGGCGCGGAGATGATCAACGGCAGCTTCTCGCGCTGGACCGCGAAGATCGCGATGGACCCTGACGCGCCCGAAACCGCCGACATCCATGTGGAGATCGACTTGGCGAGCGCCAGCATGGGCGATGCCACGCAGGACGGCATGTTGGCGGGGGACGAATTCTTCGGCGTCGCGGCCCACCCCAGGGCGATCTTCACGGCGAAGGGGGCCGAACGGTCGGGGGCCGGCTATATCGCGCGCGGCACATTGTCGCTGAAGGGCGTCAGCGCGCCGCAGACCATCCGCTTCACGCTTTCGGGCAGCGGGAACAGGCGCAACGTGTCGGGAACCGCGACGGTGGCCCGTGCCCGCTTCGGCGTGGGGACGGGGGAAAGCGCGGCGGGCCTGTCACCCGGGGTTGCCGTCGACTTCCGCTTTACCGCCGATCGCAAATAGCGTCCGGCTAAGGTCTTCGGGCGTATCGACATCGCGCAGCACGGCGTCGCTGGTTTCGATGAGCTTGCCATGGCTCATCAGTACGCGCGGCCCCTGATCGCCGCGCAGGCTCATTAGTTCGCGGAAATGTTTGCGGCCGATGAAGGCGGGCAATAGCGGCCCGAAACCGTCGGTGCTCGCCACGACCGAGCGGATGTCCTCGGCCGCCAGGCACAGGTGGTTGAGGTGCGTCGGGTTGCAATCGGGCATGTCGGCAAGGCACAGGAGCACGCCCTGCACCTTGCGGATGGCCGCGATCTCTTCCACCCTGGCAAGGCCGAGCGCGATGCTGGCGGACAGGTCGGCGGCGGCGTCCTCCTTCACCACGATCTCATAACCGCGCCGGTCGAGCTTGCGGTGGATGACGGGGGCCTCTTCCATCGGCCGTGCCACGGCGACCATATGGGCGAAGGGCAGCGAGGCGACATGTGCCAGGGCATGGTTTATCAACGGCTTGCCGCGATAATCGACCATCAGCTTGTCGTCCTCGCCAAAGCGCGTCGAGGGGCCGGCGGCGAGCAGGATGGCAGCGATTCGTTCAGGCCGCATGGCGATGATGGATGTCCGCTGGCAATGGGGTGACGCTATGATGACGCACCGGGCGCGCGCCAACGCATGGGCGATAAGCACTTGTTCTGCGCGTCTTTTTTATTCGGTTCTGCATGGCCGGAAGCTGCCATTGTGGAAAGCGCCTGTCCAGATGGCTGGGCCGAGGGGCTGGCAATCTGTGTTGAGCCGCCATATGGCTCCACCAGGAAAATGCGAAAGGAATACGCGTTGACGACAAGTCCGGAGGATGGAGACCTGGTGGCGCCGCAGCAGGACAAGCTGCCTGTGCCCAGGGAGGTGGCCGATGCTGTCCGCACGCTGATCCGCTGGGCCGGCGACGACCCGGAGCGGGAGGGGCTGCGCGACACGCCCAAGCGGGTCGCGCGGGCGTGGCGGGAATATTGCCAGGGCTATGGCGAAGACCCCGCCTACCATCTGTCCCGCATCTTTCATGAAGTGGGCGGCTATGATGAGATCGTGCTGCTGAAGGACATTCCGTTCCAGTCGCATTGCGAACATCATATGGCGCCGATCATCGGCAGGGCGCATATCGCCTATCTGCCGGGCGACTATGTCGTGGGCATCTCCAAGCTGGCGCGTGTCCTCCACGCCTATGCGCGGCGCCTGCAGGTGCAGGAACGGCTGACGGCGGAGGTCGCGGACTGCATCTGGGAACATCTGAAGCCTTTGGGGGTCGCCGTGGTCATAGAGGCGACGCATGGCTGCATGACCGGACGGGGCGTGCGCACGCCGGGCGTCAGCATGAAGACCAGCCGGATGATGGGCGTGTTCCGCGACGACGACAAAAGCCGTAAGGAAGTCCTCGGTCTGATGGGCGTCTGAGGAGCACAGGGTGAGCGATGATCCAACCGGGGGCGAGGGCGCTTTCCGGCCATTGTCCCGACCAGCGGAGGATGCAGCGGCAGTGGCCGGGGCAGCGGCCGGCCCGCGTCCGATCGCGCGCTCGCGCCTGGCGCTGGTGACGGGCGGGCATCGGCGCCTGGGGGCGGCGATCGCCACGGCGCTGGCCGATGCGGGTTTTGCGCTGGCGATCCATGGCAGCCATGATGTCGGCCTCTCATCTTCGCTTGCCCTGGCGCTGGAACGGAACGGCACCGAGTGGGAAGGGCTGATCGCCGATTTTTCCGATCCGGAAGCAGCCGAGGAACTGGTCGTGCGGACAGCCGCCGCCTTTGGCCGTCCGCCCGACGTGCTGGTGAACAGCGCGGCGATCTTCGGTCAGGATATGCTCGGCAATGTGACCGCCGGCGCGCTGATCCAGCATTATGTCGTGAATTGCGCGGCGCCGACCCTGCTGACCAAGGCCTTCGCCACCGTGCCGGCCGGCCATGGCGACCGCTGCATCATCAATATCCTCGACCAGCGGATCGACCATCCCCATGGCGATCAGCTGTCCTATACCCTGTCCAAGATGGCGCTGGCGGGGCTGACGCGGATAACGGCCAGCACGCTGGCGCCCAATGTGCGGGTGAACGCCGTGGCGCCGGGGCTGACCATCCGCACCGGCGATTATTCGGATGCGCAGATGGAAGCGCTGGCCGATGTGATGCCGCTCGACCGCCTGCCGGAGCCCGAACAGATCGCCGAGGCGGTGCTGTATCTGGCCGGCGCCACCGCCGTCACCGGGCAGACCATCTATGTCGATGGTGGCGCGCATATGGTGCGCTACGGCCGCGACTTCATGCACCTTTAGAGAGGTTCCCGCACGGCAGCAGCAATTGCTTAGGGATCGCCATGCTATCGCGCGGGCATGGACGCGGGACGGCAGCGGAAACTTGTGGGGATCGAGGCGCTGCGCGGCGTCGCGGCGGTGGCGGTCGTCCTCTACCATGTCGCGCGGCATCTGGATCTGGCCTATGGCGCGCCGCGGCTGATGCGGTTGTTCCAGCCGGGGCATGCGGGCGTCGATCTGTTCTTCGTGCTCAGCGGGTTCATCATCCTGCATGTCCACAGCGCCGATATCGGCCGGCCCGAACGCCTTGGCCATTATGCCCGGCAACGCTTTTTGCGGCTGATGCCGATCTATTGGATAGCGCTCTTGCTGACGGCGCTGGCGCTGGCGGCGGGCGGCAATGGGGCGCCTTCGGCCGGCTGGCTGCTCTGGTCGGCGACACTGCTGCCGACATGGGGGGAACCGCTGCTGGGTATTGCCTGGACGCTGCAGCATGAATTGCTGTTCTATCTGCTCTTCGCCGTGCTGATCCTCAGCCGGCGCTGGGGGATGGCGCTGCTGGCGCTGTGGATCGGCTGGGTGGGGTTCGGCCTTGCCGGCATCGCTGTCGGCGCCATCCCGCCGCGCCTTTCCAGCATCTACAATCTGGAGTTCCTGTTCGGCATGGGTGCGGCCGCGCTGCTGGCCAGCGGCAGGATCGCCGCGCCGCGCCTGATGGCGGGGGTGGGGGCCGTGCTGCTGCTCGCGTCCGGCACAGGCGAAAGCCTTGGCCTGCTTGACGGCTATGGCGATGCGGCCCGCCTGACCAACGGCATTCCGGCGGCGCTGCTGATCGGCGGCCTTGCGGCATGGGAGCGGCAGCGGGGGCTATGGGTGCCGGCCGTATTGCGCGTGCTGGGGGCGGCGTCCTACAGCATCTACCTGTTCCAGTTCCTCGGCCTCGCCGTGGCATGGCAGATATGGGGCTGGCTGGCACCGCCATCGGGTCTGGACGGGGCGGGGGTGGTGTTGCCCTGTTTCCTCATGCTGGGCGCGGTCGGCGTGCTGGGCGGGGTAGTGATGCATCGGCTGGTCGAGCGGCCGCTGCTGCAATGGCTGCGGCAGCGCGTGGCGCCGCGGAACCGGCCCGCCATGGGCATCGCCGCGTCCCGATAGCGCCGGCCCGACAGGCGGGCGCCCGCAGGCGTCTGTCATTCGGGCTGTCATACGGGTTGGCGGGAGAGCCTATACCTTCGTTTATGTCGGGTTGAAGGCCGGGGATGGGCTGACCATCTTCAGCGGGCCACATCGGCAATCCCGCTTCCCAAGATATTTTTATCGGAGATCATGCGTGCCCGGACCCAAGCTGTTCGAACCCTATGCCCTTGGCAATACAGCCCTTGCCAATCGCATCATCATTGCACCCATGTGCCAATATTCGGCCGTCGACGGCTGCATGAACGATTGGCACCAGATGCATCTGGGCAATCTTGCCATGTCCGGCGCGGCATTGCTGACGATCGAGGCGACCGCCGTGGTGCCGGAAGGGCGTATCACCCATGCCGATGTCGGCCTGTATGACGATGCGACGGAAGCCGCGATGGCGCGGACGCTGGCGAGCGTGCGGCGCTGGTCGGACATGCCGATTGCGATCCAGCTCGGCCATGCCGGGCGCAAGGCGTCGACGGCGGAGCCCTGGAAGGGTGGTGCGCAGATCTCGCCCAACGATCCGCTGGGGTGGCAGACGGTCGCGCCGTCGGCCCTGCCCTTTTCCTCCGGGCAGAACGCGCCGGCGGCCCTGGACGATGCCGGGCTGGCGCGGGTGCGCGACGGTTTCGTGCAGGCGGCAGAGCGTGCAGCGCGGCTGGGGATCGACGCGATCCAGATCCATGGCGCACATGGTTATCTGCTGCATCAGTTCCTCTCGCCGCTCTCCAACCGGCGCGACGACGATTATGGCGGCAGCCTGGAGAACCGGATGCGCTTTCCGCTGGAAATCTTCGAAGCCGTGCGGGCAGTCTTCCCGGCGGAGCGGGCAGTGACGATGCGGGTTTCGGGCACCGACTGGGTGGAAGGCGGCTGGGATATCGAGCAGACCATCGCCTTTGCGCAGGCGCTGGAGGCGCGCGGCTGCACCGCCATCCATGTGTCGAGCGGCGGGTTGCATCCCGATCAGCAGATTCCGGTGGGGCCAAGCTATCAGGTGCCGCTGGCGCGGGCGGTGAAGCAGGCGATCGGGCTGCCGGTGATCGCCGTCGGCCTCATCACCGATTATGAGCAGGCCGAAGCGATTGTCGGCACGGGCGACGCCGATTTCGTCGCGCTGGCCCGCACCATATTGTACGATCCGCGCTGGCCCTGGCACGCCGCCGCGCATCTGGGCGCGCAGGTGAAGGCGCCGGACCAGTATCTGCGCTGCCAGCCCCGCCAGTATCGCGACCTGTTCAAAAGCTGATCGCCGGGGCGCGTTTTCCGGCCGGATGGAATCACCTGTCCCCGTTCGCCCCCGGACCTGATCCGGGGGCGAACGGATCAGATTAAACGCCCGATGCTCCAACAAAAAGGGCCGCCCGACATCTGCCGGGCGGCCCTTTTGCTGTCTTCTCTTCGATCCGGTTGGGATCAGGCCTCTTCGGCCTCGTCCGCAACAGCGTCGACGGCGATCTCGCCGGGTTCGGCATTGGGATCATAGTCTTCGGTGAAGCCGGCCTCGTCCTTTTCGAACAGCTCGGCCATCACGTCCACGCCGTCCTTCTGAAGCTCTGCTTCTTCGGGCGAGCGGGCGACGTTCACCTGAACGTTCACGGCAACCTCAGGGTGCAGCGAAACCTTCACGTCGAACAGGCCCAGTGTCTTGATCGGCTTTTCGAGCACGATCATCGCCTTGCTGACGGCGGTGACGCCATCGGCATGCAGTGCTTCCACGATGTCGCGGACCGACACCGAACCATAAAGCTGGCCGGCATTGGACGACTGGCGGATGAGGACGACCTGATGGCCTTCCACGCCCTTCGACGCGGCTTCGGCATCGCCGCGGCGGGCCGCGTTGTCAGCCTCGATCTTCGCGCGGTTGGCGTCGAAGACCTTCTTGTTGGCGGCGTTCGAACGGAGCGCCTTCTTGTTCGGCAGCAGGAAGTTGCGGGCGTAACCGTCCTTGACGGTCACGATGTCGCCAATGGCGCCCAGCTTCTCGATGCGTTCGAGGAGGATGATTTCCATGAGAGCTATCTCCTCACTTCACGATGTAGGGCAGCAGGCCGAGGTGGCGAGCGCGCTTGATGGCCTGGGCCAGCTCACGCTGCTTCTTGGCGCTGACGGCGGTGATACGGCTGGGAACGATCTTGCCACGTTCGGACACGAAGCCCTGCAGCAGACGAACGTCCTTATAGTCGATCTTCGGCGCATCCTTGGCGGCGAAGGGGCAGCTCTTGCGGCGGCGGAAAAATGGGCGTGCCATGATGGTGTCTCCTTACTCGCCAGCGGTTTCTTCGCGGTCGCGGCGGGGGCCACGCTCGCCACGCTCGGGGCGGTCGCCATCACGGCCACCACGGCGATCACGCTCTTGCTTGCGCATCATGGCCGACGGGCCGGCTTCCAGCTCGTCCACGCGCACGGTCATGTAGCGGATGATGTCTTCGTTGATCTGGGTCTGGCGCTCCAGCTCGGCAACGACGCCGGCGGGGGCATCGATGTTCAGCATCACATAATGCGCCTTGCGGTTCTTGGCGATCTTGTATGCCAGGCTGCGCAGGCCCCAGGTCTCGGTCTTCATGACCTTGCCATTGTTGTCTTCGATGATCTTGGTGGCGGTTTCCGCCAGCGTGTCCACCTGCGCCTGTGCCAGATCCTGGCGCGCAAGGAACACATGCTCGTAAAGAGCCATGGTCTTACCTCTGTCTTGGCCGATCGCTGACGTACGCCCCATGCGCAACGCCCCTCCGGCTGTCGTCTTGCAGTCTCATCGCCTGGCTTTCGAGTCACCCCGGGGCCAAGCGAAGCGGCGCCTATGACGGAAAAGCCACAGGAAAGCAAGCGCGGCGGGGATGTGGTGAAACCGGGGCAGAACGGCTGTCGCCGGGCGGGTGGGAGCAACGGGATAAGCGTGCGGCCGGCGTCTGTCCAATGGGCAGGCCGGCGAGGTCGGGATCGGGGAGAACGGGGTTTTTATGGGGATGGCGCGGGAAAGCAGGACCATGGCGGCAAAAGCGCTGGTACGCGGCGGATCATGCCGCTACCGTTTCATCATGCCTGATACACAAGATATGCGTGGGGCGGGGATGCCTGCGGCCCGCCGGATGGCCCTGGGCCGCCGCCTGAGCCGCCACCTGATCCTGCCATTCATGCTGGCGTCGGCCTGTAGCGTCGCGATGCCGCTTCATGCCAAGGACATACCGGTCGCCCGCACGGTGATCGCGGACCCGGCGCCCGATGCCGCCTATCCCGCCGGGGTCAGCGCCTTCGTGATCCCCAGCGGGGACGGCGCGATGAATGCGGTCATGTATACGGCGGCGGGGGCGGGGCGGCATCCTACCTTGTTGCTGCTCCACGGCTTTCCGGGCAATGAGCAGAATCTGGACCTGGCGCAGGCGGCCCGGCGCGCGGGATGGAATGTGCTGACGCTGCATTATCGCGGGTCATGGGGCAGCCCCGGCACCTTCTCCTTCACCAATGCCGCGCATGATGCGGTGGAGGCGATGGCCTGGCTGAACCAGACCGCCAATGTCACCAGATACCGGATCGATACGGCATCGATCGCCGTCGCCGGGCACAGCATGGGCGGCTTCATGGCGGCCTATGCGGCGGCGAACGACCGGGCGGTGGCGGGCCTGTTCCTCATCGACCCGTGGGACCCGGCGCAGACCGTCGCGTCGCTCGCGACCGAGCAGGGCAAGGCCGCGTGGCAGGCGGAAGTGGCGGGCGATCTGCCGCCGCTGCAGGGCGCGACCTATGACTCGCTGACCGCCGAGATCACGAAGGACACACAGGGCTTCGACCTTGGCGCGCGGCTGATCGCCTATGGGCACCGTCCGCTGACGATCGTGGGCGCCGAGCGCGGGCTCGCCGGCATGGCGCGCAAGGTCGCCGCCGATGCGCAATCCTCCGCGCCGGAGACCCGCCTGATCGTCTGGCCCACCGACCACAGCTTTTCCGACAAGCGGATCGCGCTTGCCGACCTGCTGGTGCGCTGGCTGGCGCAGGTCGCCCCCACCATCCCCTGATCCGATCGCGCCATGGCCAAGCTCTATTTCTATTATTCCTCGATGAACGCGGGGAAATCGACAACCCTGCTGCAGTCCAGCTTCAACTATCGCGAGCGGGGCATGCACACCATGTTGTGGACCGCCGCGATCGACCATCGCTATCAGGCGAACCATATCACCTCGCGCATCGGGCTGGATGCCGGCGCCAACAGCTTTGACGAGGGGACGGACATCTGGTCGGCGGTGGCGGCGGAACATGCGCGGACCCCCATCGCCTGCATGCTGGTGGACGAGGCGCAGTTCCTGACGCGCGAACAGGTGCTGCAACTGGCGGCGGTGTGCGACCGGTTGAACGTGCCGGTGCTCTGCTATGGCCTGCGCACGGATTTCCGGGGCGAGTTGTTCGAAGGGAGCGCGCATCTGCTGGGGATCGCCGACACGCTGACGGAGATCAAGACGATCTGCGATTGCGGGCGCAAGGCGATCATGAACCTGCGTGTGGACGAAAGCGGGCAGGGGGTGCGCGAAGGCGACCAGACCGAGATCGGCGGCAATGACCGCTATGTCGCGCTGTGCCGGCGGCATTTCATGGAGCGTTCCGGGCGGGGATAGGCGCCCGCCGCCGATACGGTTTGCGACAGTTTTCCATGTCTTGCGACGGTTCCGCTCAGGCCCGGTTCAGCGCCGATGGGCTATGAAGATGCCGTTGTTCCGATTTGGAGAATGGACATGAAAAAGGCGCTTATCATAGCGCTCGCCATGGGTGCGGGCGTGCTGGCCGGCAATCCGGCCGTGGCTGCATCCGGATCGACGCCGCCGCTGATCGGGCACGAGCCGAGAATCGGCCAGGAAACCTCCATCCCCTTCGTCAACCATGGCGGCATCCGCAACTGGCAGGTGGTGGATGACGATATGGTACTGGTCGAGGGCACCGGCCATAAATGGTACAAGGTGGAACTGTTCGGGCCGTGCAACGGCCTGCGCTTCACGAACATCGCGCTGGGCTTTGAAACGCGCGGCGTCGACAGCTTCGACAGGTTCAGCGCGATCCGTACCCGCGACGGGCGTTGTGCGGTGAAGAGCGTGACCGTGGCGGCACCGCCGGCGAAGAAGGCGCGGAAGGGCTGAATTTGGTATCGGCAGGAAAAGGTGAGTAGGGCCATGCGCCTTGCGCCTGCCTTTCCGGCTGACATTGCCTCTGCGCGCGGATAAAGGCCGCGCATGACCGATGCGATGCCCATTTCTTCAGGCCCGGCGACGCCCATGCCGCGCCCTCCCGCCGACCTTGCCGCGCTGATCGCCCCGATTGACGCGGGCGACCTGCATCTGGAGCAGCTTGAAGACCAGCATCGCGCGGCATTGCGCGCGATCTGCCCGGTCGACGATCCGGTGTGGGAGGTCTATCCGGTCCGGCTGGCGGGCGAGGATTTCGACGCAGCCTTCGATGGAATCGTGCAGGACACGCAGCGTTATCCCTTCGCAATCTTCACGGGCGGCGCCCTGGTCGGGATGTCGGGCTTCCTGCATCTGGACAGGCCCAGCCGCGTGCTGGAAATCGGCGGCACCTATATGACGCCGGCTGCGCGTGGCACGGGTCTCAACAGCCGGATCAAGCCGCTGCTGATCGGCCGCGCCATCGCCGCCGGCTTCGACCGGCTGGAATTCCGCATCGACGCGCGCAACGCCCGGTCGCTGCGGGCGGTGGAGAAGCTGGGGGCGGTGAAGGAAGGCGTGCTGCGCAAGCAGCGCGTGACCTGGACGGGTCATGTTCGCGATACCGTGATCCTCTCCATCCTCGCCAGCGAGTGGCGGGCATGAGCCTGCACGGCTGGATCATCCTGGACAAGCCGCGTGGCCTTGGCTCGACGCAGGCGGTGAGCGCCGTCAAGCGCGCGCTGCGTGAGGCGGGCGAGGGGAAGACTAAGGTCGGCCATGGCGGGACGCTGGACCCGCTGGCGCAGGGCGTGCTGCCCATCGCGATTGGCGAGGCGACGAAGCTGGCCGGGCGGATGCTGGACAGCGACAAGATCTATGCCTTCACCATAGGCTTCGGCGCGCAGACCGATACGCTGGACATGGAAGGCGCGGTGATCGCGACGAGCGAGCATCGGCCGACGCTGGCGGAGGTGGAGGCGGTGCTGCCGCGCTTTACCGGCCCCATCGAACAGGCGCCGCCCGCTTATTCGGCGATCAAGGTCGACGGGCAGCGCGCCTATGACCGGGCGCGGGCGGGCGAAGAGGTGGAGATGAAGCTGCGGTCGGTGACGATCCATTCCCTCCTCATCCGTCATCCCCGCGAAGGCGGGAATGACGGCGATGGCATTGATGACATCACCCTCGTCGCCCATGTCTCCAAGGGCACCTATATCCGTTCCCTTGCGCGGGACATCGCGCTGGCGCTCGGCACGGTCGGCCATGTGACCATGTTGCAGCGGATCAAGGCGGGGCCGTTCACGCTCGACTCCGCGATTCCACTGGACAAATTGCGCGATGCTGCTAGGGAGCGCGCCATCGCGCAGCTTATGCTGCCGTTGACGGCGGGGCTGGACGACATCCCGGCTCTTCCCGTCTCTCCGCAGGATGCACAGGCGCTCCGCCAGGGGCGCGTGCTCATGGGGAAACCGCATACCGGCTTGTTACTGGCGATGGAGGGCGATGTGCCCGTCGCGCTGGTGGAGGCCAGTGGCCCGGAAATCCGGGTGGTGCGCGGCTTTAATCTCTAGTCTAGAAAGGAAGCCGATGTCGATTACTGCTGAGCGCAAGGATGCGCTGATCAAGGAACATGCCCGCGCCGAAGGCGATACGGGTTCGCCCGAAGTCCAGGTTGCGATCCTTTCGGAGCGCATTTCGAACCTGACCGAGCATTTCAAGGGTCATCACAAGGATAACCACAGCCGTCGCGGCCTGCTGATGCTGGTCAACAAGCGTCGCAGCCTGCTGGACTATCTGAAGAAGAAGGATCAGGCCCGCTACGCCGACCTGATCGCCAAGCTGGGCCTTCGCAAGTAAGCCCATAAAGGGACGGCCCCCGCGCGGGGGCCGTTTCTGATTCCGGGCCAGGGCGCAATTCGGCATCCTGTCCCGGTAAAGCCACCTCCGTTCGCCCCGAGCTTGTCGACGGGCTGCACTTCCGCGAAAAGGAAGGACGGGGCTTCGACAAGCTCAGCCCGAACGGGCTGGGGGGCACATTAAGGGGCAATGAGGCTCCACCAAAGGCCCCGCCCGGCAATAGGGCCCGGCGGGCGTAAGGAAAACACAGATGTTTGATATCAAGAAAGTCTCCATCGAGCTGGGCGGCAAGACCCTCACGCTCGAAACCGGTCGCATTGCCCGTCAGGCCGACGGCGCCGTGTTGGCCACCTATGGCGAAACCGTGGTGCTGTGCGCCGTGACCGCCGCCAAGTCGGTGAAGGAAGGCCAGGATTTCTTCCCGCTGACCGTTCACTATCAGGAAAAATTCTCCGCGGCTGGCCGCATCCCCGGCGGCTTCTTCAAGCGTGAGCGCGGCGCGACCGAAAAGGAAACGCTGACCAGCCGCCTGATCGACCGCCCCGTCCGCCCGCTCTTTCCCGAGGGTTTCTACAACGAGATCAACGTGATCGCGCAGGTCCTGTCGTTCGACGGCGAGACCGAGGCCGACATCGTGGCGATGATCGCCGCGTCGGCTGCGCTCACCATCTCGGGCGTCCCCTTCATGGGCCCGATCGGCGCCGCGCGCGTCGGCTACAAGGATGGCGAATATCTGCTGAACCCGTCGATGGACGATGTGAAGGCCGGTGAGCTGGACCTGGTTGTCGCCGCCACTCACGAAGCCGTGATGATGGTCGAATCCGAAGCCAAGGAGCTGTCGGAAGAGGTCATGCTGGGCGCCGTCGGTTTCGCGCATGCCGCCTGCCGCCAGGTTGTCGAGGCGATCATCAAGCTGGCTGAAAAGGCCGCCAAGGACCCCTGGCCGATGGCCGAGCAGGCCGATCTGTCCGCCGCCAAGGACAAGCTGAAGAAGCTGGTCGGCAAGCAGATCGCCGCCGCCTACAAGCTGACCGACAAGTCGGCCCGCTCGAACGCGCTGAACGAGGCCCGCGCCGCCGCGAAGGCCGCCTTCGCCGACGCCGCGCCGCAGGACCAGATGGCCGCGCAGAAGCTGATGAAGAAGCTGGAGGCGGAGATCGTCCGTGGCGCCATCCTGAAGGACGGCAGCCGCATCGACGGCCGCACCACCACGCAGATCCGCCCGATCGAGGCGATTGTCGGCTTCCTGCCGCGCACCCATGGTTCGGCCCTGTTCACCCGTGGCGAGACGCAGTCGATCTGCACCACCACGCTGGGCACCAAGGACAGCGAGCAGATGATCGACGGCCTGACGGGCCTGAGCTACGAGCGCTTCATGCTGCACTATAACTTCCCGCCCTATTCGGTCGGTGAAGTCGGCCGCTTCGGCGCGCCGGGTCGTCGCGAAGTCGGTCATGGCAAGCTCGCATGGCGTGCGCTGCACCCCGTGCTGCCGACCAAGGACGAGTTCCCCTACACGATCCGCGTCCTCTCCGACATCACCGAGTCCAACGGCTCGTCGTCGATGGCGACGGTCTGCGGCGGTTCGCTGTCGATGATGGACGCCGGCGTGCCCCTGACGCGCCCCGTTTCCGGCATCGCCATGGGCCTGATCCTGGAAGGCAAGGACTTCGCCGTCCTGTCCGACATCCTGGGTGACGAAGATCATCTGGGCGACATGGACTTCAAGGTTGCCGGCACGTCCGAAGGCATCACCACGATGCAGATGGACATCAAGATCGCCGGCATCACCGAAGAGATCATGCGCACCGCGCTCCACCAGGCGAAGGAAGGCCGCGCGCACATCCTTGGCGAAATGGCCAAGGCGCTGGATCACACCCGCACCGAGCTGTCGGCCCATGCCCCGCGCATCGAGACGATCCAGATCGACAAGACGAAGATCCGCGACGTCATCGGCACCGGCGGCAAGGTCATCCGCGAGATCGTGGCCGAGACCGGCGCGAAGGTCGACATTGACGACGAGGGCGTCATCAAGATCAGCTCGTCCGACATCGACCAGATCGAAGCCGCCAGGAAATGGATTCTGGGCATCGTCGAGGAAGCGGAAGTCGGCAAGGTCTACACCGGCAAGGTCGTGAACATCGTCGATTTCGGCGCGTTCGTGAACTTCATGGGCGGCAAGGACGGCCTGGTCCACGTTTCCGAGATGCGCAACGAGCGCGTCGAGAAGCCGACCGACGTCGTGTCGGAAGGCCAGGAAGTGAAGGTCAAGGTCCTCGAGATCGATCCGCGCGGCAAGGTGCGCCTGTCGATGCGCGTTGTCGACCAGGAGACCGGCGAAGAGCTGGAGGACACCCGTCCTGCCCGCGAACCGCGCGAGCCCCGTGGCGATCGCGGCCCGCGCCGTGACGGCGAAGGCCGTGGCGACCGCAACCGTCGTGGCGGCGGCCGCGGTGATCGTGGTCCCCGTCGCGAAGGCGGCAATGACGACGGCCCGAGCACGCTGCCGGACTTCCTGACCCAGGATTGATCCCGTCATCCCGAATGCAAGACAATGGGCCGCCCGGCATGTTCGGGCGGCCCATTTTCATGGTGTGGAGCTTTTCAGGGCGCGGGATGCGGGAAGGACGCGTCTTCGTTCCTGCTCGCCGGCAAATGGTCATTTGCGTGGCTTCCGCCGCAACGGCTTGATCCATATTGTGGTGGAGGGGTAACGATCGGCTATGATGCAGGCTTAACCGATATACGGGGGCAGGGCGTGCAGAGAAGGAATGAGCTGTTCGTAGAGCGCCTTCCGCTGGTCGTGGGCGGCCCGTGGCTGGCCTATGCGGCGGCGGCGGGGCTCAGCCTGCTGGCGCTGGCCGTCCGCTGGTCCGCATCGGGGATGCTGCATGCCGGATATCCCTATGTCAGCTTCTTTCCCGCGGTCATTCTGACATCCTTCCTGTTCGGCGTCCGGCCGGGCATCTTTGCCGGCATCCTGTGCGGCCTGTTCGCCTGGTATCTTTTCATCCCGCCCATCGGGACATTCCAGCTGGGCGCCGATGCGATCGTCGCGCTCGCTTTCTATTCCGCCGTCGTCACGATCGACATTGCGCTGGTATACTGGATGCAGCGCGCGAACCTCAATCTGGCGCTGGAGCGGGAGCGGAGCGCGGGACTGGCGGACCATCGCGAGCTGCTGTTCCGGGAATTGCAGCATCGCGTGTCCAACAATCTTCAGGTAGTGGCGGCGCTGCTTTCCCTGCACCGGCGGCAGGTGCAGGATGAAGCGGCCGGCAAGGCACTGGAGGAGGCCGCATCGCGGCTGGGGTTGATCGGGCGGATCAGCCGGGCGCTTTACGATCCGCGCGGGCAGGCCCTGGGCGTTGGCCCCTATATCGCCGATCTGGTGCGCGACATCA
This sequence comes from Sphingobium aquiterrae, assembly GCF_037154135.1. Classification (NCBI taxonomy): domain Bacteria; kingdom Pseudomonadati; phylum Pseudomonadota; class Alphaproteobacteria; order Sphingomonadales; family Sphingobiaceae; genus Sphingobium; species Sphingobium aquiterrae. The sequence continues at coordinate 120,874 of NZ_JBANFL010000012.1, forward strand.
TGGAATCGAACGGGCGCGATGACGTGGTGGTGGCAACGGATGTCGAGGACGGCGTGCTGGTGCATCCCGACACGGCGGTGCCGCTGGCGCTGATCGTCGCGGAAACGGTGAGCAATGCGCTGGAACATGGGTTCCCCGACCAGCGCGGCGGGCGAATCACCTTGCGGCTGCACAGCGGAGAAGGCCGCCGCCTGATCCTTGAAGTGGTGGATGACGGCAGGGGATTGCCCGACGGATTCCGCCTGGAGGATCGCCCGGACAGCATGGGCCTGCGGATCGCCACGGTCTTGGCGCAGCAGCTGCGCGGCAGCTTTCTACTCGTTCCGGACGAGGCGGGCGGTACGCGTGCCGTGCTGGAGATGCCCCTCAACGCCGTGTGATGACGCTCCCCGCAACTGCTGCTTGGCGACGCGGCTGGGCTGAGCTATGACCGCGCCCATGCAGATGTTCTCCAAGTCGCCGCTGGGCCGGATCGCTCGTGCGGCCAGTGCCCCCATCCTCGTCTCCGCCCTTGGGGTTGCGTTGCTTTCGGGCTGCTCCACGACCAAGAACAAGGCCGATACGCTCTATGTCGCGCGCGATGTGTCGACGCTGTACAATGCGGGCAAGTTCCGGCTGGATCGTGGCCAGTACAAGCTGGCTGCCGCCCTGTTCGACGAGGTGGAACGCCAGCATCCCTATTCCCCCTGGGCGCGCCGTGCGCAGCTGATGGCGGCGTTCAGCTATTATATGAACCGCGACTACACCGAGTCGATCGGGGGCGCGCAGCGCTTCCTGTCGATCCATCCGGGCAACAGGGACGCGCCCTACGCCTATTATCTGATCGCGCTCTGCTATTATGAGCAGATTGCCGACGTGACCCGCGACCAGAAGATCACGCAGGATGCGCTGGGCGCACTGGGCGAGCTGATCCGCCGCTATCCCGAAAGCCGCTATGCCGCCGACGCCCGGCTGAAGCTGGACCTGGTGAACGATCACCTGGCCGGCAAGGAAATGGAAATCGGCCGCTTCCACCAGCGGCGCGGACAGTGGCTGGCCGCGACCCTGCGGTTCCGCACGGTGATCGACCAGTATCAGACGACCACCCATGCGCCCGAGGCGCTGGAACGTCTGGTGGAAAGCTATCTCTCGCTCGGCCTGCCCGAGGAAGCGAAGAAGGCTGCCGCCGTGCTGGGCGCCAACTATCCCGGCTCCAAATGGTATGAGCGGTCGTACAAGCTGATCCGGGAACATGCGTCCAAGGCGTAGGACCGACCGCTATTCCGCTCATGCGGGCCAGCGATGAGCGTTGCCCTGCGTTCCGGGCCCGGCCTGGGCGCGATGCCGGCAAGTCCTTCGTTCATTTGTTCCCCTTTTGTGCGTTAGGGGGTAGAAGCATGCCATGCTGACGGCCCTTTCCATTCGCAACGTGGTGCTGATCGAGGCGCTGGACCTGAGCTTCGGGCCGGGTCTTGGCGTGCTGACGGGGGAGACCGGCGCGGGCAAGTCCATCCTGCTCGATGCGCTGGGGCTGGCGCTGGGCGCGCGGGCGGAAAGCGGGCTGGTGCGGCAGGGCGAGGCGCAGGCGAGCGTCACCGCGACGTTCGAGACGCCCGGCGCGGATCATCCGGTGCGGGCGGCGCTGGCGCAAAGCGATATCGAACTGGAGCCGGGCGAGCCGCTCATCATCCGCCGCACGGTGAAGGCCGATGGCGGCAGCCGCGCCTTTGTGAACGACCAGCCCTGCTCGGCGGCGCTGCTGCGGGAAATCGGGCCGGGGCTGGTGGAAATCCACGGCCAGCATGACGATCGCGGCCTGCTCAATCCACGCGGCCATCGGGCGCTGCTGGATGCCTTCGGGCGCTGCGATACGCGCGGCGTGGCGCAGGCGCATGACGCGTGGCGCGCGGCCGAGGCGCGGCTGGAAACCGCGCGGGCGGAGATTGCGGCGGCCGCGCGGGATCGCGACTATCTGGATCATTCCGTCAAGGAACTGGCGACCTTTGCGCCCGAGCCGGGCGAGGAGGCGACGCTGGCCGAGGAGCGCGGGGCGATGCAGACCGGCGCGCGGCTTGCCGAAGACCTGACCACCATCGACGGATTGATCGACGGATCGGATGGCGGCGTCGCGCGATTGCGGCAGGCGGCGCGCCGGCTGGACCGGATCGCGCCCGAGCATCCGTTGCTGGCAGAGGCATTGGCGGCGTTCGACCGCGCGCTGATCGAGGCGGGGGAAGCGGAGGAGCATCTGGCCCTGGCACGCGAAGCGCTGAGCTTCGATCCCGCACGACTGGATGCGATCGAGACACGGCTGTTCGAACTGCGGGCGCTGGCGCGCAAGCATCAGGTGCAGCCTGATGATCTGGCCGCGCTGATGGCCCAGATGCGTGAAATGCTCGGCATGATCGACGCGGGCGAGGAGGGGATCGCCGCGCTCGAGGCCGATGTCGCTGCGAAGGCCGCGACCTATCGCGCCGGGGCGCAGGCCCTGTCGGCGGCGCGCGCCGAGGCTGCGGCGCGACTCGACAAGGCGGTGGCCGCCGAGCTGGCGCCGCTCAAGCTGGACGCGGCCCGGTTCCGCACCGCTGTCGCGCCATTGCCCGAGGCGCAGTGGAGCGCGCAGGGCGCCGACCGGGTGGAATTCGAGATTTCGACCAACCCCGGCGCGCCCTTTGCGCCGCTGGCCAAGATCGCGTCGGGCGGCGAGCTTTCCCGCTTCATCCTGGCGCTCAAGGTCGCGCTGGCGCAACAGGGCGGGGCCGACACGATGATCTTCGACGAGATCGACCGGGGCGTGGGCGGCGCGGTGGCCTCTGCCATCGGCGAACGTCTGGCCCGGCTGGCTCATGGACAGCAGTTGCTGGTCGTGACGCATAGCCCGCAGGTCGCCGCGCGCGGACAGGCGCATATGCTGATCGCCAAGGCCAGCGACGGCACGGTGACACGCACCGGCGTGCGCCCGCTGGACGAGGCAGAGCGGCGCGAGGAGATCGCCCGCATGCTCTCCGGCGCGGAAATCACGGCGGAAGCACGGGCGCAGGCGGAACGGTTGCTGGAGCGGGTGTGAACCCGGACAGGTTCGGGTAGATGCTGGGGTGATGGAAACGAAGTTCATGACATCGAAAGCTCGTCACCCTGAACCTGGTTCAGGGTCTATTTCTCCCCACATTCTGCGTCACCCGGAGGCGAAATATGCAGGCGAGTCACGTGCCTCGACTGTACTGAAACGCGTTCAGCATGACGATCCTTATGTGACGAATTTCAGTTCCAGATGACTAGGCAGGGCTTCGACAGGCTCAGCCCGAACGGCTAGAGGAGCAGCCATGACTCACGACCGCCGCGATATCCTCGCCTTCGCCGCCGCCGGCCTTGCCGCGAGCGCCCTGCCCGGCAGCGCCGCCGCGCAGGAGGTTCCCGCTCATTTTGGCCTGATCGGGCAGATGCTGGCCGTGTCCGGCAAGCGCGACGAACTGGTCGCTTATCTGAAGGAGAGCATTGGCGACATGCCGGGCTGTCTTTCCTATGTCGTGGCGCTCGACACGGCGAACCCCGACGCCATCTGGATCACCGAGGTCTGGGACAGCCGGGAAAGCCATGCCGCTTCGCTCAGGCTGCCCGCCGTGCGCGCGGTGATCGCCAGGGCGCGGCCGATCATCGCGGGTCTCCCCCAGCATTTCGAAACGGTGCCGGTGGCGGGCACGGGCACGGGTGTCGCCGCCCGATGAACATGACGGAGATGAGCGAAGCCGAGGCTGCCAACCGCCTGATGCGCCTTGCGAAAGAGATCGCGCGGCATAACCGGCTGTACCACGATCAGGACCAGCCGGAGATCACGGACGCCGATTATGACGCGCTGATGCGGGAGAATAACGCGCTGGAGGCAGCCTTCCCGCATCTGGTCCGCGCGGATTCGCCCAATGCGCAGGTGGGGGCGGCGCCGACATCGGGGCTGAGGAAAGTGCCCCATGCCGTCCGCATGATGAGCCTGGACAATGGCTTTTCGGATGAGGACATCGCTGAATTCATCGCCCGCGTGCGCCGCTTCCTGAACCTTGCCGAGGACGTGCCGGTGGCGATGACGGCGGAACCCAAGATCGACGGCCTGTCCTGCTCGCTGCGCTATGAGAAGGGCGAGCTGGTGCTGGCGGCGACGCGCGGCGACGGGCAGACCGGCGAGGATGTGACCGCAAACGTCCGCACCATCGAAGATATCCCCCAGACGCTGTCCGGCCCCGGCATTCCCGATCTGTTCGAGATCAGGGGAGAGGTCTATATGGCCAAGGCCGATTTCACAGCGCTCAATGCCCGGCTGCTGGCCGAGGCGGACGAGCCGGAAAAGGCGCGGCAGTTCGCTAATCCCCGCAACGCCGCCGCCGGATCGCTGCGGCAGAAGGATGCTAGGGTGACGGCGAGCCGGCCCCTGCGCTTCCTCGCCCATGGCTGGGGCGAGCATAGCGCGGTGCCCGCCGACACGCAGCTGGGCGTGATGCACGCGATCCGCGACTGGGGCGTGCCGGTGTCCGACCGGCTGGCCTGCGTCGATGGGCTGGATGCCGTCATCGCCCATTATCGCGATATCGAGGCGGTGCGCGCGGAGCTGCCCTTCGATATCGACGGCGTGGTCTACAAGGTGGACCGGCTGGACTGGCAGCAGCGGCTGGGCTTTGTCGCCAAGGCGCCGCGCTGGGCGATCGCGCATAAATTCCCCGCCGAGCGGGCGCAGACGACGCTGGAGGCCATCGACATCCAGGTCGGGCGCACCGGCAAGCTGACGCCGGTCGGGCGGTTGACGCCGGTGACGGTGGGCGGTGTCGTGGTGTCGAATGTCACGCTCCACAATGCCGACGAGATCGCGCGGCTGGGCGTGCGGCCCGGCGACAGGGTGGTGGTGCAGCGCGCGGGCGACGTCATCCCGCAGGTGGTGGAAAATCTGACGCGGGACGAGGCGCGCGATCCCTATCCCTATCCGGATCATTGCCCGGTCTGCGGATCGGAGGCGGTGCGCGAGGAGGGCGAGGTGGATATCCGCTGCACCGGCGGCCTCATCTGTGCGGCGCAGCGGTTCGAACGGCTGCGGCATTTCGTCAGCCGCGTGGCGCTGGACATCGAGGGACTGGGCGAAAAGACGATCCAGGAGTTTCTCGATCTGGGCTGGATCACCGAGCCGGCCGATATTTTCCGCCTGAAGCGCCATCGCGACGATCTGGTCGGGCGCGAGGGGTGGCAGGCGAAGTCGGTCGACAATCTGCTGGCGGCCATCGAAGCGAAGCGGGAGCCCGATGCGGCGCGGCTGCTCTTTGGCCTGGGCATCCGCCATGTCGGTGCGGTGACGGCGCGTGACCTGTTGAGGCGCTATACGACGTTGCCGGCCATCCGCACGCTGGCGGAGGAGATCATCGCCCTGCGCGAGGCCACCCAGCCGCTGCCCGAAGAACTGGAGCATCGCTTCCATAATCGCCTGGACAAGGCGATTGCCGAGCTGATCGGGGTGGAGAATGTTGGCGCGGCCGTGGGCCATGCGCTCGCCGATTTTTTCCATGAGCCGCATAATGTGAAGGTCTGGGGCGATCTGCTCGGCGATGGGGAGAAGAAGGGGGAAGCCGCCCCGCCGCCCTATATCGTAGAAACGCAGGAGAGCAGTGTCACCGGCAAGACCGTGGTCTTCACCGGCAAGCTGGAGACGATGAGCCGCGACGAGGCAAAGGCGCAGGCCGAGCGGCTGGGCGCGAAGGCGGCGGGCTCCGTAAGCGCGAAGACCGATCTGGTTGTGGCCGGCCCCGGCGCGGGTTCCAAGCTGAAACAGGCGGCGGTACTGGGCATAGAGGTGATCGACGAGGCGGCCTGGGCGACGATCGTGGCGGCGGCGGGCGAGGCGGTATAAGAGGCGGTATAAGCTGGGGCTTGAACAAGATGTGGACGAAGGCGCGGGTTGGTGCTGTACTGACTTGCCCTTGGTCGCACATGGGCCATGCAACCGCGCATGGGGAAGGGGCCGGAATCCGGAGCGATGACGAGCAACGAAATTCAGCTCACCGATACATGGCCCCTGGTCCATAGCTGGCCGTTGCCCTCGCTGTTCGGTGCCGTTGGCACGGCGGCTGGAAATCTCCCGTCCATGGCTCCGGCCAATCTCGATCAGATGCGCGGGCTGGCGGACATCGGCTTTTGGGAGTGTGACCTGCGCGACAATGCGCTGAACTGGACGCCGGGGGTGTTCGACCTTTTTGGCCTGCCCAGCGATGTCCCGCTGCTGCGCGCCGACAGTGTCGCCTGTTATTACGAGGAATCGCGCGAAGCGATGGAGGTGCTGCGCGCCTATGCCATCCGCCATTGCCGGGGCTTCACGCTGGACGCGCGGCTCATGCGGCCGGACGGCGGGCAGCGCTGGATGCGGCTGACGACCAGTGTCGCATGCACGAACGGCCGCGCCCGGCGCCTTTATGGCACGAAGCAGGATGTGACGCTGGAATATGAGCGCCGCAACGCGCTGCAGGGCGCGACCGATATCGATGACCTGACCGGATTGGCCACGCGCGCCGCCTTCGAGCGCTATTTTGCAGAGATGCTGCTGGACGATCGCCTTGCCTCCGCCGCGCTCCTGCTCATGGATGTGGCGCAGGTCGAGCCCATCCGTGGCCGCTTTGGCGCGGCGGCGGGCGACGCATGCCTGGGCGCGATCGGGGCGGCGCTCACCCGCAATGGCGGCGAGGTGCTGATGGCCGGGCGGCTGGAGGATTGCCGGTTCGGCATTCTCGTCCAGGCATCGCCTGGACGGGGCGGGCAGGGGCGATCGGTGGCCCGGCTGATCCAGGCGGTGTCGCAGCCGATATTCTGGCAGGGTTATCTTTTGCGCGTGGTGCCGTCCTGCGGGATGGTGCTGATGTCGGAAGCGATAGCCAGCGACCCGGACGCGCTGTTGGCCGTGGCCGCGGAAAGGCTGAACGCCGACCGGCATTGCCGGGATGGATCGAAATGCGAAGGGCCGGCCGGTTCCCTGATGGCGCGCTGATGGCGCGCAGGCGCAGCGGCTGCCCGGTCAGCGGCGGGCGTGTGCCGCGTCGTTCGGGAACCAGCGCATCACGCTCCAGGCCGCAGGCGTCCAGATGCCGATGCGGACGCCGATGGCGCGCAGCCTTGCGCCCGTCCATTCATTGCATGTCCGCACCGCGCTGTACCGTCCATGTGACGGGTAGAAGGCGTCGTCGGCACCATAGCCGGGAATGGCCGGCCCCGGCACAAGGTCCGCTTCGATGGCGGTCAGCAGCAGGCGATATTGGGCGCGGGAAAGGGTGACGGGGCGCAGATCCGGCCCGCGCCACAGGCGGCGCAGATGATCGACATGGATAAGCGTGCGGTCGCTGCCGATGGCGGCACGGGCCACTGTCGCCATGTTGACATCCGCCCATGTCGGCGTGTTGAGATAGAAATCCCGCTGGCCCCATCCGACGATCACCCACTGCCCCGCATGGGTGGGATCGCGCAGATCCCGCGCCGGAAAGCGGCGGTGCCAGTCGTGCAGTCCATCGGCAATGGGCAGGACCAGCCCGGTGTGGACGCCGTTGGAATAGACGTGGATGGTAATGCCGCCGCCGCCATCGAGCAACGCCCGGTCGCGATTGGCGGGGGTCAGCGATCCCTCGATCACGGCGACCGTCCACAGCGAAAGGGCGAACAGCAGCACGCCGGCAAACCCCAGCAGGATGCGGCTCGCCCGGCGGATCACCAGCTGCCATAGCCCGGCGCTTCGCCCACCGCATCGGCGGCCCAGCGGCGCGGACGCTTCCAGCCGATGCGAGGGCGCTTGCGCAGGCGCAATGTCGGCCATGGCCCGGTATCGATCCGGTCGGCAAGGCGCATGCCCTGCTTGCGATAGGCGGCGATCACCCGGTCGGCCTGATTGTCGAGCAGGCCGGCGAGGATGAGCGTGCCGCCCTCCTCGATCATGGCGCAAAGCGATGGCGCGAGTTCGATCAGCGGCCCGGCCAGGATATTGGCGATCAGCAGATCATAGGGCGCGCGATTGACAATGCCGGGATGATCGACGCCCGCCGCCGTGAACAGTGCCAGATGGCCCGGCCCCATGCCCAGCGGCACGGCGTTCGCGACGGCATTTTCGTCCGTCACCACCACGGAGACGGGGTCGATGTCCGACGCGGTCGCATAGGCGCGCAGCCACAGATGCATGGCGGCAAAGGCGAGCAGGCCGGTGCCGGTGCCGACATCGGCGATATTGCCGAAACGGCCGCCGATCGCGCGTAGCCGGTCCAGCATGCGCAGGCAGCCGCTGGTGGTTTCATGCTGGCCGGTGCCGAAGGCGGCACTGGCGGGGATGAGGAAGGGGACGACGCCGGCAGGCACCGGATCGGCAGCGCCGTTACGGATATAGAAGCGCCCGGCGGTGACGGGTTCCAGCCCCTGCTGGCTCATCGTCACCCAATCTTCCTGTGCCAGCCTTTCCAGCACCGGCTTGGTGGCGCGGGCGCTGGGCACGAGGGCGCGGATCAGCTTGACCGTGGTCGCATTGGGCTTGCCCTCGAAATAGGCGTCGAGGCGCCAGCTGTCCGGATCGTCGGTCTCCGTCTCGCTGGTCATCAGCACCGGCGGACTGTCCAGCAACGCGAAGGCCGCGATGTCGCCATCCAATGCCTCGGCCTCGGCGCGGGTGCAGGGCAGGGTGAGTTTCCAGCTTTCAGCGGACATAGCTGGCGCCATTGGCGTCGAGGATCGCGCCGGTCATCGAAGGGGGCGCATCGAGCGCCAGGAAGGTGGCGACCGTGGCGATCTCGGCAGGATCGGCCACGCGGCCCAGCGGGATATCGGCGAGCAGTTTGTCGCCGCCCCGGCTGGCGAGATAGTCCGTCGCCATGCCGGTCATCGTGAAGCCGGGGCAGACTGCGAAGGCCAGGATGCCCTGCGCGCCATAGCCGCGCGCGATCGTCTTGGTCATGCCGACCATGCCGGCCTTGGACGCGGCATAATGCCAGTGCGCCGGGCTGTCGCCGCGATAGGCGGCGCGGCTGGCGATATTGACGATGCGGCCGCCGGACCCGCGCCCCTGCCAGTGGAGCACCGCCGCGCGGCACAGGATGGCGGACGCCTCCAGGTTGATCGTCATGGTACGGCGCCACTGGTCCAGCCAGACATCGTCCGGCCCGTCGAGCGGCGACGCCTCGAATATGCCGGCATTGTTGACGAGAACGTCGATCCTGCCGTCCAGCGCCTCCAGCGCCGTCTGCCACAGGGCGGCGGGTGCGCCCTCGACGGAAAGATCGGCGTCGGCGCTGGAGGCGGCGAACAGGGTGATGCCGCGATCTCGCAGCGCATCGGCAATGGCGGCGCCAATGCCCCGGCTCGCGCCGGTCAGAAGGATATGGGTGGTCATGCCGCCCGATTAGCCCACAAGCGTGCGGAACGAAAGGCGCCTGTGCGATGCGTTGGTCGGGCGCTGGCCGGTGACACGCCGAGACGCGCCGATATCCGGGGGCGTTGGCGCAATCCCTGCGGGAAAGCGCGGATGTCCCGCTCAGGATGTCCCGCTCAGGCGACCTTGCGACCGAACTCCGCCGATGCCTCGCGCAGGGCGGAAAGCTTGCCTTCGACCGTCACGAAGCCGCGTTCCAGCTGGTCGATTTCCGAAGCCACCACCTCGGTATCCTGACGGATGGCAAAGATGGTCGCGGACATCGAGTCCGCCGCCAGCGCGGTTTCATCGACGGCGGCGGTGATCATGGTCACGGTCCGCGCCTGGACATCCATGGTCTTGCGGATGCGGTCGGCGGATGTCTGCACTTCATCCACGGTATCGCGGATGCGCTGGTTGGTGAGCACCGATTGTCTGGTCGACGCCTGGATCGCGGCGATCTTGCCGACGATGTCGTCCGTGGCGCGCGCGGTCTGGTTGGCGAGGCTCTTCACTTCCTGCGCTACCACGGCAAAGCCTCGGCCGGCGTCGCCCGCCCGCGCGGCCTCGATCGTGGCGTTGAGCGCGAGCAGGTTGGTCTGGCCGGCGATATCGCGGATGAGGCCGAGGATCGATTCGATCGACTGGGCATGGTCGGACAGGGTGGAAGACATCTCCACCGCCTCGCCCGCCTGTGCCGAGGCGCGCTGGGCCACCTCCGCCGCGCCTTCCACTTCGGCGCGGGCGTCCTCGATGGCGCGGATGAGCCCGGCGGAAGTCTGGGCGGCTTCGCGCATGGCGAGCGCGGATTGTTCGGCCGCGGCGGCGACCTCCGATGCCTTGCCCAGCATGCCGCGGGTGGCGGCGGAAGCATCGCGGGCCTGCTCGCGCAGGGTGCTGCCAAGATGCGTGGCGCCATCCACTTCGCCGACGATGCGCTGCTTGAACAATTCGCTGTTGTGCCGCCGCTCGGCCTGTTCGGCATCGGCGATATCGCTGGCGAGGACGGAGCTGAGCAATTCGGCCTCGATCATGGAAATCCGCAGCAGGGCGCGCTGCAGGCGACGGCGCGTTTCCTCATCCTGGGTCGTGGAGTCCCAGATGATGTCGTTCACCTTCTCGTTCGCGGCGGAAAGCGCCACGAGCACGGTGCGGACCGAGATGCCGTGCTTGCGTGCATGGCGGATGCAGGCCTGGCCGGATTGCGTCCAGCCGTCCGACGCGATCGAAAGGAATTTCTCCTTCATGTAGTGATGCGCCGCCGTTGCCAGGCCGGAGATCGAATCGGCAGACAGCGTCTGGCCCAGCCGGGTGTGCGCCAGATAGGAGTCCATGAAAGTGGCGGAGACCGCCTTCCCCTGATCGGGCAGCAGGGCGAAAATGGCCGTGGCGTCGGCAGGCAGAACGCCGGCCGGATCGAATTCCGCAAGACGCTTGATCATCGTGACATCGGCTTTCACGTCTTCCCTCGTTGGATTCATGCCCGACCATCCTCGCACAGGGTTGATTTTATCATTGGCCCGCCTTGTAGCCCAAGCTGGTTAATCATCGGTTATGGCATTGCCGATTCCGGCGCCGGACGGTCTGAAAAGCCCGCTGCAAACAAAGACGCCTACAGGATTTGCACCTTGCGGGGGTGCGCGCTAAAGCGTGCGGGACTCATCAATGCCCAGGGGGTGCAGACCGCATGGCGCGATCAACAAGCCGACCGCTTTCGCCACATTTGACGATTTGGAAATGGGGCCCACATATGCTCATTTCCATTCTCCACCGCGTGACCGGGGATGGCATGGCCATCGTCGGCGCGCTTGGTCTTGTCTGGTGGCTGATGGCCGCCGCGACCGGCCCCGCCGCCTATGCCTATTTCATGAGCTGGGCGACATGCTGGGTCGGCTATGTGGTCATGATCGGCCTGACCTGGGCGTTTTTCGAACATCTGCTGTCGGGCCTGCGCCATTTCGTGCTGGATATCGGCGCGGGATATGAGCTGAAGGTCAACAGAAGCTGGTCCATCCTGCTGCCGATCGTGGCGCTGTTCATCACCGGGGCCATCTGGGCCTGCATTTTCGCAAGGGGTATGTGATGGGAACGGGAACCGGCATCGGCCGCGTCCGCGGGCTTGGCTCCGCAAAATCGGGTACGCATCACTGGATTCAGCAGCGTATCAGCGCGGTCGGCAATCTGTTGCTCGTCCTCTGGCTGATCCTCAGCCTCATGATGCTGCCGGGCCTGGATTATGCATCGGTCACGGGTTGGCTGGCGCATCCGCTGGTCGCCGTGCCGATGATGCTGATGATCGTCAGCGTCTTCATGCACCTCAAGATCGGCCTGCAGGTGCTGATCGAAGATTATGTCCATGACGACGGGCTGAAGTTCTTCGCGATCCTGCTGCTCAATTTCTATGCCATCGGCGGCGCGGCCGCCAGCATCTTCGCCATCGCCAAGATCGCATTCACGGGGGCCGCATCCTGATGCCTAATTCCTCAACAAACGCCGCCTACAAGATCATCGACCACACTTATGACGCGGTGGTCGTGGGTGCTGGCGGCTCCGGCCTCCGCGCCACCATGGGCATCGCCGAAACCGGCCTGAAGACCGCCTGCATCACCAAGGTGTTCCCGACCCGGTCGCACACCGTGGCCGCGCAGGGCGGCATCGCCGCGTCGCTGGGCAATAATACGCCGGACCACTGGACCTGGCATATGTACGACACCGTCAAGGGCTCCGACTGGCTCGGCGACCAGGACGCGATCGAATATATGGTGCGTGAGGCGCCCGCCGCCGTGTACGAGCTGGAACATGCCGGTGTGCCGTTCAGCCGCAATCCGGAAGGCACGATCTACCAGCGTCCCTTCGGCGGCCACATGCAGAATATGGGTGCCGGCCCGCCGGTGCAGCGCACCTGCGCCGCCGCCGACCGTACCGGCCATGCCATGCTTCACGCGCTCTATCAGCAGAGCCTGAAATATGACGCGGACTTCTACGTCGAATATTTCGCCATCGACCTCATCATGGAAAATGGCGAGTGCCGTGGCGTCATCGCGCTTTGCATGGAGGATGGCTCCATCCACCGCTTCCGCGCGCACAGTGTCGTGCTGGCGACGGGCGGCTATGGTCGCTGCTATTTCTCCGCGACCTCGGCCCATACCTGCACCGGCGACGGTGGTGGCATGGTGCTGCGTGCCGGCCTGCCGCTGCAGGACATGGAGTTCGTGCAGTTCCATCCGACCGGCATCTACGGCGCGGGCGTGCTCATCACCGAGGGCGCGCGTGGCGAGGGCGGTTATCTGACCAATGCCGAGGGCGAGCGCTTCATGGAGCGTTACGCCCCGTCGGCGAAGGATCTGGCGTCGCGCGACGTCGTTTCGCGCTCGATGGCGATGGAAATCCGCGAAGGGCGTGGCGTCGGCAAGAATGGCGACCATATCTTCCTGCACCTCGATCATATCGATCCCAAGGTGCTGGCGGTGCGTCTGCCGGGCATTACCGAGACCGGCAAGGTCTTCGCCAATGTCGACCTGACCCGCCAGCCTTTGCCGGTGGTGCCGACCGTTCATTATAATATGGGCGGCATCCCCTGTAACTATCATGGCGAAGTCGTGACCTTGAAGGATGGCAATCCCGATTCGGTCGTCCCCGGCCTGTTCGCGGTCGGCGAGGCCGCCTGCGTATCGGTGCATGGCGCGAACCGCCTCGGCTCTAACTCGCTGATCGACCTTGTCGTCTTCGGTCGTGCGACCGGCCACCGCATTGCCGAGATCGTGAAGCCCGGCTCCGCCCACAAGGCGCTGCCCACGGACAGCGCGGACATGGCGCTGGAACGTCTGGATCACTTCCGCAATGCCAAGGGCGGCACGTCTACGGCGAAGATCCGCCTGGAAATGCAGCACACCATGCAGAAGCATGCCGCCGTGTTCCGCGACGACAAGCTGCTGTCCGAAGGCGTGGACAAGATGAAGAATGTCTATGCCGGCATGTCCGACATCGGCGTGACCGACCGTTCGCTCATCTGGAACACCGACCTGATCGAGACGATGGAGCTGGACAATCTGATCAGCCAGGCGCGCTGCACGATCGAGGGTGCGTATAACCGCAAGGAAAGCCGCGGTGCGCATATGCACGAGGACTTCCCGAACCGCGACGACGCGAACTGGATGAAGCACACCATCAGCTGGTTCGACGGCTGGGGCGGCAAGGCCGGCAATGTGACGCTCGATTACCGCCCGGTACACGAATATACGCTGACCGACGAGATCGAATATATCCAGCCCAAGGCGCGCGTTTACTAAACGCCGTCAGCGGAATGAGAATGCGAAGGGCGGGCCGGAAGGCTCGCCCTTTTGCGTTGGCGCGGAGGGAGACGGATGCCGGCACTGCCCGTCGCCGGATCGATATGGCACTTTGGAAACCGGAGCCATGGCCGTAGCTCCGTCGCCAGTCGCTTTAGCAGGGCGTCTTCATGATGTCTCGCCGGGCCTCCGACCTGTTTTGCCAAGGGGGCATCGGGGCGAGTTACAAGAAGACCGCCGGCGCATTTCCCTGCCGGATGCCTTCATCTGGCTGCCTGGCCAATGCAGCAACCGGGCTCATCCGATCCCGTCATCTGACAGGATGGAGCATTGGCTTGTCCGTCGCCGGGTCAGGCCGCTTCCGCCTGCATCTCCACCAGCCTGATCCCCGCGCTGCGCAGGGGGGCAATGACGCTGCGGTCGCCATGATAGGCATGTTCGCAATAATAATCGCTGCCCCAGTCGATGAAGTCGAGATCGGGGCGGATCAGTTTCAGGGTGATGAGGCCGGTGGTGCAATAGCCGATCACCGTCTGCGCTGGGATTTCGGCGGCCATGTCTTCCAGCCGCCGGGGGTCGCCCAGCGGAGCCGATCGCTCGATCAGCGCTTCCACGCCGCCCGAAGGATAATGCGGATGCGGCTTCACCAGCACGCGCGCAAATTGCTGTTCATTCACCCATTTGGCAAAAGCATATTTGAAGGCATCGAAGGCTTCGGCCGTCATCCACTGGGCGATGCCGGTCATCACTACCAGCGCCGTCCCGGGGTCGGGCGCGATGCTGGGCGTCACCTGCGGAAAGGCGATGATCGCGGTTTTTGCCGGCGGCGCCATCAAGCCGGTCGCGCTATAGGCAAAGACGCGCGCGATCTCCGGCTCGAATGCGCCGGAAAGATGATTGTCGGGCTTGGTGTAGCGCAGCCGCATCAGCCGGGCGAGCGTCGGCTTGATCGCCCAGCGCCAGCCGGCCCGATCCTTGTCGGTGATGTCCTGGTAGTTCATCAGCCCTTCGGCAATCACCGACAGGCGCGGATCGCCGGGCAGGCGCCCCTTGCGCTTTGCCTGCAGGATATGGTTGTTCACGAGATTGTCGATATTGGGCAGATAGATGTCGCGCAGCGTGCCCTGGCCAAGGAGCCGGCGGATGCCGTGCAGCAGCTGCCGATAGAAACCGATCTGGTTCACCTGCCCCAGCATGGTGAGCGACGGCTTGCGGGTGAATTCGATCACCTGCGCGCAGTCGCCCGCCCAGTCGATATCGACCTTGCGCTGCTTGACCAGCACCGTGCGGGACAGCGGATAGCCATCCTGCGCCAGCGCGCCGCGCGCCATGGTGGCGGAAATGCCGTTGGTGATGAAGACCAGCGCCAGCGGCGCGGGGGTTCTACGATTCATTGACCGGCCTTTGATGGTGCGAGGAAAGGCGACGACGGGTGCTGCCCGAAGCCGGCGAACTGGACCAGCTGCCGATCCGCCAGTTGCGCTGCACGGCGGCAGCGCCATTGGTGGTCAGCAGCAACAGGTAGATGATGATCATGATCGGCAGGCGAATCTTGATGATTTCCTCCAGCGAGGCGCGGCTATAGGCGCCGATGGCCCAGAGCCACAGGTAGCTGGCGGGAAACAGCGCCAGCCAGGCGCCTTTCTGCAGCGCTTTCAGGATGGAATAATTGGCCAGCGCAATCGCGATGCCATGGGCGAAGCACAGCAGGGCGCCGCCGAACAAGCCGCCGAAGATCAGGAAGGAGCCCGGTATCGCGCCCTGCAAATTGACCCCGAGATCCATGAATTGTGCGGAACCGGACGCCGGCATGGTCTGCATGATCCAATATTCCCGGCCCGTCATGAGATCATGGAAGCTCATCGTCGCGCCGCGGAGCCACTGGTTGTAGATTTCCGCCGCCGCCGACCCCTGCAAAACCAGGATGCGATAGACGATGCCGGCCAGCACGCCGCCCTTATATTCGGAAATGCCGCGATCGCTGAAACTGTCGACCACGATGAACAGCACGGCAACGAAACCGGTGATGGCAAGCGTCTTGATGGGGACGCGCACCTGCGTCATCCCCTTGCGGACCAGCACATAATAGATGCCGACGATCATGGCGCCGGGCAGCAGCATCCCGTGAAAGACCTGGCCGATGCCGCGCAGATAGACGAAGTAAAGCGCGAGCGAGAGGCCGCCGATGATCCGCAGCGCGGCGGTGCTGCCGGCAATGGCCAGCGTCGTGCCCGCGATGGGGATGAAGAAGGCCAGGACGCCGAAGAGACTGGGCAGGAATTTCAGGACTGCATAATCCTCGAAGAAACGCGCCCGGCTGAAATGCACGCCGCTGAAGCCGTTGGGATAGGATAGGAGGACATTGGCAAGCTCGACCAGCACGACCAGAAGGCAGATGCACGCCACCACCATCTGATGTTCCCTGCGCGGCATCTGCCATGGTCCGGCAAGGCCGAAATCGAACTTTGCGATGACGAGCGACATTGCGGAAACCCCGAGCGCCATCATGATATTGAGCATCAGGTAGACGAGGAACGAGGCGTTTTGTGAGGAATACAGCCCTGTTTCGGTAACGAAGACGCTGTTGCGCGAAAGATAGATGGTGGATGTCTCGATCGAACTGGCGACGTAGAACAGGAACAGCAGCAAGTTTCGCTGCATCTTGTCCCAGATCATAAAATACATCAGCAGATAGATGCCGATCATCAGCGGAAGGTAAAACAGCAGGGAAAAGGCGTCATCCGTCATCATTGCGGCCCGATCATGCTGGTCGTGACGAGGATCGACGGATCGCTGTTGGCGGGGAGCGATCGCTGTGCCGCCGAAAAGGCACTGGGGGCGCCGAACCGGAATATGGACTCGACCGGCCTTGGCACGTCCCCATGCCAGTGGACGAGGCGCTGGAGGGCATGTGGCTGCCGGATGGTCATGTCGCTCCTGTTGTTCCCCATGTTGATGGTGAAATCGCCCGGCGCCTTGCCCCAGCGGGCATGGGGCTCATAGGCGACCCCGCATTCCGCAGGGCCGTCGAAACGGATGTTGTCGAAGGTACAGCGCGTGAAAAGGCCGCGGATAATCGCGAAGTTCGGCGTTGCGGGCGGCGGCGCGGTGAAGTTGATCGCGATATCCTCCATCGCCACATTCGCCGCGCGGTCCAGGGAGATGATGCCCATGCGATCGCCGCTTGCGCACGCGTCCTGTATCCGCACGTTGCTGATCCCGGCCTGCATCGCGCCCTGCGATTGCCCGGCGGAGGAGTGCACCCAGATCGCCGCGCGGCTCGCACGAACAATCTCCACATTGGACATGATGATATCGACGACACCATTGTCCGGCGCCGGGGGATGCGCCTCCAGCGTGAGCCCGATATCGCAGTCCGTCGTGCGGATATCGTCTGCCCGGACCTGGGAGCAGGCGCGCTGGATCGACAGGCCCTTGCCATTATATTTGCCGTTCCAGCTGGCAAAGTCGATGCCGGAAAACGGCTCCCGCACGGGCACCGAGACCCTTTCCCGCACGAGCGCGCGGCTGCCGTTGCGGCGCAGCGTCAGCATCGTGAACGGGTGGACCCGGTTGATGCGCCAGTCGACCGTCAGTCGCAATCCATCGGGCGCGATCTCGAATATGCTGCCCTCCACGGGGCGTCCGATGGAATCGGTGCCGTCGATCATGTCGCCAATCCGTGGACCGGCGAGGGGCGCCGCCAATATTACGGCTTCGCGGCGATTGATGTGAAAGCGGGCATTGGCAATGGCGATGTTGCGCAAGGTGACATTGCGCACGGGCGCGGGCGGGCCAAGTGCGATGACCTCTGGGAATTCCCTGCTGTTGCCGATGAGGACGAAGCCGTTCTGCACATGCCCGGCAACGTCGATGTTCAGCGCTTCGACATGGATGTCCGATGCATTGCAGATGGTCAGAACGCTGCCCTTGATGTCGCCTTGCGCCAGCACCAGCGTGCTGCCGTTGCCCATCAGGCGCACGCCGCTTGTCCGGATGAACAGGGCGCGATCGAGCATATAGGTCTTGCCCGATGTCAGTACGGCGGCTGCGCCGTTCCGGCCGGCGGCATCCAGCAGCGCCTGCAGCGCCGCGCCCTCGCCCGATGCGGGGTCTCCGCCCATGCCGAACATTTCGGGGCTGAGCGCGGCCGTGCGTATCTGCCTGATCCAGCTGCCCTTGCCGGACTGCCGCGCCAGCATGATGCCGCCATCGGTGACGACATTGTCCACAGTGAAACGGAAAATGCCCCCGCCGCCGTCGCCGGGGCGATGAAGCCCAAGCGCCGCGACCTCTCGTCCCGGCCACAGCCGTTCCGACGAGTTGACCAGATCATGCACCGTCGGCACCCAGAGATGGCAGGGCGCGGCCAGTTCGCCCAACGCGACGGCATTCAACGTCATGTCCCGATGCAGCGGCGCCAGATCGGCTTGTCCCTGCCGGATCGGACAGGCTGGCCGGATCATCCTGGGCGACCGGGCTGCACGGGGCTGCCGTCTGGAAGAGCGCTGTGGAGGATATGCCGAGTCGCTGGGGACGCGCCGCTGAAGCAACGCTCAGGACATGCCATGGTCATGCTGCGCAGCGCCATCTATCCGGTTGCCTGTGTGATGCCTGTCAGCCCCCGGAAATGCCGTGGGCATGGGATGATTAGCAGCCCAGCGTCCGCCTGCCTTTCAGATAAACCTCGGAAATGGCACGAGAATGATCTATTTTCGACCTAATCGCAGCATCGTTCCGGCATGGTTTGAGGCACTATCCGGCGACGGATCGGGATCACCGCCGCGCCGCTCGCGCTGCAGATGCTCCCGGCATCGAGCGCATGGGGAACATATGCAGGAGCGCGCAGCTCTGCCGATCATGGCGTGGGATGGCACGGAAGCCTTCGATGTGTGCGCCGCGCGAACGGCCTTGCGGGATCAGGGCGCGCTGCTGGTCCGCAATGTGCTGTCCGCGGAGGAAATCGCCTTTGCCCGCGCCCAGCTGCGCGATCGGCTGACGCGGGACGGTGAGCGCATTCAGCTGGGCCGCACGCAGCCCAATGCGGCAGCGCTGGCACCCGAGATCGCGTGGCTGGTGGCGCATCCGGACATCGCATGGATTTTCAAGGCGATGATCGGCCGGGATGCCTGTTTCACCGGACATTGCGATATCCACATGAACATGCTGTCCGGCTGGCATAAGGACTCCGGCGAAAGCATGGGCGGTTATTTCCGCGGCGACTATTTCGGCGCGCGTGAATGCCGCGTGTTCAATGCGGGCATCTACCTGCAGGATGTCGGCCCCAGGGACGGATTGACCGTGTCGCTGGGGTCGCATCGACGGCACAACCATGACGGTATGCGCCGCCATGTGCCGAGCAAGGCCGGCGACGTGATCTTCTTTGACGTCCGCCTCAGCCATGCCGGGCAGCTGCCCGACCTGGTGGAGCGCGGGCTCAAGGCGCTGGTGCGACCATTCCGGTCCCCGAGCCGAAACGAGCCCGCCTGGGCGACATTGGCCCGTGAACTTTACTGGCGGGTCATTGGCCGGCGCGACCGGCTTTCCGTCTTCTTCACCTATGGTCAGAATAATCCATTCACGCGGGATTTTTCGCGCGCGAACATGCGCCGGCAGATCGCCCAGACCGGCAAGGCCCGATCGCCCCTGCAGCCCGACCTGTCGATGGCCCTGGGGCAGGTGGATGTGACCATGGCCGATTTTCGATAGCGGTTGTGCTGATCCGGGCGCTTTTCGGGCGCTGGTTTTCTTCCGCTACGACACTGAATGCCGGCGGGCATGGCGCCAGTCGGCATTCAGTGTCGTCGGCGTTCCTGCACTCGGGCCTGCACTCGGGCGCGCCGCAGCGGCATTTCCAGAGCTTCCCTCAGGTCATAGACGCGGCCGTCTTCTTCGTTGAGGACGGCTTCCCCGGAGGCGAGGGCGCGGGCATTGAGCATGGCGGATATCCGCGCCTGGTCGATGGCCCAGCGTCTGCGCCGATAGCGGCTGATCGCATAGAGCATGGTCGGCCAGAAGAGGGTGGCGAACACGTCCTTGATCGTGTCGTCCCAACGCCATGTGCCGAAATAGAGCCGGTCGATGGCTTCGTTGAAAATCTCCGCGGCGATGACGACGTGAAGCGCCATAATGGAGGCTCTTCTTGTCCGGAAAAGCGCCTGCGCGCCGACATAGAGGACAAGGCCGGCGTTGATATGGGCGACAGTGTCCGACCCCATCCAGAGCGCGGCGGTTTCGGCCATGGCATGATAATCGGAGATGAAGTCCATGGGCTTTCCTTGCCATTAAAGCCTTGAAAAACGCTTACCTTCCATCGCCATCCCCGCAGATTTCGCCCGTTCTGGATGCTTGCCGCGACATCCGTGTCGGCGCGGCGATGACAGGAAGGCTTCCTCCCGCCCGGGATCTGGCAGGTTGCCGGATCAGTGAAGCGGAAATGGCGGGAACAAGAAGCGCTGATGTCACCGAAATAGGGGGTAAATATCGTCTGTAATGGCGTTAACTGTCACTTTACGGATGGGTGCTGCAGCGCAATAACCATGCTGCATGGCGGAAGAAACGGGGATTTCTTCGGATCATATCCGTCAATATGTCGCATTAAATCATGATTTTATTCATGTGCTGAACAAGGTGTTTTGCACAACGGATAATCTCGCACCTTGAAGGTGGCATGGTTTGATGTCCTATCCGGGGGTATCGACGTGATCATCGAGCATAATATCGGCCGTTTCGTGGTCTTCGGCGAAGATCCGCTTCTGGCCGCGCTTCAGAAGATCAGCGCGAACAAGAGCGGTTTCGTCAGCGTCGTGTCGGAGCAGGGGCTGCTGCTCGGCATGCTGACCGATGGCGACATCCGCCGCTGGCTCACCGAGGCGGATGGCATCGATCTGGACGTTGCGGCGTCCAGCGTCGCCAATGCGCAGGTGATGTCGCTGCCCGTCGACGCCGCGCCGGAAGAGATCGCGGCGCGCTTTTCCAGCAAGGTGCGGGCCATCCCGCTGGTCGATGCCTATGGACGCCTGACGGCCATTGCCCTTCCGGGTCGCAAGGAAGTGGCGATTGGCGATCGCCTGATCGGGCAGGAGCATCCGACCTTCATCATCGCCGAGATCGGCAACAACCATAATGGCGATCCGGAACTCGCCCGGCGGTTGATCGACCTGGCGGCGGACGCCGGTGCGGATTGCGCGAAGTTCCAGATGCGCGACGTGAAGAGCCTGTATCGGGGCGGGGGGCGCGCCGATGACGCGACGCAGGATCTGGGCGCGCAATATACGCTGGACCTGCTGTCGCGCTTCAACCTGGCGCCGGATATCCTGTTCGACCTGTTCGATCACAGCCGCAGCCGCGGGATGGAGCCGATGTGTACGCCCTGGGACGAGGTGAGCCTGGGCCTGCTCGAAGATTATGGCATGCGGGCTTACAAGGTGGCGTCGGCGGACATCACCAATCACGACCTGCTGGCCGCCATGGCGCGCACGGGCAAACCGCTGATCTGCTCGACCGGCATGGCGAGCGAGGCGGAATTGCGGGACAGCGTGGCGCTGCTGCGCGGGGCCGGCGCCTCCTTCGCGCTGCTGCACTGCAATTCCACCTATCCCGCGCCCTATAAGGATGTGAACCTCAATTATCTCAAGCGTCTGGCGGAGATCGGCGATTGTCCGGTCGGCTATTCCGGCCATGAGCGCGGCTGGACGGTGCCGCTGGCCTCCGTGGCGATGGGCGCGTGCATCATCGAAAAGCATTTCACCGTCGATCGCGGCATGGAGGGCAATGACCATAAGGTCTCGCTGCTGCCCGAGGAGCTGGCGGCGATGGTCGAGGGCGTGCGCGCCATCGAGGAATCGCGCGGGTCCGGCGCCGCGCGCGTGATGACCCAGGGCGAGATGATGAACCGCGAGATATTGGCGAAAAGCCTGCACGCGGCGGTCGATATCCGCCAGGGAACGGTCATCACCGACGCGATGCTGGCGGTGCAGAGCCCGGGGCAGGGCATTCAGCCCAACCGGCGCGCCGAACTGGTCGGGCGGATCGCGGTGCGCGATGTGGAGGAGGGCACGCCCTTCTTCCCCTCCGACCTTGCCGACGATGCGGTGGAGGCGCGCGATTACCGCTTCGACCGGCCATGGGGCCTGCCGGTGCGCTGGCATGACCATCAGGCGATGCTGGAGCGGTCGAACCTCGACCTGCTGGAATATCACCTGTCCTACAAGGATATGGACGCCAATCTGGAAGACTGGTTTTCGCAGCTGCTGCCGGTGGATTTCGCGGTCCATTCACCCGAGCTGTTCAAGGGCGACCATATCCTCGACCTCGCTTCGCCGGATGATGCCTATCGAGAACGCTCGATCATGGAACTGCAGCGGGTGGTGGACCTCACCCGCGCCCTGAAACAATGGCACAGCCATACGGGTCGTCCGGTCATCATCACCAATATGGGCGGTTTCTCCACCGCGCGCGCTTTTCCGGTCGCGGAGCGGGCGGCGCTCTATGCGCGGATGGAGGACTCCCTTAGCCGGATCGACGCGGAAGGGGTGGAGATCATCCCGCAGACGATGCCGCCCTTCCCCTGGCATTTCGGCGGGCAGAGCTTCCACAATCTGTTCATGGACCCGGACGAGATCCTGGCCTTCTGCCGCCGCAACCGGATGCGGGTGTGCCTGGATATTTCGCACTCGCAACTGGCCTGCAACCATTTCAACTGGTCGATGACCGAGTTCTGCGAAAAAGTGGGTCCGGTCACGGCGCATCTGCACATTGTCGATGCGGAGGGCGTGGACGGCGAAGGGCTGCAGATCGGGGAGGGCAGCGTCGATTTCGCGCTGCTCGCCCGCATCCTGGCCCGCACTTGCCCAACGGCCAGCTTCGTGCCCGAAGTATGGCAGGGCCATAAGGATGGCGGCGCGGGCTTCTGGTTCGCGCTCGACAAGCTGGAACCCTGGTTCGGCGGCCGCGCCAACCTCGCCTCGATCACCGCGGTGGTGTGACCATGGCTGTCGCGGTCAACAGCGGGGAGGTGCTTGCTCTGGTGCTGGGCCGGGGCGGGTCCAAGGGATTGCCGGGCAAGAATGTGAAGCCGTTGGGCGGCGCGCCGCTGATCGCATGGTCGGTGGCGGCGGGGAAATGCGCGTCATCGGTCGACCGGACGCTCTGCTCGACGGACGACGCCGACATCTTGGAAGCGGCCAGCCATTATGGCGCGGAGACCCCGTTCCTGCGCCCGGCGGCGCTGGCGCAGGACGGGTCGACCGACCTCGACGTCTTTCGCCATGCGCTGGAATGGCTGGGCGAGAAGGAACAGGCGGTGCCCGAATTCATGGTGCAGCTCCGCCCGACCACGCCCTTCCGGGACCCGGAGTGGATCGACGCGGCCATCGCGAAGATGAGGGATGATCCGGAGATTTCCTGCATGCGCTCGGTCGCGCCCGCGCCGCAGACGCCCTACAAGATGTGGCGGCAGGAAAAGGGCGGACGGTTGCAGCCGCTGCTCGATCTGGAGGGGGTGGCGGAACCCTATAACATGCCGCGCCAGCAGCTGCCGCCGGTCTATTGGCACACCGGCCAGATCGATGTCATCCGATCCAAGACGATCCTGAACGGGTCCATGACCGGTGCGACGATCCATGCGCTGGAGGTGCCGGCCGACAGCGCCATCGACATCGACCATGAGATTGATTTCCAGTTCGCCGAACTGGCCTTCGACCAGCAGATGGCGACCAGCCTGCGCAAGTGGATCGACGCTCATGCTTGATCCCCGCAGCAGGCTGGCGATCGTCATCGTCAACTATTTCAAGGCCGACCGCATCCTTGAGAATGTCGAAGCGCTGACGCGACAGACCATCGCGCCGCGCCTGCGCGTGGTGGTGGTGGATAACAGCGCCGACGAGGCGGAGCGCGCGCCTCTGCGCAACGGGCTGCCGGCGACGGTGCAGCTCATCATCCTGCCGCGCAATGTCGGCTATTCGCGCGGGGTCAATCTGGCGGCGCTGAATGCCCGGCCGTTCGAGGATATATTGCTGCTCAATCCCGACATCGTGCTGGACGATCCCGAGGCACTGGAAACATTGCTCGGCGAGTTTCAGGCCCAGCGCGACATCGGCGTCATGGCGGCGTTGCAGAGCAATGACGATGGCACGCCGGTGGAGGTCGCGCGCCGCTTCCCCAATCTGGTCAAGCAGGTGATCAGGCGGCTGAAGCCCGGCGCCTATACGGACCATGACGTGCTGCGCCCGCTGCTGGAACGGCCCCGCTCGGCCTTGCTCGACGTCGACTGGGTGCAATCCTCCTTCACCCTGGTCCGCGGCGATATCTGGGAACAGATTGGCGGGCTGGACGAGCGTTACGAGATCTTCATGTCCGATGTGGCCCTGTGCCAGTCCGTGCATGAGCTTGGCTATCGGGTGGTCGTGTCGTCTGCCGTCACGGTGCGCGCCGACGGGCTGCGGGCAAGCCGGGGTGGCCTCAGCGCGGTATTCCATAGCCGGGCGCTGCGCGTGCATGTGCGCGACGCGGTGAAATATCAGATGCGCAACTTCTTCCGCATCCCGCGGCGTGGCCCGGTCGCGATCAAGCGGCCTGCGGATTCAGAGCCGATATGGCATTGAAATCCATTCGCGCCTTTTCCAGCTTCGGCCTTCGGGCGGGCTCCCTTGGCAGTCGCTTCGTCTTCACGCTGTTCGCCGCCATGTGGATGACGCCGACGGACTTCGGCATCTACGGACTGGTGGCGAGCGCGTCGCCGATCATCCTGCAGCTTGTCGGGCTGGAAGCCTATCAGGTGACGTTGCGCAACATTTCCAAATCGGGAATGACCCCGCAGGCGATGGCAGACCGTGCCCATTATGGGCGGTTCATCGGGCTGGCGGCCTGCCTTGCGGGGCTTTCGGGACTGGCCTTTGCCCTCTGGTTCCAGTGGTCGCTGCAGTTGATCGCGCTGACGGCGGCGGTGTGCATCGCCGAATATGTGGGCACGGAAGCGACCCGCATCCTCGTGTCCGAGCAGCGGCCGGATTCGGCGATGTTCAGCATTTCGCTGCGTTACCTGCCATGGAATCTGGGGCTGCCGCTGCTCGCCCTTGCGAATGTCATTCCCAGGCACTGGTCCGCCGAAACGGTGCTGCTGTGCTGGCTGGTCTGCTCGGTGGCCGGCAGCCTGTTCCTGCTGGAGGTCGGCGGCCGATATGTGGCGCGGGTGGACAGCGCCTTTCGCGATTGGGCGCTCGCGCTGGTGCGGCAGGTGCCGCGCTGGGTGCTGATCGGCATATCGTGGCGGTTCCTGGAAACCGGCGTCAGGATCGTGCCCGGCGTCATGATCGACGAGAAGGCGACCGGCCATTTCGTGTTCTTCGCGACGCTCGCCTCGATCGGGTCGACGGGCCTGAAGGCCGCGATCGAACCCTTCTGGTTCGTGCGGATGATCCGTGGGGAAAGCGGCCGCCGGGCGCGGCGGGAATATGCCGGGATCACGGTCGTCTGGTTGCTGGTGGCCGCCTTGCTGTCCGCCGGGATCGTCTATGGCAGCGCGCGCTTTGGCGGGCGGGCAGTGACGCATGGGGATATCGCGATATTCGCCTTGCTGGTCGCATCCTGTGCCTGCCTCGCGCTGTCGCAAATCCCGCATTTCACGCTCTATGCGATGGAAGCCGACCAGTTGATCGAACGCGTTTCGGTGCTGGCGTTGATCGTTGGCCTGATTGCCTGTCCGTTCGGCACCTATGCCTTCGGACTGGTGGGCACCGCAGTCGGTGCGTTGATCGGCAGCTTCGTGCTGCTCATGGGAAAGGCGCTCGCCGCAATGGCGCTGCGCGAGTCAGGGCAGCAGGGGGCAAGCACCTATGCGGTGTGAGCACTCCCTTCTGGCCAGCGTCCGGCGTCCTTTCAACGCCCGAAGCACTTCCCCGCATCCTTCCCCCAGCATGCGGGGGGAAGGGCGCCGGACGCCTCCACTATTGGCAACAGATGCAAGGCCAGGATTATGATGAACCTCTTTTCTCCTTTGCTTGCGTTGGCGGCCTGCCTTTGCCTTTCGCTCCCGGCGGCGCATGCTCAGGTCAAGGCGCCGGCATCGGCCGCGATGACGCCGCCTGCCGGGACGATGCAGGTCGGCGGAGCGACCCTGGAAACCGACGATGCCTATACGCTGGGTGCCGGCGACATGGTGCGCATGCTGGTGTTCAACGTGCCGGGCATATCGGGCGAGTTCATCGTCAGCGACGCCGGCACGCTTTCGCTCCCGCTGGTCGGTGACATCCAGGCCGGGGGCAAGAGCGTGAAAGCCGTGAGGGAGGCGATCACGAAGGAACTGGCGAACGGCTATCTGCGCGATCCCCGCATCAGCCTGGAAGTGCTGACCTATCGCCCTTTCTACATCCTGGGTGAGGTGCAGAAGCCCGGCGAATATCCCTATTCCAGCAAGCTGACGGTGATGCAAGCGATCGCGAAGGCATCCGGCTTCACCTATAGCGCAGCGAAAGGCAAAATATTCATCAAGAATGCCGCGCAGCCAGGCGAGAAGAAATATAATCTGACGCCCGACCTCATGGTCCAACCTGGCGATACGATCCGTGTTGCAGAACGCCATTTCTAGGGTTTCGGCCAATAGCGCGGGTCGCTGGTGCTACAGCATCATGCCTTGGCAAATGGAAGCGCGGCAGGAAGCAGGCCATAGCTCTGCCGCGCGCGATGCGCGCCGCCATGTCTCTGCGGCGACTGGCTTTCGGAAAGGCCGGGAAAAACCTTCAGTCAACAGGGAAGATGTTTTGCCCAGACCGCGCTGGAAATGGTGTTTCCTCCTTCTGGCATTGCCGATGGCCGGGCACGGCAGGGCCTTCGCCCAGATCCAGCGCTCCCCGGCTGAAACCCCCATCCCGTTCAATTACGATCTTGGCCGCAATATCGCCGTGCTCGATCGTGAGCGACCGGAACTGCAGCCCGCCGGATTGCCGGTGGGCAATTTCACGCTGTTGCCATCGCTCGATCTGGGTTCGGAGATGTCGAGCAACGTCTACTCGACCCGTAATGCCGGGGTGAGCGACATATCGTTCACCATGGCACCGGCGATGACCCTTCGCTCCGTGTGGAAGCGGCATTTCCTGCGGTTGCGCGCCAGCGGCACATTCGTTCGTTTTGCGCAGCAGACATTGCGCGATCAGGATGGATGGAATGTCAGCGCCAGCGGCATTGCCAATATTGGCAGCGACCTGCGCCTATATGGCGATGGGGGCGCGGCCCGCCTGTTCGAAACCCGTTTTGCCGGTGCGACACCGGAGAATGCGGCGTCTCCGGTTGCCTTCGACCGGCGGTTTGCCGCCGTGCGGGGCCGCTATGCTTTGGGGCGGCTCAGCCTGAGTGCTGCGGCGGATGTCTATGATTATGACTTCAAGGCGATCAGGCTGTTCGACGGTCAGCGGGTAAACCAGGATTCGCGCGACCGCAGGGAGACGCGCGCCAGCGCCCAACTGGCCTATCGCCTGAGCGAGGTTGCCGGGGCGTTCATGCAGGCCACCTGGCTCGACACCCGCTATGACGGGCTTCTGGCCAATGGCTTGCCCAACCGCGATTCACGCTCATTGCGGGTGCTGGGTGGCGTGAGCGCCGACATGGCCGGGGTGCTGCGCGGCAGCCTGGGCCTGGGCTATGAAAAGCGCCGTTACGACGCGGCGATCTATGCCGATATTTCGGGCCTGTCCGTGGAAAGCGAGATCGAGCTTTTCCTCAGCCCCATCACCACGATGACGGTGGGCGCCCGCAGGATGTTCCGGGATTCCAATATTGCGGCCAGCAGCGGCTTCGTGGCCACGGGCGCGTCCCTCAGGATCGATCATGAGCTGTTCCGTTATGCGCTGCTCTTCGTGAACGCCGATTATGAGCGCGACCGTTATCGCGGCATCGACAGTGCGGCGCGGATCATGCGCGTCGGCGGTGGCGGGCAATATCACTTCAACCGCTGGCTCGCCCTGCGCGCGGAGCTGTCCCATGGGCGGCGGCGCAGTCAGGGCGTGCCGAACGGCCCCTATTTCGCGGAAACACGCGGTCTCCTTAGCCTCACCCTGCAACGGTAATGATGGGCGAATGATATGAATATGCTGAATACTACGCCACCCCTGGCCGAACATCAGGCCCCCGCGGCAACATCGAAACAGACGATCAGCGCCTTTGCCTGGAACCTGTTGCGTGTGTTGCGCCGCAGGTGGATGGTGTTGGCTGCCTTCACAGCCATCGTGGTTGCCGTTGCCGTTGCGGGTATATCCATCATCACGCCGCAATATGAGGCGCGCGCTTTGGTGAAGATCAACCCGACCCAGAATGCGCTGACCTCCATCGATGCGCAGGCAACCGGCGCGCCGGACCAGAACCTGATCGATACCGAAGTGGCGGTTATGCGATCGCGGGAGATCGCGCGGGTCGTGGTGAACGATCTGGCACTGGCGAAGGATGCGGAGTTCACCAAGTCGCTGCCGCCACGACCATCGGGCGCGATTGGCAACCCGAAGGTGAACGACTGGTATGACCTGCTCGCCGAAAATGTGCTCAATGGGCTGACGGTGCAGCGGGAAAAGGCAACCTATGTGATCCAGGTGAAGTTCCGGTCCATC
Source organism: Sphingobium aquiterrae (assembly GCF_037154135.1). Taxonomy (NCBI): domain Bacteria; kingdom Pseudomonadati; phylum Pseudomonadota; class Alphaproteobacteria; order Sphingomonadales; family Sphingobiaceae; genus Sphingobium; species Sphingobium aquiterrae. The sequence goes on from NZ_JBANFL010000012.1 coordinate 149,136, forward strand.
TCACCGGAAAAGGCCGCGAAGATCGCCAACGCCTTCACGCGCGAATATATTCGCTTCAGCGTCGGCGCGCGCACCGGCACGGCGGAACAGACCGCCGATTTCCTGAACAACCGGCTCTCCTCTTTGGGCGCCGAGTTGAAAATGCAGGATACGCAGGTGGCGCAGTTGCGCGCCGATGCCGGGATATTGGAGGGAAGCGCCAGCGGGACCGCGATCAACCAGGAGGTGGCGCCGCTTTCCGCGCAACTTGCGACCGCTCAGGCGGAATCCGCGGCCGCGCAGGCCAATCTGGCGGCAGCGCGCCGGCAATTGGCAAGCGGTGGCATCGATTCCATCTCGGGCGTGCTGGAATCCAACGTCGTGTCGGACCTGCGGCGGCAGCGTTCCGAAGTGCTACGGGAAAAGGGCCAGGTGGATTCCCAGTTCGGGCCGAGATATCCCGAGGCAATCAAGATCAGGCAGCAACTCGACCAGCTCGACAAGCAGATCGATGAGGAAGCGCGACGGGTCATCAACAGCCTGGAAAGCCAGGCCACATCTTCGGCCGCCCGCGCCGCCAGCCTTGCAGCGCAGGTCGCCGCGCTGCGCGGCACGCAGGCCTCCGCCACCAAGGCCGCCGTGCTGGCCGACAGTCTTGCCAAGCAGGCTGACGCGAAGCGGGAAACATATAGCCGCATCGCGCAGAACCTGCAGCAGGCCACTTCGCAGGCCCGCAACACGATGACACAGGCGCAGATCGTCGAGGCAGCCTCCCCCCCGGAACGGCCCGCCTTTCCCAACAAGCCGCTGCTGCTGGTCGCCGGGATCGTCGCCGGGCTGGGTCTGGGGACAGGCGTGATCTTTGCCCAGGAGATGCTCGGGCGCGGTATTCGCAGCGCGGGCGAGGTGGAGGCGCGCTTCAACGTGCCCGTTCTGGCCTATGTGCCGGAACTGTCGCCCACGGCGCTGACCCTCGATGGCACGTTGCTCCATCCGGCCGATACGCTGATCGACAAGCCGCTGACCCTCTATGCCGAAGCGCTGCGGTTGATCCGTGGCGCACTGATGGCGATAGACGGCGCCAGGAAGGGCAGGGTGCTGACCATCGTGTCTGCCCTGCCCGACGAAGGAAAGACCAATACGACATTCTCGCTTGCCCGGGTGATGGCGATGGCCGGGGAGAAGATACTGCTGATCGACGGAGACTTGCGCAGGGCCGGGCTCAGCCGGATCTCCGGGATGAAGGTCGACCAGGGGCTGGTCGAGGTTTTGCGGGGCGGCGTGCCCGTTCGACAGGCGATCTATCCTGACCGGGTCGCGAATCTGGACATCCTGCCGGTCGCGCAATCGACATTCACGACGGAAGACCTGTTCAGCGACGATCGCATGAAGGCCCTGCTTGTCGATCTTTCCGGTCATTATGACCGCATCCTGATCGACACCCCGCCGATCATCGGGATCGCCGATGCGCGAACGCTGGCAGCGTTGAGCGATCTGTCGCTGTTGGTGGTGAAATGGAACGACACGCCGCTGGAAGCCGTGGAGGAAGCCATCGTGACGTTGCGGCGGGACCAGAGTCCGCTCGCCGGCATCTTGCTCAGCATGGTGAGCAGTCGCGCCGATGTGATGGGGCCGCTTGCCTATGCACGACGGTATCAGCAATATTATCAGGAAGATAAAGGCAATGTACATTGATATGCCTGCCCGGCTTGCCGGGGCATCCTCCCGGGCCTAGATTGCCTTGCCAATGAGGAGATGCTTTCATGACGACCGCCATCCAGCAGATTCCGCTCAAAACCATCCAGAATGAAGATAGCAGCCTGGCCGACTATGCGGGGCAGGTGGTTCTGGCCGTGAATGTCGCCTCCAAATGCGGTCTGACGCCGCAATATGAGGGGCTGGAGTCGCTCTACGAGAAATATAAGGGGCAGGGGCTGGTTGTCGCCGGTTTCCCCGCCAATGATTTCGGCGCGCAGGAGCCGGGGACGAATGAAGAGATCGTATCCTTCTGCACCACGAATTTCGGCGTCGCATTTCCGATGTTCGAGAAGATCACCGTGGTCGGGCCGGACAAGCACCCGCTCTATGCCGCGCTGACGGAGGCCGTGCCGGCGGCGCAAGGCGACCCGGAGACGTTCCGCGAAAAGCTGCGCGGTTATGGCATGACCCCGAACCCGGAACCGGAAGTGCTCTGGAATTTCGAGAAGTTCCTGATCGCGCGGGATGGTACGGTTGCCGCCCGTTTCGCGCCGACCACGGCGCCCGACGATCCGGCGCTGGTGGCGGTGATCGAGGCTGAACTGGCGAAATAATCCGTCTCGTTCGTTATTGTCCGATGGGCGCCACGAGCCTTGGATCGTGGCGCCCTTTCAGTGTTTCTGAAGGGGGTCTCATGCGTATTCCGACGGTTGCGGTGGCAATGATGGCATCGGCGATGGCGCTTGCCGCGCCGGTGCAGGCGGCGCTCGCCCCGGCCGAACGCAAGATGGCGACCACGGTCGATGCGGACTATGAAGGCGCGGTCGCGCTGCTGGAAAAGCTGGTGAACCAGAACAGCGGATCGCTGAATATCGCGGGCGTGACCAGGGTCGCGCAGATGGTGCAGCCGGAGCTTGAGGCGCTGGGCTTTGCCGTCACCTGGAAACCCCTGCCGCAGACACAGCGCGCCGGCCACATCATCGCTATGCACAAGGGCAAGGTGGGGACGACCCGGATGCTGCTGATCGGCCATCTCGACACGGTGTTCGAGGCGGATTCGCCCTTCCAGACCTTCGTGCGGGAAGGGCAGCGCGCCACCGGCCCCGGCGTGGGCGACGACAAGGGCGGCATGGTGACGATGCTGTTGGCGCTCAAGGCGATGAAGGTGGCCGGCACGCTGAAGGACGCCAATATCGAGATCGTTCTGACCGGCGACGAGGAAGCCGTGGGCACGCCCAGGGATGTCGCGCGGGCGGACCTGGTCGCGGCCGGCAAGCGTGCCGATGTGGCGCTGGATTTCGAAGGGCTGGCGCGGGAGGATGGCAAGGACATGGGCTCCATCGCCCGCCGTTCCTCCAATAGCTGGACGGTGACGGCGACAGGGAAATCCGGCCACAGTTCGCGCATCTTTTCCGATGGCGTGGGCGATGGCGCGATTTATGAGCTGGCCCGGATCATCGCGACGTTCCGCAAGGAATTGCCCGAGCCCAATCTGACGTTCAACGTCGGCCTGATCGGCGGCGGGCAGAGCGCCGATGTCGACAAGGACGGCGTGCGGATCGCGGTGACGGGCAAGACGAACATCATCGCCGGAACGGCCGTGGCTAAGGGCGATTTCCGTACCCTCTCACAGGAACAGACCGACCGCGTGATCGCCAGGATGAATGCGATCGTCGCGCAGCATGCGCCGGGCACCGATGCGACCATCAGCATCACGCAGGGCTATCCCGCCATGGCGCCAACGGAAGGGAGCCGGGCCCTGCTCAAGCGGCTGAATGCCGTCAACGCCAACCTTGGCCTGCCCGAAATGCCGGAACTCGATCCGCTGAAGCGCGGCGCCGGGGACATCGCATTCGTGGCGGCGGACACGGATGGGCTGGTGGGGCTGGGCATCTCCTCCTCGGGCGATCATGCGCCGGGCGAGAGTGCCGATCTCGACAGCATGAAGCGTCAGGCCAAACGCGCGGCCATCCTGATGACCCGGCTTTCGCGCGGCAAATATTGAGGGGAAGGCCGGGGTGTGCTGGACGGCTCCCCCATGTCGGGCACAACTGGCGAGGGTTTGTTGCGGCTAGAGGGCGCTGCGTTAAACCTGACGCAGCGCGCGCTCCAGGTTTTTGTTGTCGCATCGTTTTTTTCGGAAAACCGGCTCCCACTTTTCCGCACGATGCCTCTAATATCTGCTCGTCATCCTGAACTTGTTTCAGGATCTATCTCGCCTCCTCAGCTGTCGTGTGTGGGGAGGAATGGATGCTGAACATGTTCAGCATGACGGGTGGCAGCTATGTCCGTTCCATCAAGGCTGTCCTATGTCACGGCCAGCCATTCATGATTGCGCGGTGTCGCTCAACAGGTTGGCGCCCAGCAGCATCAGCAGCTTCACGTCCATCGCATAGCCCTCTGCCCGGCGGGCTTCGAGATAGGGCCTGATCTGCGTCAGCGGCACGCGGTGGACGACGATTCCTTCGCCTTCCACGCCGCCGCCCGGCCCGGTGCGGACAAGGCCGGTGGCGCGGAACAGGGTGAAGCTTTCCGAGACCATGCCGGGCGAGCTGAAATATTCCCCCAGCGATTCTATCGCGGCGGGGCGATAGCCGGTTTCCTCTTCCAACTCGCGGGCGGCGGCGATGCTGCTGTCTTCGCCTTCGTCATGATCGCCGACCAATCCGGCCGGCAGCTCGATGCAGCGGCGCCCCAACGGCACCCGATATTGATCGACCAGCAGGACATGACGGCCATCCGGCGCATCCTCCACGGCCAGGATCACCGCGGCGTGGATGCCCCGCGCACGGCCGACAAACTCCCACCGGCCGCGCTTCTTGGCGGTGATGAAGCGGCCTTCCCACATGATTTCCTCGGGGCAATGCGCATCGGCTTCCGGCGGCGGGACGTGATGGTGGGCATGACTGTCGCTCAAAGTTCGATCAACCTGTCTGGGAGTTCGTTGCTGTCATCCGCGCTGCGGGGAAAATGGGCCGCGAGAATGGCGCCGGTCTGCCGCACGGCTTCGGCAAGCCCGTGCGCCGGGCGGCCGGCACGGATTTCGCCGATAAGCGCCGCCATGGCATCGCCCCAGGCTTCCGGCGCGACCTTGGCGTTGATCGCCGCGTCGGCGACGATTTCGGCGCGATGCTCGTCCAGCGAGAGGTAGATGAGCACGCCCGTCCGCGCGCGGGTGCGTGCTTCGGCGGAGGTGCGGAACAGCAGTACGGCGCGGCGTCGCACCCGGCGCGCCCTGGTCGCGCGCGGGGTGAGCGCCATGCGCAGCGGCATCCAGGCGAAGATGTAGCGCACCGCCAGGAACTTCACGATGACGATGCCGAGCAGCCAGGTGAGCAGCGCCCGCTCCGACAGTTGATGTTCCCAGCTGCCGGTCAGCCGCAGGATGATGTCGCGGTAGAAATCCGGGAAGGCGGCAAAGACGCTGATCACCACAAAGACGGTGGCGATCGCCCAATGCAGCCCGACATCATGATAGCTGTCGGATCGGCGGGCGATCATGGTGACGATCTCGCCATCGGTCTGCGCCTCGGCGGCGGTGACGGCGTTCGTCACCAGATCACGATCGGCATCCGAAAGGGTCAGTCGCTTGCCCATCACCAATCCCCCGATGCCCCGCCGCCGCCGAAGCTGCCGCCGCCGCCCGAAAAACCACCGCCGCCGCCGCCCCAGTCGGAACCGCTGCCGCTCCCCCAACTCGAACCGCCGCCCCAGCCAGAACCCAGGCCCGGCCCCCAGATGACGACCGGGCCGCTGCCGCCGCGCCCATAGCGGCGCCCGCCACGTCCCCCGAACAGGAAGGAGAGGATGACGATGGTGATCACGATGCCCCAGAAGGCGCTCATGATGTCGCCGCCGCTGCTGCGCCGCTGCTTGGCCTCCTTCTCGGCGGCCAGCGCCTGCGCGCGGGCCTGGTCGGGGGGCAAGGCGAGCAGGGTGGCGATGGCCTCCGCGCCGGCGGAAATGCCGCCGGCCATGTCGCCGGCCTTGAAGCGCGGGGTGATCTCGTTGCGGATGATACGGGAGGACAGCGCGTCGGTCAGTATGCCTTCAAGGCCATAGCCGACCTCTATCCGCACCTTGCGCTCATGGGGGGCGACGATCAGCAGCGCGCCGTCATTCTTCTGCTTGTCGCCAATGCCCCATGCGCGGCCGAGGCGATAGCCATAGTCGTCAATCTCATAGCCTTCCAGGTCGGGGATGGTCGCAACCACCACCTGCCGCCCCGATTGCCTGGCCAGCGCCGACAGCTTGGCGGTGAGGGAGATTTCCTGCGCGTCGTCCAGCAGATTGGCGGCGTCCACCACCTGCCCGGAGAGCTTGGGGAAGGTCTGGGCATGGGCGAGCGCGGGAATGAACGCCAGCGCCATCAGGCACAGCGCCATCAAAAGCACCAGGGCACGGTTGCCGACCCGTACCGAAGGGACGTTCGCCCGTGCAGCTCCAGCATGGCGGCATGGAATCATGCTGCCACGCTGTGACGGTTGCAGGATGAGGGGCATCTGCGCCTCAGGCGCCGAAGTCGACCTTCGGCGCCTCCTCGGCACCCGGCGTGGTGGCCTGATAGGGGGTCATGGGCTTCGCGCCATGGATCAGCTTTGCGCCGATAGCGTCGGGGAAGGTGCGGATGCGGGTGTTATAGGCGCGCACCGCCTCGTTATAGTCGCGGATGGCCACGGCGATGCGGTTTTCCGTCCCCTCCAGCTGCGATTGCAGTTCGAGGAAATTCTGGTTGGACTTGAGTTCGGGATAGGCCTCCGCCGTCGCGATCAGCCGGCCGAGCGACTGGCTGAGCGCGGCCTGTGCCTGCTGGAACTGCTGCACCTTCGCCGGGTCGGACAGATCGTCGGCGCTGACCTGGATGGACGTGGCCTTGGACCGTGCCTCGGTCACGCGGACCAGCGTGTCCTGTTCCTGCTTGGCGGCGCCCTTCACGGTGGCGACCAGATTGCCGATCAGGTTGGAGCGGCGCTGATATTGCGCCTGGACATCGGCCCATTTCGCCTTGGCCTCCTCCTGTGCCGTGGGCACGCTGTTGATGCCGCAGGCCGAAAGGCTGAGCGCCGCAAAGGCGACGATGAGCGCGGGCGAAAAACGACGAAGACGAGAGAACATGGGCAATAACCTCCACGGCATGGACCGTGAGCGTTAGATAGATGGCGCGCCGGGTTGCCGCAACCGCCATTCCGGGTTTAACGCTATGGCATCATCGCTGGAACATGCAGGAAGGGAACACGCATATGGGCATGGCTTCGGAATTCAAGGCGTTCATCGCGCGCGGAAATGTGATGGATCTGGCCATCGGCGTCATCATCGGCGGCGCCTTCGCGACGATCACCAAGTCGCTGACCGACGACCTGATCATGCCGGTGCTGGGATGGCTTTTCGGCGGCGTGGATTTTTCACGCTACTTCATCCGGCTGGGTGAAATCCCGGCGGGGTTCAAGGGCAATATAGACAGCTATGCCGATCTGAAGGCCGGCGGCGTCGCGATGTTCGGCTGGGGCGAGTTCCTGACCGTCACGGTGAATTTCGTCATCCTCGCCTTCATCATCTTCCTGCTGATGAAGGCGGTGAACAAGATGATGCCAAAGCCGGAAGAGGCGCCGGCCGCGACGCCCGAAGACATCATGCTGCTGCGCGAGATCAGGGATTCGCTCAGGAAATAGGGCGTCGCCCCGGGGAAGTTTGCGACAAGTCGTTGGAACCATTGCGATTGCGGCCGGTTGAGCGGGGTTAACGACGACCGGGCAAGGCCGACGTCGTTCATGCCGACACTGTCTGCCCCCGGGGGCGCAACGGGAGAATATATTGTGAAGACCACACTCAAGTTCCTTGGCCTGGCCAGTCTCGCGCTCGTCGCGGCGTGCGACTCCAAGAAGGAGAATGCGGTCGAAAACGCCTATGAGAACCAGGCCGGCAATCTGGAGAATCAGGCCGACAATCTGGACGACGCCGCCGACAACCTGACCGGCAACGCCGCCAGTGCGATGGAGAATGCGGCGGACATGGTGGAGAACAAGGCTGCCGCCATGCGCGCGGCGGGCGACACGGCGGCCGATGCCGCCGAGGACGCGCAAAAGAAGGAATAAGCATCCCGGCTGCGTCCATCGCGCACCGGAAGAAAAAGAAAGGGAGCCTTGCCGATGATGGCGGGGCTCCCTTTTCCTTTGGCCGCGGGGCTGGCGGCGGGTCATCCATATTTCATCGGCCCGGTCACTTTTCATTCAGCGCGAAGCGCCTATATAGGGCGGGTCGGGTTTCGGCCCGACTATGGCGATAAATTGTGCCGTGTAATAGACGCAGCGGACCCGGGGGCAGTACCCGGCGGCTCCACCAGATGCCCCGATCGCGGCTTTGCCGTTCGAGGTGCCTGACGGGGCCGAACCAGGATCGACGTGTGTTCAAAGACGGTGTTTTTGCCCGGCCCGAGTAAGCCGTGAAACTGTTCAAAACACGTAAGTGCCAACGATAACGAGGCTCTTGCTCTTGCTGCGTAATTGAGGGGCTCACGCCCTGACATTACCCAAATAGAACGCGGTTGGACCCACCGGGCAACAGAAGGGATTCCAGCGGCCTCCGGGAGGGCCGGGCAACAGAACCTCCCGGACCTTTGCCTGGCGCCCCGACGCGCGCCAGCCTGTCCCGTCATGAGAATATCGCCCGTTTCGGTATCGCCGGAACGGCTGTTTCGCGTGCTTTTTCCGCCAGTTTATTGGTGCGGTGCGGGATGACAGATTTATTGCAGTGGAGTCATTAAACTGTCATCTTTTCTCCAAGACGCAAAAACGACTCGGCGTCGATAAGGCGAGTCTGGAGGATGTCATGAACAACAGGATCACGATATGTGCTGCTGGCGCAGTGCTTCTGTCCTTCTCGGGCGCGGCCATGGCGGCGCAACAGGAGGAGGTGGGCTACAAGGCGGGAGCGCTGGGTCTTTCGGCGATCGTCAGCGGCGATTATGCGACGGCCGTGCATCAACTCAACGCACCTGGCGGCGCGGGCGCGCACGACCCGGCGCGTCTGATCAACCTGGGCAATGCCTATGCCGGCATGGGCCGCTATGGCGATGCCCATGCCGCCTACAGCGCCGCCTATGCGGCCCCGGCGATCGACCTGACGCTGGCCGACGGCAGCGTGAAATCATCGCGCATGATTGCGCGTGAAGCCATGCGGCGGTTGCCGGCAAGCCACGCGGCGCGCTGAAACGCACGGGTTGGCATGTTGATCGGAGCGGGCGGCCGCCTGTCCCCTCCGCATTGAAAAGTGCTGCAGAGGAAATGCTGCGGCATGTGATGCATATTGTGTCGCTTTACGGCATGCGCATCATGACGGCGTTGGCCGGCCATAAGTTTGTCGTACCGAATCGGGCGAAGTCGATCGGTAGCACCATCGACAGGCTGCTGAAATCGACTGGTGACATCAGCAAAAACGCGACTAGCCGCTCGCGATGCCTGGCATCGCGCTGCTCGCTCGCGTCCGTTTTGCATTGTGGGTCGGAGCCTGCGCAATGAGGTTGAAAAAGCATGTTTCTCAACAACTGCGTGGCTCCCATTTCAGGATACGTCTAAAACAATTTTGCTATTCGTATCGGAGCAAGCCAAACAATCCATATCACGATACCGTGCTTTAGCGAGAAGCCCTTCATTTCAGCATCACGATTCATCCCGCAGATTTGCTGCAGATGCGCCCCTCGCTTCCCCACGAGAACCAACATATGGCATACGAAAGCGCGATCGTGATCGCGCAGAGCGCGTTAGGCTGGCGGCAGGATCGAAGCTGTCATTGAGAGAGCGCGCTGTAGCCTTCGCACGAGACCGAGGCGAAGTGAGGACGAAGGATCTCACAGATATCGGTATTCCCCGCTGCTATCTTTCTCCCATGTGCGACGAAAGACTGCTCATGAAGGTCGGCCATGGCCGCTATCGCGCTGCAAGCCAATAAGCCACATAGAAGTACTGTCTCGTAAGGATGCGGTACTTCATAATTCTTTGACACATTCGCCTTTGAGCCGCGGACCACACCTTGCTTGTCGACCATATTGATCCGTCCCCGCTGAGTGGACCAGAGACTATCATAGTCTGGACCACGTTCATCGCTGAATCTTCTCCCAGCGCGTTTCCTCGGGGCGCGGCTCGGCAATCCACCGGTCCATCATCGCGCAGACCTCTTCATGCGGAATCCCGGCCGCGGATCGTCGATCCCCGGCTGTATGATCCGGCGTAGCAGCTCGTTGCGCAGATCGCGGTGCGGCTCTCCGGAAAGGCTTTGTAGAGCCACGCCAGGACTTCCGAGACTTGCGCGGCATGATCGTCCATCGGCTGCGACTTACGATGCCGCCGTAAGGCGGTTCCTTAGCGACGTCGATACGGCAGGTCCGGCTGCGTACTTAGAAGGTGTAGGCAACGGACATGAAGCCGCTCGGCTGCCAACGGCGCTCGTTCAGCGGGCTGTCCGCGGCATCGCCTAGCAGCCGGGTGACCCCGCCGGTCGCGCCAAGGCTCCAATGGACGTCGAGACGATAGCTGGCGGTGATGAAGCCCGACACGTCCTTGAAGCCGCTTCCGACCCGATAGAAGGGCAGGCCAGAGGCGGTGGCTTCGCCTGCGTCGATCCCGAAATAGCGATTCATATGCTTGCCGTTCGCCCAGCTCGTGCCGACCGTCGGGATGACCGTCATCCGGTCCGAGAGGGGGAGGGCATAAGAGAGGCTGGCATCCGCCACCACGCCTCGGGTGCCGCCAGCCACCGCCCTGGTAGCGCCGACCGTGAAGGACAGATTGTCGAGCTTGAGGTTAGCGAAAAGCCGGCCGCCGGCCGTGGTCGAGACGCGCCGAACGCCATTGGGCACATCGCGCCGCCTGTAGCCGCCGACCAGCGCCACGCTCGCGCCCGCCATCAATGGACCGAGTTCAACGACGTTGACCCCGATGCCGTTGCGGAGTCTGACGAAGAACTGTCCGAACTGCGCGTCGATCACGGGGATCGGCAAGAAGCGATAATCATCGGAGCCCTGATAGTCGGGAACGACGCCGGCGCCGGCGCCGAGCATCACATGATCGCCGGACTGGGCACCGGCTGCTGCCGGCAATGTCAGCGCCGCGAGCAGCAGAGCTGGCGATGCGGGGCGAGCTATACGCCTGAATAAGATCATGCACAGATTCTCGCATCGTTTGGGGAAAGGGGCGCGCCGCGCCCCTGAATTAGGAAGGATACTATGGCGTCATGCCAGGCCTTGCTCGCGGCTTTCCTGTTCAGCTCGAAGATCACTCTTGGCATCGCCAAGATCACATCTTGCAGGTCTGGGGCTCCTTGCCAGGCCTGGTGAGCTCTATGGCGGCCCCGTCGCCGCTCACCGTATAATTGCCATCGGTGAACGCTTCGCCTGGTGCGGGCGACTTTAGCTGCGATACGGTGCCTTCTCTGCGCAGATTGATCGTCATATTGTCCGAGAGAAAATCGATCGTGACGACGCTATTATCCTCGCAGCGATAGGGGTGGCTCGCTTTGATCGATGGCGGCAGTGGCACCTGCACGTTCTCGGTCGCATCGTTCTCCGCGCCATTCGAGCCGGCGTCCCGCCCGCACCCCGTCAAGGCGACGGTGGTAGACGCCAGCAGGGCCAGAAGAGCGCCTGCCGAGGTTCTGGGACTATGAAATAGCCTCATGAGCGAGGCCCTCCTTCACGGCCCATCGAATCGGAAAAGATTGACCTGAGCGCGAGGACAGGCGCGGTCTGCACTCGGGAATGCAGCGTGTCGCTACTTATGACGCGCTTCATTCTTCGCGCCTGCCGCCTTGGAGCGTGCGCCGCGCGGCATTAGGCGGCGGATCTCGGCCAGTGCCTTGCCCCATCACCTGATCGGCAGGCCATAAGCGTGTTGGATCGGTCCGTGATGTTCTGGTCGAGCCGATCCCCTGGGGCAGATCCAGAATCAGCCTGTGACGGTCCGAGCTGGTCGTATCATGGCTCATTCAAACATCCTTCCGCCTCGGTCTGTCGGCCGACGAGGCAGCTCGGGAGCAATGCTCAAGGGTCCTGCCAGCCGACGCCTGTGAATCAGTGAGACACGCCGGGCGGCTTTGGGTTGATCGGCTGGCAGGACGGCGGGTAAAGGCCATGGCGGAGGAGGCGATCCGGCGGACGCTATGCCGACCAGCTGAGGAGGGCTGATAAAACAGTGGCAAGCGCTTGGGCGTGTAGATGGGGCGGGCCGTCCCCTCGCCCGGAAGCGAAAATCATCTGATCGCCGACCCCATGTCTCCGCGAGACAAGACAATAAGCCAGCTTCGTCCAAATCAGGTCCTTAACTGGAGTGAGTGCTCATTTCGCTTATGGGTTGTGCCTCAAGACAGCCTAGGGAACAAGGCGAAAACGGGTGAGAATCGACATATGGACCATCAGCCGCGACAAAAAGCTCCGCGACAGAGTATCATCAAGGCGGCACGCGAGCTGTTCGATGCCAAGGGGTTTCACGCGACGACGTCAGCCGGACTCGCCGCCGAAGTGGCGGTCAGCGTCGGCCAGATCTCCCGGCTGTTCGAGGCAAGGACGATCTCATCCTGGCCCTTGTCGAGTAGAATACGCAGGTGCGCGTCGCGAAGATGCAGCAGTTTTCAGCGCAGTCGAGGAGGACGGGCATTCGGTATTCGATGCGATCAAGGCGATTGCGAACAACTCGAGCGTCAAGAGCGACGGCGGGCTGTCCTTAGAGATTCTTGCAGAAACCTGCTGCAATCCTTCGGTCGCAGACCGACTATCTGCGCTTGTCGTCTGCTACCGCGATGACGTTCGCCGACTCGCCGCGCTCACCCGACTCGACGCAACGACAGGTGAGCTGGAGGCTTATGTCGAGATCATGAGGAGGGTGGGCTTTTTTGGCCTGGGCCAACGCATGTTGCTCGGGCCGACGACGGACGTCGATTAGATAAGCCACGAAACGGCATGTCCGCTGATGCGCGCGCTGGGCGCGCCGGATCAGCTGGCCTGCCTCGGAGTCACGGAATCCAGCACCTGCGGGGGAGCTAGGCCGGTCCGCGCGGAGTCTCCGCAATGTCGCGGAGGATACGGCGCTTCGCCACGAGGATCACCGCAATGCGCCGCCGAGTGCTCAATAGAGCTCGACCGCATTTATTTCCCGGACAAGCCGCGTGGCAAGTAGGCTACGCTCGGCGCTATACAGCGTGCGCTGGGAGTCGAGCGTCGTGAGAAATGGATCAATACCTGAACGAAAGCGCGCTTCGGCTAGTCGGTATGCCCGGCGGTCGCGGTGAGGAGCGAAACCTGGGCCTCGAGCTGTGCATCGATCGTGCCGCGCCGGGCGAGCGGGTCGGCCACTTCGCGGAACCCGCCTTGGATCGAGCGCCCATATTGCGCTAGCACAGCTTCGGGCGTCGCTTCGGCATAACGAAGATTGCCGCGATTTCTGCCGAAATCGAAGATCGGGAGCGATGCGGAGGGCGCGACGGACTTGGTTGTGTGGACACTTACCTGAGCCATAGGACGGTAGCGGCTAGCGTGATGATGGCGAGATAGTTGCGTGCGGTTTTTTCAAAGCGGGTGGCGACGCGACGGAACTGCTTGAGTTTGCTGAAACGGCATTCGACGAGATGGCGCTGGGCATAGAGATGCCTGTCGAGCGGATGTTTTCGGGTGCGCGACGGGTTATTGGGGATCACGGCAAGAGCGCCCTTGCCAGCGATGGCCTGACGAAAGTGGTCGGCGTCGTAAGCGGTATCAGCCATGATGACCTTGGCGGGTAGGCCGTCGATCAGCGGCGCGACTTGCGGCACATCGCCGCGATGGCCGGCGGTGAGCGCGAACCGGACCGGACAGCCCAGGCCGCGAACCGCAACGTGGATCTTGGTGCTCAGGCCGCCGCGGGAACGGCCAATGGCCTGATCTTCAGACCCCCTTTTTTGGCTCCCGCCGCATGTTGGGGGACTGTCAGATATTTTGTGCGCGAGGCCATAGAGATGGATAGAAAGGACCATCGATATGGCGATCGACAAGGACATGCTGGACCAGCTGCTGGCTGGTCGTGATCCGCAGGATTTGTTCGCGAAGGACGGGCTGCTCGACGAGTTGAAGAAGGCTCTGTCGGAGCGGATGCTGTCGGCGGAGCTGGAAGATCATCTGGAAGCCGAGAGCGCCGAAGGCGCAATGAACCGGCGCAACGGCTCGTCGCGCAAGACGATGCTGACGGGGACCTCGAAGGTGACGCTGGACGTTCCGCGCGACCGGGCGGGCACGTTCGATCCCAAGCTGATCGCCAAATACCAGCGGCGGTTCCCGGACTTCGACGACAAGATCGTGTCGATGTACGCGCGCGGGATGACGGTGCGCGAGATCCGCGGGCATCTTGAGGAGCTGTACGGCATCAACGTATCGCCCGACCTGATCTCGACGATCACCGATGCGGTGCTGGAGACGGTCGCGGAGTGGCAGGGTCGACCGCTCGATGCCTGCTATCCGCTGGTGTTCTTCGACGCGATCCGCGTCAAAATCCGCGACGAGGGCTTCGTTCGCAACAAGGCGGTGTACATCGCGCTCGGCATCCTGCCCGACGGCACCAAGGACATCCTGGGCATCTGGATCGAGCAGACCGAAGGTGCCAAGTTCTGGTTGCGCGTCATGAACGAACTCAAGAATCGCGGCGTCGCCGACATCCTGATCGCGGTCGTCGATGGCCTCAAGGGCTTCCCCGACGCGATCAATGCGGCGTTCCCCGAGACGGTGGTCCAGACGTGCATCGTCCACCTGCTGCGTAACTCGATGAGCTTTGCGTCATGGAAGGACCGCAAGCCGATCGCCCAGGCGTTGCGCGCTGTCTATCGCGCCGACACCGCCGAGGCCGGCTTGGCGGCGCTCGACGCGTTCGAGGCTGGCCATTGGGGCAAGCGGCATCCCGCGATCGCCCAGAGCTGGCGGCGGCACTGGGACCAGGTGATCCCGTTCTTTGCGTTCCCCGAAGGGGTGCGTCGGATCATCTATGCCACCAACGCCATCGAGGCGCTGAACTCCAAGCTGCGCCGGGCCGTTCGCACCCGTGGCCACTTCCCCGGTGACGATGCCGCGATGAAGCTGCTATACCTCGTGCTCAACAAGGCCGCCGAGGAATGGAAACGGCCGCCGCGCGAGTGGTCGGAGGCAAAGACCCAGTTCGCCGTGATCTTCGGCGAAAGGTTCGTTATCTGATGACGATAACCGGCCTCGCGCACAAAATATCTGACAGTCCCCATGTTGGTGGGCGCGAACCACGGTAGAATCGATGATGAGATACTCGAAGTCTGGATCATCGGACATCGCCTCGAATATCCGCCACCACACGCCTTTCGCGCTCCATCAGCTGAAGCGTCGGAACACGCTGTTCCAGTTCCGAACACCTCGGGAAGATAGCGCCAGGGCGAGCCAGTCCTTCCGATCCAAAGCACCGCTTCAACGAACATCTGGTTGTCCCTGCTGGTCGAACCTTTCTGATCAGGGCGCCCGATAATCAACGGAGCCATGCGCTCCCACGCCGTTCGCAAACTACGGGCCTATGCCCTGAAGCGTGACAAGCATCGCCTGCGGCGACGTCTCTGACATGTGGTCACGCTTGGCTTCAACGCGCTTGATCTGTTCGGTGAGCAGCTCGAGACGATCGAGCTCACGATTGAGCTGCGCCTCGAGATGCAAGGGCAACGGCTTGCCGCCGACGGTCCTCCTCCTCGATCGTTGGCACGCGAATCATCGAGCAAACCCTTGGCTCACTGCGCATCCACGCCATCAGGGTACGCACTAGCGTCTCGCTATTAATCCCGTCGGCCTTTGCCCGCCGGAGGCGGCGAGACCGCAACCGAAGCGGCGTCGACCACATGGCTGGTGATCCAATCTTCCGACTCCAGAGCGCGATGAATCCAAAAGCCGTGGAGCGCCGCTTCCTGAATAGCGATCACCGGATAGCGCTGGCCCTCGCGGGCCTGTGCCTTGTCACGCAGGGCATCCAGGCAGGCCAGCATCGCCGCCCGGCGCCGAGTGATGGGACATCTTTTCGCTACCCGGCGATAGAGAAGTCACCAGCCCGGTCGATTTCGCGAGTTCCAGCGAGACGAAAATTGCGCCAAGATCAACACGGATGGCGGCAGGCTGCGAGATGGGGTCTGCTGACATGGCAAATCCTTTCAGAGTGGTTGCTAGCAAACCGACTCTGAGCCCCCTCAGGCCGCTATCCAACTCTTATCATGGGATCTTTTCTAATGTCGGAAAATAGCGGTTCCTGGTTGTCGTCTTCGGCGCGACACGGAATTATGCGCGCCAGTTTGGCCTTGATCCACTCGTTTTCGAGGTCGCTGGAGCGGATAGGCGCGTAGCGCATGATCCGCTCGGCGGGCGATATGCCATCCCAATGAAGCGTTGGATCTTGACGTGCGGGCTCCGAGTTTGGCGGCCGCGTCCGACATCGCGAGCCATACGCCGTTCTTGTCAGAAGACCGGTAACCGCTGATCTTGCGCACCGCACGGCCCACCGGCTGTTCAGCCTACCAATTAAATTGCAAAAGCAATGATTGTATATTGAACGTAATCGGAAGATGGACTAGGTAGCCGAACATGGCCTGCGACCGATCCAGAACCAGCTCCGTCGCGCTTTTTGAACTCACGAACGCTTTACAGCCGATCCGGCGTGTCTGGGTTCAGGCAGTCAGTCTCGCACTCGCCGACTTCGGACTTCCCGCATCGCTCATTTCGGCGCTCATTCTGGCGTCCCGTCATGGAGACAAGGGTGTCAGGCAGAACGCGCTGGCCGAGGAAGTCGGGGTCAATCCGGGCGGCATGGTGCGTATTCTCGACCAGGCTGAAGCCGCCAGATTGCTCGAGCGGCGCGATTCTCCCAACGACCGGCGCATCAAGACGATCCATGTTCTGCCGAAAGGTCGTGACCTTGCGAAGAAGATGGAAAAGGCGGTCACGCGGCTCCGCGACGATCTCCTTGGTGATCTTCCTTCGCAGGACATCGAAACGACGACGCGCACGCTGCGTTTGTTCGAGGAACGGATCGGTCAGTTCCTGCAGCAGACGCGGACGGGCCGATGAAGGTCAGCGCCGATCAGCTGATCTTCTCTGTTAAGGAAACTCTGAACAAGTTGGGCTTGCAGGGCGAGCGCTGATCTGATTCTGTTTCTGGGAGGGGAATGGAATGAGACA
>NZ_JBANFL010000013.1:0-151550 GCF_037154135.1 Sphingobium aquiterrae
GCCGCTAAAGCCGTAGCCGCCGATCGCGAAAACGGTCGAGACATTGTCTTTCTCGTCAACGAGGAAATGCTCCTCCATGGGACACGCGGAAATGCATGAGCGGGATCGGCGACGATCCGGGTGTATCCAAACGCTTAATCTCTTCCTCGCTGATCTTGACGAGGAAGCGGTCGCATTGTGTTCGTGCCGTGGGCCAACTCCCATCAAGTCG
This sequence comes from Sphingobium aquiterrae, assembly GCF_037154135.1. Classification (NCBI taxonomy): domain Bacteria; kingdom Pseudomonadati; phylum Pseudomonadota; class Alphaproteobacteria; order Sphingomonadales; family Sphingobiaceae; genus Sphingobium; species Sphingobium aquiterrae. Next base: position 212 of record NZ_JBANFL010000013.1, read on the forward strand.
CTTGACGACGCCTCGATGGTGATCCCGAAGCTCTGATGTTCATCATTTCATTGATGGATATCCCCTCATAACGGCGAATTGCGGCACGCAATAATTCAGGCATGATGCTCTTGGAACATTCCGTTCCGACTTGCGGGGAGCGAGCAAATACTGGGCACTGACACGCTTTGCCGATGATGCCCGAGTGGAATGGAGATCAATGCCCATGAAACACGATGCTCATATTGAACCCATGCTCGATGGGCATGGCGGGCCAGTTGTTTTCGCACCTCTTTGCAAAGCGATCATCAGCGCCCGGAAAACCTCCACACGGGTCTTCGGCTCACTTTGCGGCGATCCGGGCAGCGAGATGCTTCTCGAGCTCTACTCGCGCGAAAGCCAGGGGGTGACGACATGCCTAACGAGTCTGTGGCTTGCGTCAAAGGCATCAGAGATGACGGGCCGTAGATGCCTGACCGTGATGGAAGAACAGGGTATCGTCGAGCGGGCGGCCGACCCTTCCGATCGGCGTCGGATCAATGTGCGATTCACGACCGAGGGCCGCAAGAAGATGGATGCCTGTTTCAGTGCCCTTTTACTCGGCTACGTTGAAACCTATCGGGATTGCGCTCGCAGTCCCAATGCAACGTTGAGGTCGCACGACTGCGCAATCTGTTGGAACGACATGTGCCATTTTGCCCACTGATCGGGCGACATCTCGGCCATATCTGTTCCTCGTAGACGAAAACGGTTCTCGGACGTGGCAGTTTAACTGAGCGTCATTGCGGTACTATTTCACCGAAGGACAACCGATGGATCAGCGCGTCATCGATCTTTGGGATCGGCTCATGTCCCATGGGGAGGGGGACGCGATGCCGCTTCCCGCATTCCGTAACGAGGTATTGAAGCTGCATGAAGCGATCTCCGACGAGGAAAGTCGGCTCGGCCTCATGCGGATATTCAATCTCATATGCGATCTAGTGGCAGCGCATCTCGAAGAGACAGGTGGCGATCTCGAAGCCTTCGCCCAACACCGGCAGGGCCAGATATGGATGTTCCTGCGCGCCGAATGCCTTGTCGACGGCGTGCTGGACCGGCCCCGGCTGCGTTATGTGACCGAGCGCGAGGTACAGGCCGGTCGTATGGTGGAAGACGATCCGCTACGTCGTTACGCGTTGGGCGATGATTCCGCCTTTGACGATTTTCGCGGAATGCCGCCCCACAAGAAGCCGACACGCCATTAAGGCGACGATTCTCGGCACCTCGATGTTGGGAGCATACCAACATCTCGAGACCAACTCAGTAGTTTATTGCAGCGTGTCCCGTTGCTGCTCGAGAATTGAGCGATAGCCGACCTCCGTCATCCACTTCGCGCGGCGCAGATGGTCCTTCCAGCAATGCCGAGTTCGCTCCGGCTCGGCGATTGGATCACGGTGCAGCACGATCCGAGCGACCTCTTGCCAATCCGCGTCCTCGGCGTCGGCGTCTAATAGCCGAAGATAAGTGATGGTATGCTGATCGTCATAGGGCGTAATGTTGTCCGACCACGGCACTTCGTTGGCAACATCGGGGTCCAGTTCGATCTTTGGCTTTTCCACCTCGTACATCCCTTGTCGGCGGACGGTCCGCTAGTTTGTTGACTTTGGCCATACATTGGCGCGGTTCAGCTCAAGGAGAAACCAGTCTCCAAACTTCCCCATATATGCGCCAGCGTCCGCGGCGATCTGCTCTAACAGTTCCTCACTCAAATCAGCCTTCTTGAGGTCGAGATCACGAAGAGTGCCCGCCACCATATGGTACTGAAAGACGTAGATGGCATTGCGTATATATCCCCGCACGATCTTCTCGATCACCCGCTCGTCGCCTTTCGCGGCGCGGATCAACTTTTCTATGGCCAAAACCGTTGGATTCGCCACATCGATCGTCTGCTGCATTTCCGGCGTCAGCTTCATTGCCTGATCGGACATAGATTACTCCGGCTCGTTTCTTCAGGACTTATCGGCATATTTGCATGCCGGCCCCAGGCGGACAAGGTTTAGCTTCGGCGACCTTCCCGAGAACCTTTGCCTCGCAATTATTGCCAAGCCGACGGTCGTCTTCGGCTTGTCCATACGACGAAGGGGAAAGCCGAAAGAGTGTGTGCTCGCGCCGCGAAGTCTCGCCAACTACCCGGCCACCGGCCGAGAGCCGGCGCCCCAAAGACTATCGTATGCCTTGCAAGGTCACGACGCGTCACCGTGGAAGAGAAGAGGGATGTGGGCTGGAGGATAGTCTTCAGCTGGAGCATTTCTCATGGTTCTTTCCCGGACCAGTGCCGATCCCCGCTTGCACGCCGCCGCCGCCAGCATCGTCAAATCCCTGGGCAGCGAATGGAAGGCGTCGGGCGCGATGTGCCTCTGTCCCGCGCACAAAGACCTTCGCCCGAGCCTGTCGGTCAGGGTCGGCGAGCACAGCATCCTGTTCAAATGCTTCGCAGGCTGCGCGACGATCGATGTCATTCGCGCGCTTCGATCGGATCGACGGCCGATCCCAACCGCCGATGCCCGGACCGAATGGGCGAATGCCGATGGCCGCGAGCGGCAGCTCAGCGGCCGGATCCGCTCGCTCTGGAAGGAAGCACGCCCGCTCACGGACACGATCGCCGAGCACTATCTCGCAATGCGCGGTTTTGCCGTACCGCATCCGGCGCTGCGCTACCATGAGCATATTCCGCTGGGCCGGAGTGCCGATGTCCGCTTCCGCCCCGGACTGCTTGCCGCCCTCGAAGCAGATCCCGGCGTCATTGCGATCGAGCGGCTGTTCCTCGATCCCCGCACGTGGCTGCCGGTCGACGATCTCGATCCGCCCAAACGCTTGCTCGGCCGCCCGCTCGGCGCTGCGGTCCGTTTCGGGGCCGCGACCCACGTGCTCGGGCTTGCGGAAGGTTGGGAAACCGCATGGTCGGCGCATCTCCTGCTGGGCATTCCGGTCTGGGCGGCGCTCGGTGCGGATCGCCTGCCGCTGGTCACGGTGCCGGAGCGGGTCGAGCATCTGATCCTGCTCCCGGACAATGACCCACCCGGCCGTCGTGGTGCCAAACGGGCGGAAGAAGCCCACGCGCGGCCCGGCCTTGAAATCGAGACGCGCTTCCCCGGCGGCGGCTTCAACGACTGGAACGACCAGTATCGAGCAGAAGGAGAGAGGGAGGAAGGCGGATGCGGCAAGCGGCCTGATGGCCAGGTGCGCCCCGCACATTCAGGCCCGCGCAGCGCAATAAGCGCCGAGGCGGCCCTGAAGGCGAGCCTGCCATATTCGACATGAGGAGACCGGCCTTGACCCCGCCACAACCGAGCTATCCCTCCAGACTGGCCCTCTCCAGAATGGTGAAGGGCGATAATCCCCGCCGCTATTTCGACCAGAAAAAGCACGACGAAATGGTGGCCTCGATCAGGCTGCGCGGCATCATCCAGCCCATATTGCTGCGTCCCAGGGGCGACGCCTTCGCCATCGTCGCCGGCGAACGCCGTTATCGGGCGGGACTCGAAGTCTATGGTCCTGAGGGCGAAGTGCCCGTCCTCATCCGCAAGATGACCGACCAGGAAGCGCTCGAAGCGGCGATCGCCGAGAATGACGACCGGGACGACCCTTCGGAGACCGAGCAGGCGGATGCCGCCGTCCGCTATCTCGCGGCGTGCCAGGGCGACCGCGCCGAGGCCATAAGGCGGCTCGGCTGGTCCCGGGCCAAGTTCGAACGCCGCCTCGCGCTCGCCGAGCTTTCCGACACCGTCAAATGCGCGCTCGACGAACGGAGGATCAAGGTTGGTCATGCCGAACTGCTCGCCGCCGTTCCGCCGGACAAGCAGGATAAGGCGCTCGAGACGATCCTGAATGCGGGTCTCGACGTCAACAAGACGCGTGAAATCCTCATGCGCGTCACGCAAGACCTCGCTGCCGCCTGTTTCGACAAGTCCGAATGCACGACCTGCCCGTTCAACTCGGGCACGCAGCGTGTCCTGTTCGAGACCCATGTCGAGGATGGCCATTGCACCAATCCGGGATGCTTCCAGCTCAAGACCGAAGCGGCCGAAGTGATCCGGTTCGAGAAGGAGGAACGCGCGGCGAAGATGGCAAGGGCTGCGCTGCCGGCCGCCGTCGATGATGGCGACGGTGATGCCGATGGTGATGAACAGGATCACCTTCTCGACGAACCCACGCCATCGGCTGACCCTCAGGCACGGCCGGAAGACGATGACATGTCCCCGGACAGTGTCGAGACGCGCGCCGCGCCGCCCGCGGCTTCAGTCAACTCCGCGAACAGCGCCAGTGCGACGCACAAGCCGGCCGTCACCGCGAAATCGATCGCGGCCCGGACCGCCGACGTTCGCGAAGTGGCCTGGCGGACCGCGCTGGCCCGGGCGCTCGCGAGCAATGCCGAACATGCGCGCACGACGATCCTTGTCGCGGCGATGTCCGGCACGCTCTCGCAGATCAAGGCCGATACGCTGACGTCGCGTGCCGGTCTGCTCGTCGGCGCCTCGTTCCCCGACCTCGATTATGGCGCCAAAATTGCGGCGATCCGCGCGCTGCCCGAGCCGCAAGCCGCAAATATATTGTCCGTCATCGGCGCGGCCTACGCCAAGGATGTGCTGAGCTTCGGCCATGTCGCCGATCTCGCCAGGGTTTTCCAGGTTGACCTGCGCGACAGCTGGCAGGTCGATCAGGCGTTCCTCGAGCGCTACACCAAGGACGAGCTCAAGTTCATCGCACAGGAATGCGGCCTGATTGCTCATGTCGGCGAGAAGCGGTTCGCCAAGCTGCTTGGCTCGAAGAAGACCGATCTCATCGCCGGCATGCTCAATCGCATTGGCTTCGGTTGGGCCGGTCGCCTGCCGAGCGCGATGACCCTCGATGGCGCCTATGGCCCGCCGCCGGATCGCGTTGCTCCGCAAGCCGAGGTTCCGGTCCCGGATCTCGCCGCCTGACCCCAAGTCCCACCTACACTGAGAAGGATCGACATCATGTTGATTACAAGCCTGCTCCCGCTGCTCGCCCGCTATTCGCTCGGCTTCGACCTCGTTGCCGGCCCTGATGAGACCGTCACGCTGACCATCATTCCGCGCAAGGCCGACAACAAGTCTCCCCCGCTCGATGCCAGCGAAACCCGGCCGATCTCGATCACGGCGAGCGCGGCGGAAATCGACGCCGAACTGGCCCGTGGCGCGGACGGCGCGCTCGGCCAGCTCATCGCCACGCGCAAGACGCTCGCCGACCAGATCGCCGAGCAACGGCAGGCGGGCGAGGACGCCAGGGCGGCCGCCGCGGAAGCCGCGAAGGCAAAAGCCGCGAAGACGGCAGCGACGAAGCCGCCTGCGCCCACCAGTCCCCCGAAGATCCAGACGCCGACCAGCCCGCCGGCCGACGCCAGGCCGGATGAGCCCGCGACCCTGTTCTGAGGGATGCCGCTCGAACCCCTCCATCATCATATTCCTGGAGCCTTCCCATGCAGATCAATCATCTCACGCGCGCCTATCGCTATGACGGCATCGACCTTCCGGTGCCGCCGCATCTCGCCGACGACCGCGAAGCCTTACGCGCCTATCATGCCACGCTCTACCCGGCGATCCTCAACGCCGAGATGGTCGACGCCGGCGTGAACGGTGGCGCGCATGTCACCGAATATCGCCGCGCCGTCGGCACCAAGGGCTGACCGTGGCGCGCCGGACAGGCGCGGCCATCCCGCCCGCACCCCGCAAAACCCTCCTCGACTGGGTGGAGTTCAACGATGGCGACACGACCAGCTTCGCCCTGCCTGCCTGCGGCGATCAGGCCCAGGCCTTCCATGCGCGGATTGTCCTCGACTCCGATGATGGGAAACACAGAGCTCCCGAGCCGCGTGCATCCCCGTCCGGCCTGCGCCTCCCGCCGATGGGCTGATCTCGCGGGGCGATCCGTCGCGCTGTCGCCCGATATCCCCACGATCTTCGACGCCCCGCTGGCGCCGCATCACAGGCTGATCGGCCGTTGGGCCGCGTCCTGCGACAAATCGACGAGGACGTACACGCGCGCGCAGGCCCGTCGGCGTATCGAGCGGGTTTTCGACAGCGCGGTGCTCGAAATCCTTGAGCCCCTCGACATCGCAGATTTCAGGGTCGCTGCCCTTCACAGTGAGGGGGACAGCCCGCCGGCGATCGCCATCTTCTGCGAGAGCATGGGCCAGCTCGACCTCGGCTAGATCGAAACCGGCGATGCCCCCATTCCGTGGCGTGCGGCAGCCTATAGCGCGCTGGAAGAGACCCTCGGCCTCGCGCTGCCGATCTTCGGCTATCAGGACCTCTTCTATGAGATCTCGCTCTATTATTGGGACGGCGAAACCGAGGACGAAGCCGCTCGCCAGAACCTGATAGATTATCACGGCGCGGACCCCGACGATCTCGACGAGATGGCGCTGCCGTCCGCCATGGATGCGCGCCGGCCCGACTGGATGATCGCGGCGAACGCGGCGCCATCGGCACGGCTCCCGATCGGCCTGCGCCGGAAACTTCACAGGCTGCGCGAAACGCACAAGGCCCTCAAGCGCCTGCCACCCGAACGCAGCGCCTGGCACTTCGATTTCGAGGTCGCCAGCGAATACATCCTCGGCATCGAGGAATGCTCGTCCTTGCCGCCGCTGACGCTCGTGCCCTTCGAGCAGTTCGCGCGTGAACTCGACGATGTGGGCCGCAACGGCATGGAGATGGGCTTCATGGACGTCGCCGGCCTCTGTCCGCTGCCCGACGCCGGGCACATCGACGACTGGTTCGCGTCCCTGAAGCTCGGCGCGCAATTTCTCGCCGCCGCGCAGGACCTGATCCGCTTCGATCCAGAAAACCCGTGAGGTATCCATGTCCGATCACTCGACCCTCTTCGAAGCCACCGGCGGCGGCATGGTGTTGACCAACGCCATCCTGCTCTATCGCAACCAGCCGCCCCGCAACGCCAACCCCTATGGCGCTCCGCGACAGGGCGGGCCGGCATTCGCCAGCATTCATGCCGTCGAGCATGATGGCCAGGGCCAGCCGACGATCGCGGCGGGCGCCCCGCTGTCGCGCGCGCATCTGCGGCAATGGACCGAGGCGCTCGGGCGGACCGCCGCGCCCGAACTGCTCCCGGACAATGTACTGGTCGCCCATCCCGACATGCTCGCCTGGTGGACGCCGGAGCAGGTGCGGCCCGGATATTTCAACCTGTCGGCGCCTCCCGCGGGCCTTCGCGCCCTGTCCATGCGGACGGTCGTGCCGGTCCCCTATCCCGCGCATCTGTTCATCGCTACCCGATCCGGTCTCGGTGTCTACGCGCTCCCGGAAAACCGGCGGCCTGCCGCCGATACACCGGCGCTGTACTCGCCGGTTCTCAATGTCTTCACCAGCGGGCAGCTTTGCTGGGGCAACATCGCAAGGCCAAAATCTCTCTCCGTCGCATCCATGCCGGAGTTCGAGCGTGCGGTGTTCGAGAGCTGGTCGACCCACCCCAATCCGGGACAGGAATTTACCGTCACCTGCAAGGGCGGTCTGGTCAGGCTCTGGGACGATCTGGCCGCGCGCCGGGCGAAGCGGTTTCCGGTCCGCCGCCTCAAGCCCTTTGCGGGTGGCACGCGGCGGCAGGATCGACGAACGTCGGCCGAACCGATCACTGTCGGACGGCTCATTGCGCTATCTGGAGGTGCGCCGCGATGACCATGCTCGCCGACGATCCGACGGCGGCCGCGCTGCTCGCCGAGGTGCCCTGCTATCCGGTGCCGTCCTGTGGGCGGTCGCCCGCGCTCGATGCACTCCGCGCCGCGCGCGCCGGACACGGCCTTGCCGTGGGGACGGACGGGGTGATGCTTATCCTGCGCCGGCCATGGCTCGCGCTCGACATGCCCGTTACTTCGCCGATCGCCGTGCATCTGCCCTATGGCGAGGTCGGCAGTCCCAAAGCCGAGCTGCGCTGTGGGCTCGTCCCCGGATTGCATATCGAGGCGATCCTCGACTTTCTGCGGGCCGCCCTGCCGAATGAGGCTGCCGCATTTATTCTCTGGAACGAGGTGACACGGGAGTTCTCCGTGGAGTTTCCCGTCATCGACGAGGCCACGCCCTCGCGCCTCGTCTACCGCACGCCGGTCCTGCCGCCCGACTGGCACATGGTCTGTGACATTCACAGCCACGGAACCGGGCCGGCTTTCTTCAGCGCCACCGACGATGCCGACGACAGACACGCGACCAAGATCTCGCTTGTCTTCGGCCGGCTGGATCAACCCGACGGTCCGACGAGGGCGTCTCGCCTCTGCGCCGGCGGCATGTTCCTTCCCCTGCCGCGCAGCCCGTTCGCAGGAGATCATCATGCAACCTGACACCGTCAACCGTCACTATCTTCCCGCCGCCTTCGACGATCGGGCGCTCAAGGTTCTGCTGGCAGGCTGCGGCGGCAACGGCGCGCAAATGCTGATGGGGCTCGCCTCGCTCGACACGGCGCTGCGCGCGATATCCTCGCGGTCGCTCGACGTCACCGTGGTCGACGATGATACCGTCACCGAGGCCAATCTCGGCCGTCAGCCCTTCTATCGCTGCGATGTCGGCAACTCGAAAGCGCGCACGCTGACCGAACGGATCAACCTCGCGCACGGCCTTGCCTGGACAGCGGTCCACGGCCGGGCACCCGGCGCGGTCGGCCTCGAAGGAACCGATATCCTCATAACCTGCGTCGACACCGCCTTGGCACGCCGCGCGATCGGCGCCGCGATCGCCAGCAACAGGGCCATGCCGACATACTGGATGGACCTCGGCAACCGCGCGACCGACGGCCAGTATCTGATCGGCTGCCCCGGCAGCGATATCGGCAAGGTTCGCCCACGTCTTCCGACCGTGCTCGAATATTTTCCCGAACTCGCCGATGACAGCCTGCCTGACGACGACGCCCCTTCCTGCTCGGTCGCCGAGGCGCTGGAACGCCAGTCGCTGTTCGTCAACCGCGTGATGGCGAGCCATGCGCTTGCGCTGCTGTTCGATCTGCTCGGACGCGGCTCCATCGGCCATGCCGGTGCCTTCATCAATCTCGCGAGCGGTCAGGCTGTTCCGATCCCACTGCCACGCAGCGACTGAAACGACACCAACACATTCTGGAAGGATAGTGCTCATGACGCCAGATTCTGAGCGGGGCTGGACCCTGCACTACACCATTGGCAGCGTCCTCGCCGCCAAGGTCAAGACAGGCGATCTGGTTCAAATGCCCGGCGGCCAGGACAACCTGATCGTGCTCGGCGGACGAGCGCCGCTTCGCGTCAAGGACCCTGGCAGCGTGATCGTCCGCAAGCCCGCTGCCGATGCAGTTGACGGATTTGAGGTGCGTCCCGGCGCGGTCGGCATGGTGTGGATCAGCGCCGCCGGCGGCTGGTCGGAGTTGCCGGAATCTCCTCCGCGTTACTGCGCCGATGCCGTGCAACAGCAGATCGAGCGTGATCGCCGGCGTTCCAGGATCAGCAGGAAGGAAGAGCGCCTGATCCATGCGCTGCTGAAAGGCCGGGGCAACTGATTGATCGTCGGACGGGCAGCATGGCGCTCGGCTGAACGGCCTTCGGGATGAAGGGGAGGAGGATTGGGGGAGGGCGCTCCGCTTGATGGAGCAGTCTGGAGACTCCCATGAAAATCGAACTACGGCGCATCTCCTATAGTGCCACGCTCTCACAGGAAACCGCGGCTTTCTCGGCTCAAGTCTGGATCGACGGCGAACTGGCCTTCCATGCGCGCAACGAGGGAACGGGCGGGGCTGACTTCTATCGTCAGGTTGGCCGCTGGACCGAAGCGCAAGTCGATGCCTGGCTCAAGGCTAACCGGCCGCCGCGCTTTCTTGGCGAGGACCTCGCTTGCGATCATGATCTCGAGATCGAGGTGAGCGACCTTCTTTCCCGCGCCATCGAGGGGCGGCCGCTGCGGCGTCTTTTAAAGACACGGCTGATCACGATCGAGAAGGATCGGATCCTGCAATATCCGCTGCGCAAGCGGCCGCTCGCGATCGTCGCCCGTGCCGTGCGCGCCACCAATCCCGACGCGATCATCGTCAACGACGCCGACGACGATGTGTTCGCGCGCGCCCTCAAGGTCCTTCTCGCCAGCCGCTGACCCTCCGCACGGGAGATCGTCATGACCGATATATTCGATCCCGCCGATGCGGGATGCTGGATCGCGCGCGGCCGTCCGGCACACCATGCGCACGCGCTGGCCGATGCCTGGCGCCGCTTTCCCGACCTGCCGAACGGTGCGCCGCTTGACGCCCGCATGGCGCGCTCGCGCGAACGCGTTCAGGCGCTTCGCCCGCTCAACGAGGCGATCGGACTGGAGACCGAACGCCAGCGCCAGTCCACGAACTTCGCCTGCATCGAACGCCAGATTGCCGAGGGCAGCACCGACAGCCGAAAGCCCGCCATCCTTCATGCTAGGGATGTTCGTGGCTATGATTGGGACGCTGCGGTTGCCTGGGCGGACGGCAGCTACGCGGCCCGGGCAGGATGGCCAGCACGACCACCGTCGCCGCTTCGCGCGGGGGAGCCGAATACTCGCGGACATGCCTACACCCAAGGCTTTCTCGATAATGGTGGACAGCCCGATGATATCTTCGACGTCGCCCGGCGATCCTTCGCAGCCGCGCCGTCCGAGATCACGCGCCCGAACAGCCCACGCTCCGCACGACCGCTTCCCGGTTCGTGGCCGAGTCCGACCGACGCGCCGTCGCCCGCATCGTGGCATCGACGCCTGCTCATAATCGGCGCTTCCGAGCTGGCGACAGAGGCGATCGGGATCCTCGCGATGCTGCGCGAACGGCCCGGACACGAGGCTATGCCGCAATATGTGATCAGCCCCGAGACCGGCTTATGCCCGCTGGAGCCGGCGGGCGTGACGTATCACGATCGCACCGTGCTGCGTGAGCAGCTGCGCGCGAGTGATTTCACCGATATCCTAGTGGTGGCCAACGATGCCGAACTCGGCCAGTTGGATGCTGACGCCGATATCCTGCCGCTCGCGCGCACGATGGAACGGTGCCGCAATTCGGTGCTCCAGCAACGCGCGCAGTTCCGCCTCTGGCTGGCCCGCGGCCGCGCGCCCGGCGACCAGTTCGCCGCCGGCCACATATGCTGGAGCAAAATGGCTGCCGGACTTTCGGGGCGCCTTGGGGATTTTACCGCGCGCTATGCCGGGCGAGTGCAGCCTCGCGGCCACCGCATCGAGGTGACGGACGTCAGTGGCGAATTGGCGTTCGGCTACCGCACCCCGCTTGGCCGGCCACTCCATCCCGAGATTGTGATCGGCAACAAGGCCCATGCCCGAACCGCGATGGCCGACCTGCTGCGCCAATATGCCGCGTCGCTTCGCCTGGGCTGAAAAAGCGCCCGAATCTGCGCCCGATCCGACGCCCCACGCCCGGCTCCTCGCCGCATCCTGACACCCGATCAGCCTGACATCCCTCCGGGCCGCCCCGCCGTGCCCGCGAAACCCCGAAAAAGGAAGCATCCATGCGAAACAGTGCATCCGCGTTGGCTCTCCAGCTGTGCCTCGACTTCGACCAGCCGATCGCGCCCGCCAGAACGGTCGTGCCTCCGATCGAGCAGCCGACGCTCTTTTCGGTGACCGTCGCCGACACCGCCCGACCATCGCACCCGGCCCCGATCGACTTCTCCTTCGCAGGGGGGCGGACCCTGGCACCCTCATGGAAGGGCCGCGCCCATGACAATATCGAAGCGATCAGGCTCTTGAACATGCTCGACCGGGAGCACCGGCCGGCGACAGCGGACGAGCAGGACGCCATCGCCCGGTTTATCGGTTTCGGGGCCTCCGAGCTTGCCAACAACATCTTCGCCCGGCGCGGAGACGAATATCGCGAGGGCTGGGAAGATTCGGGACGAAGGCTGGTCGAGGAAACGACCGATGCCGAACTGAATTCGCTCAAACGCGCCACGCAATATGCCCACTACACCCCCGAATACATCATCCGGGCCATGTGGGACGCCGCCCGGACGCTCGGCTTCACCGGCGGCCAGGTGCTCGAACCGGGATGCGGCAGCGGCCTCTTCATGGGGCTTCGGCCCGAAACGCTATCGAAAGATACGGTGTTCGTCGGCATCGAGAATGATCCCGTCACCGCCCGGGTCGCAAAGGCGCTCTATCCCAATCAGGTCATCCGCTGCATCGATTTCGACAAGGCTTCGCTGCCGGGCGACTTCGACCTCGCCATCGGCAACCCGCCTTTCTCGAACCTCTCCATCCGCGACAGGACCGAGCTTGGGCGACTTGGTCTGTCACTCCACGACTTCTTCATCGCGCGATCGCTGGAACAGCTTCGGCCAGGCGGCATCGCCCTGTTCGTGACGTCGCGATATTCGCTCGACAAAAGCGACTCCAGGGCGCGCGATCATATCGCCGGCATCGCGGACCTGCTCGGCGCCGTGCGCCTTCCGGCCAGGGCCATGCGGGATGAGGCGGGCACCGACGTGGTCGTCGATATCCTCCTCTTCCAGAAGCACGCGCCCGATCTCGCGTGGCGGCCACAGGAATGGCGCGAGCTGGACGCGGTTCCGGACAGCGACGAGGGCGACGGGCCGCTGCGGATCAACCGCTATTTCCTCGACAATCCCGGCCATGTGCTGGGCCGCCACGAATGGCGAAACGGCCAGTTCGGCATGGACTATAATTGCGCAGCCGAGCCCGGCGCCGACATAGGTGCGATGCTCGCGGCCACCTTGTCGGCGATCGCATCGAAGCATGAAGGCGCGTGCAAGCCTATCGACCGCGCGACTTCGCTGCGGGACACGCTCAATGTCACGACGAGCGTGGAAGTCGGCACCGCCGCCGACGAAGCCGAGTTCAAGGAGGGCAGCTATCTCCTCTCGGGCGGGGTGCTCCACCAGATCGTCAATGGCATCGCCACCCTCGTCGGCGTGAAATCCGGCCGCGGCGGCACCGGGCTGTTCGCGAAGCACGCCGCTATCATCAAGGCCCTGATCCCGATCCGCGATACGGTCTGCGCGATCCTGCGCGCCCAGCTCCGTGACCAGCCCTATGCCGCCTCGCAGGAGAAGCTGCTCGCCCATTACCGGCAGTTCACCAAAAAATACGGGCCGATCAACCGGACGATCACCAGCATCCGCACCGATCCGGACACCGGCGCCGAGAAGGAGTATCAGCGCCGACCCAATTTGCAGCCCTTCCTCGATGATCCGGACGTGTGGCTGGTCGCCTCGATCGAAACCTATGACGAGGTCGGCGACGTCGGCGTGCCGGGTCCGATCTTCACCGAACGCGTCGTCAAGCCGCCGGTCATCCAGGATATCCACTCGGCGCAGGACGCGCTGGCGCTGACGCTTCACGAGCGCGGCCGCGTCGATATAGCTCTGATTGCCGACATGCTAGGCGTCACCGAGGCCGAGGCACTCGCTGATCTCACGGACGATGTCTATCTCGACCCGGTTCGCAGCACGCCCCATTTCGACCACTGGGTCACCGCCGACGAAGCACTTTCGGGCCCGGTGCGAACCAAGCTCGCCATGGCCCGCGAGAAGGCCGGGACCGATCCGCGCTTCCAGGCAACCGCGAGCGCGCTCGAGGCGGTCCAGCCGGTCGATCTCAAGCCGAGCGAGATCACGGCCCGTCTCGGCGCGCCCTGGATTCCCGTCGACGTCATCGAGACCTTCATCGCCGAGATCATGGAGGTCGACACGATGATCCGTCATACCGTCCAGCTTGCCAGCTGGACGGTCGACAAGGCGCCGTTCCAGGGACAGGCCAGTTCGTCCTCGACCTGGGGCACGGCGCGGCGTGGTGCCGGCGACCTGATCGAAGACGCGCTCAATTCCCATATCCCCAAGATCTACGACACCTGGGGCGACGAGAACGGGTCGGAGCGCCGTGAACTCAACGTCACCGACACCGAGGCCGCGAAGGAAAAGCTCGCGGGCATCAAGTCGACCTTCGAAACCTGGGTCTGGCAGGACAGCGAACGCGCCGACCGGCTCGTGCGCATCTACAACGATGCCTATAACAACCTCGTACCCCGCTGCTTCAATGGCCAGCATCTGACGCTGCCGGGCGCTTCGACCACGATCAGGATGCGCGACCACCAGAAGCGTGTGGTCTGGCGCATCATTTCGTCCGGCAGCACTTACGTTGCCCATAGTGTCGGCGCCGGAAAAACCTTCAGCCTGTGCGCCGCGGTGATGGAGCAGCGGCGGTTGGGCCTCGCCAGCAAACCGATGATCACGGTGCCGAACCACTGTCTGGCGCAGATCGCCCGCGAGTTCCTGATGCTTTATCCGACGGCGCGCATCCTTGTCGCCGACGATACGAACTTCGTGAAGGAGAAACGGCAACGGTTCCTTGCCCGTGCGACGACCGGCAACTGGGACGCGATCATCATCACGCATGATGCCTTCAAGTTCATTCCGACGCCGAGCGCGTTCGAGAAGCAGCTCATCGAAGATCAGCTCGACAGCTACGAGATCCTGATCACGGGCATCGACAGCCAGGACCGCGTGTCGCGCAAGCGTGTCGAGCGTCTGAAAGAGGGCCTGAAAAGCAAGCTCGACAATCTGAAGGCCCGCAAGGACGACCTCGTCCATATCGGCGAGATCGGCATCGATCAGATCCTGGTCGACGAGGCACAGCAGTTCCGCAAGCTCACCTTCGCGACGAACCTCGGCGACCTGAAGGGTGTCGATCCGGTCGGCTCGCAGCGCGCCTGGGACCTGTTCGTGAAGAGTCGATACATCGCCGGCATCAATCCGGGGCGCGAACTGATCCTTTCCTCCGGCACGCCCATCACCAACACGCTCGGCGAGATGTATACGCTGCAGCGCTTCATGCAGCCCGACGAGCTTCACGCCAAGGGCCTGCATGAGTTCGACGCCTGGGCGGCGGCCTTCGGGGACACGCGCACCGAACTCGAATTGCAGCCCAGCGGCAGCTACAAGCCGGTCACCCGCTTCTGCGAGTTCGTGAACGTCGCGGACCTGATGGCGATGTACCGCAGCGTCGCCGACGTTGTCCTGAAGGATGACCTGCGCCAGCACGTCAAGCTGCCCACCGTCAGGGGCGGGAAGCGGCAGATCATCGTCGCGAAGTCCGGCGCGCCCTTCAAAGCCTATCAGCGCGTGCTCGCCCAGCGCATCAAGGCGATCGAAAGCCGCAACGGGCGGCCGCAGAAGGGCGAAGACATCCTGTTGTCGGTCATTACCGACGGACGCCATTCCGCGATCGATCTCCGCTTCGTCGATACCGGCGTCGGCAACGATGAGGGCAACAAGCTCAATCTCCTGATCGAGAATGCCTTCCGTATCTGGCAGGAAACGGCCGATCATCGCTACACCGATCCCGAGACCGGCAAGCCCTATCCGCTTCCGGGCGCCGTCCAGATGATCTTCTCCGATCTTGGCACCGAGGCCGCGCTCGAGACACGCGGTTTCTCCGCCTATGTCTGGATCCGCGACCGGCTCATCGCGATGGGCGTGCCGGCCGAGCAGATTGCCTTCATGCAGCACTACAAGAAGAACAGCGCGAAGCAGCGGCTGTTCAACGACCTCAACCAGGGCCGCAAGCGGTTCGTCCTCGGGTCGACGGCGACCATGGGCACCGGCGTCAATGCGCAGCAGCGTTTGAAGGCCCTGCATCATCTCGATGTTCCGTGGCTCCCTTCGGATATCGAGCAGCGGGAAGGGCGGATCGAGCGCCAGGGCAACCAGAACGATGAGATCGAGCTTTACGGCTACGCCACCAGCGGCTCGATGGACGCGACAAACTGGCAGATGCTCGAGCGCAAGGCCCGCTTCATCAACATGGCCATGTCGGGCGACCGCTCCATTCGGCGGATCGAGGACGTCAGCTCCAACGTCAACCAGTTCGCGCTGGCCAAGGCGCTGGCGTCCGGCGACGACCGGCTGATGCGCAAGGCCGGCCTCGATTCCGAGGTCGCGCGTCTGCAGCGTCTGCGCGATGCGCATATCGACGATCAGCATAATATCCGCAGGACCATCACCCGAACGACCCGGGAGATCGAGGACTGCCACAAGCAGATCGCGCTGCTCGAAGCCGATATCGCCCGGCGCGTTCTTCCGGGCGGGGACGCGCTTGCGTTCAATTGCGACGGCACGATGATCACCGATCGCACTGCCGTCGGCGAACGCATCCTCGGATATGCCAGCCGGATGCGAAAGGACGGCACGGAGGCCCGCTGGACGCTGGGGACCATCAACGGCATCGACCTGGAGTTGTCGGGCTATGAGGCCTTGAACACCGATGGCAAACGCTACCTCTGCACCGTGGTCGCGATGCAGCATCACGGTGAGAACGGCAAATTCGAAGTCACCGAGAAGACACGGCCGGGCACGGTAGCCGGCCGGATCGACTCTTCCATTCACAATCTCGATACTGATCTCGACAGCATCAGGGCGACGCTCCAGGCCCACGAACGACGGCTCCCTGCGTTCGAGGCGCGCGTGGGCCAGCTCTTCCCCGACGCCGCGTTGCTCGACGACAAGCTTCAGGAACTGGCCGAACTCGAGGCAGACCTCGCCACCACCAGGGGCGAGTTCGAACCGGGCGGTGAGCCCGAGGTGACATTGCTCGACCTCGAGGCACACGATGACACGCCGTTGCCGCCACGGGCCTGCGCAACCGAACCGATGACCCGGTTGGACGCATAGCGGGATCAGCGCGCCCCCGCGCGCACAGGCCCCGACCCACGACAGCACCGACCGCGAGGATAAGCCTCCGCTTGCCGACCTGGAGCCGTGGATCGGATGATGAAGTCCCGAGCCCTCGGCGCCGACCCGCGCCGTTCATTGTCCAGGACCGAACTGCAAACCCATCCCGCCAGGAACCGTGCACACCGGCGCCATCATTCATGGAGAAACACGATGCGGATCGACTACAGCATATTCGGGAGCTTCTCGGTGCCGGACGGTTCCGCCTTTCTCCCCGGATCAAGAAACCTGATCCGGCTTCCCGGCGGACAGATCATATCCATTCACCCCATTGTCGAGATGGCAAGCAACGCGAACGCCGACGACCATCGCAATCTCGACTACGAGGAAGCAGCCGCGCTTGGCGTCATGCTGGAGGACTACGACCGCGACTCCATACCGTGGTGACCCGGTACAAGGCTTTCCCCTGACCAAACCCGCAAGCGGCGCTCGCGCTCGCAGGGAATCGTCGCCCGCCCTCCGCAGCCCAGATCGATCATGGAGCCAGCTATGTCGAACTACCCCAGGACCTTCGCAGAAACCTACACGATGCGCAGCCGCTTCTTCCACGACCTCGGAGAGAGCGCCAGGAAGCTGGCCGACACCTACACCTTCGACGCAGACCTCGACAATCGCGCCGCATTCAAGGAGCTTGTGTGGGACGCCGTGGTGCGCTCGCTTGTCGAACACCACGGCTTCAAGGCCGAAGACCTCTGATGCGTGTGCAGATTGACCCACCAGACCTTCTGCGCTCATCGAATCCGGATCGTCCATGACAAGCGCGCACACCGCCAGGCGCTCGGCGGGACGGGATCGGGTTCCCGAGACATGGCACATGCGGATGCATGGCACACCGGCTTCGCCAGATGCAGGCGCTTATGCAGGCTGCTCGGCCTCAGCGGGCTTCTTGCGCGGCCTCCGGGCCACCGGCGCTTTCTTCGCCTCGGGGGCGGGAGCAGGTTCGGCCGCCCTGGGCTTGCGGCCAAGGCCGATTTTCTTCGCAAGTGAACGGCGCTGCTCGGCATAGTTGGGCGCAACCATCGGGTAATCGGCCGGCAAATTCCACTTCGCGCGGTATTGTTCGGGCGTCAGCTGATAGGCCGTCATCAGATGGCGCTTGAGCATCTTGAGCTTCTTGCCGTCCTCAAGACAGACAATGTAGTCGGGCTTGATTGAAGCGCGGACTGGGACCGCCGGCTCCGGCTTGATCTCCGGGGCCGCCGCGGGGTTCTGCAGACCGTTCAGCGCGCCGTGAATATTCTGGATCAGCAGCGGCAGGTCGGCAACGGCGACGGAGTTGTTGCTGACATGCGCCGAGACGATTTCAGCGGTCAGGGTAATCAGCGTGCTGCCCTGTTCGGCGGTTTCAGTCATGTGCGGCCCTCTTTTCGGTCCAATGGGGAAAGTGCGGGTCGATGCCCGCGCGAGCAGTGCCGAGGCACGCGTTGCCGGACAGCTTATACGGTGTTGCTCCCGCCTGCCAATCCGCTCCCTGATCCGAAAGGAGGAGGGGGATGAGAATTGAGTGCGGTCGGTCGATGGCTCGGGTGCTGCCCGGACGCCTGAACGGAAATCAGCCTGCCGGGCTCGCACCGTCCCCGGCGATCCAACACGAGCATCGCATTTTCGCCCTCCGGCGCGCTTTCGCGCGGCCGCCCATCGCATCCAGCAGAAAGGAACAGTCCCATGAGTACAGACACCTTTGTGTCGTTAGGCACGTTCGTCGTAACCGTTGCGTTCTCGAGCGGCGGCGAATGCTATGCCAGCGAAAGCTACAGGATCGACGCGGTGAACTGGTATCGCGCCGAGCAGGCAGCGATCGCCTTCTCCGAAAACAGCACCTACTATCGCGACGCCATTCCTGGCCTCAGCCGCGCCGCCGTGGCGCATGCGACGGACGTGTGAATGCACGCAACGTGGGCACAGCCCTGCGCGCCGGGCGCTCATCTCCCGAAAGGATCGATCCCGTGACCATGACCAGGCGCGATCACGCGCAACTGCTTAGCCGCGCCCGTGGGGCGCTCGAAACCCCGGCTGACCTCGACGCAGAGGCGATCCGGCATCTGATCGAGGATCTCGCATCGGCCGAAGACATCGTGAAGACCGGCACCGTTACAGATGACCGCAAGCCGGAGCCGCCGACCAGCCTCCCATCGGCGAGCATCCGCCAACTCCCCGTCATGACCAACGCCGATGCCGCGAGCATTGGCTTCGCGATCTTCAATCATGTGCCGACGCTCCCAATCGACATACCGGACGGCGGATTCACCATCAGCGCCAAGACGAGCGAGGGACGGCGCGTCACCTTCTACTTCAGACCTTACCGGACGGGCGGTCCCCCGCGCTGCGTCGACATCCAATGTCATGACGGCCTCACCGTGCCCGATGGCGGCGGCGTCCCCACGCCGGTCTTCGACATGCTCGTGATCGCAGAGGAAGGCCGGCAGCCATACGACAGCCGGAAATCCCCCATCTCGGAAAAGCCATCGATCGCCGTCCTGCTGCTCGACCAGGCCGCAGGCACCGACTGACCGGCCGCCCGATCCATCTCATCACCCATGCAAAGCCCGGCCGTCGTGCCGGGCTTTCGCGTTTCAAGGAGCATACCGCCATGCACTCCGATGATAGCGCGCCTGTCGCTACACCGCTTCTCTACAGCCATACCGCGTGCGACGAGCGCGGGAACTTCCACTACCGGGGCGATCTCCACAATCCGGGCGAGAATCTGGCGACGGTCGCCGGACGTGTCGAGCGGCATTTGCGCAGCCGATTCCCGGAAGCACGATTTTCCGTCCTCACGCAGAAATTCTCCGGCGGCCGAAAGATCATCGCCGAACTGCTCGATACGCCCGAAGATCTCACCGGCAGGGAAGAGCAAGACGCCTTCACTATGAAGGTGAAAGACGAGATTGAACGGTTTGGATTCACACGGTCGCAGCTCCTCCAGGACTCCCATAGCTGCGCCTTCTTCTGCGAGGTTCGTATCGGGCGGCCTTACTGGGCTGCGCTGGCGACGCGGCGCGGTTCGGGAAGCACCGTCGAGGCCCTGATCCCGCTCGCCGCCTTCAAGAAGCGGATCAAGCCGGGCGACCAGTTGAAGCTGATCGGCGCGCCGGACTCCTATCGCACGATCGGGGCGATCCGAACGGTCAAGGCGGTCCGCTCGAAGGACATCGTCTTCGAGGGGCCGATCTATCTCGACTTCCCCCGCGCCGCGCAATTCGCCTGCGACGGCAAGCTCGTGCGCATCGCGATCGGGACCGAGGACCACCCGGGCGCCTGTCTTGTCTACGAATTGCAACCCGCAATGGTGGCCTGAAGGGTGCCGGAGTTTCCGACGCGACTGGCCGGGCGCGTCGGACCGCATCGCCCGCATCCCGGGCCTTCCCGGCAGATATCCACCGCACACAAGGAGCGATTGCATGACCATTTCCGATATCGACACCACAACACCGGAGCAGCTCGCGCCGGTGCTGTATGCCGCGCTTCAGCGCCTCGGCCAGCTTGGTCGCGAGGGAGCGGTCGCACTTGCCGCGCTGGTCGAGGACGACGACGCGGATCTCGACGAGGCCGCCTCGTGGGTCGAGGAGGTAGCCGCCGGGGGCCTGCGCGACTGATCCGACTTCCACATTTTCCGTCACTCTCACGAAGCCCGGCCATCGCGCCGGGCTTCGTGCATTTTGGAGATATTCCATGCACTCGGCACAATATGTCTACGATCACGCCCCCCTGGGGGCGCTCATCAAATATGTCAGCGGAGAGCCACGCCCGCCCGAACGCTTCACCCGAAAAGTCCGAGCGTGGGAGGCCGAAAACGGCACCGGCCGCTTGGTCGAACGCCGGCCGGACTCCGGCAGTCATCCCGCGACATTCACCCTACATATGGGCGATTTCGGGAGCGAGGGTATCATCGTGATGGTGGTCCGCCGCCTGTTCAGCGCCGAGAGTAAGAAGCCCTTCGAAATCCTCGGAACGCCCGAACCTGGGATGGTTCGCGTGCTGACCGGCCATGATGGCCGTGAGGAACTGCGCTTTCTCGCCCCTGACATGGCCGCCGCCAAACGCTGGATGACGGAACATCATTATTCCGACATGCGCGCCGAGATCGTGGTCGACCCTGATCCTGTCGTGCTGCCGGACACGAGAGCAGCATGACAGCACAGGTCTTCGACAGGCCAGCATCAGACGAGGTGGCGGACGGCGAAAGTCGCCGTCACCACGTCCATGTGTACGCCGTCATCCGCATCAAGGTCGCCGTTAACGCCCAGGACCATCGTTCGGCGATGGCGGCGGCCGACGAGCTGCTGTTCGGAAATGGGCTGGCCCTTCGCCTGATGCCGACCGCGCAGGCCGTGCTCGACGTCGAATATGCAGAGGAGGTCACAGGCTATCTTGTCGATGAGGCCGATGATGGCGATTTCGCTCGATCCCGCGCCTACGGCCCCGACCACGAGCCTGAAGGAGTTCGCTCATGACGTCTCACGAGATCCGGATCGTTCAGGTCTTCCGCGTCGAGCGTGCGATCGTCGTCAGCGTTGATGCGCCGGACTGTCAGACCGCCATCGACATCCAGAGCGAGGGCGATGTGCCTTCGTTCGCGGATGTACGCTGGGGGTCGCTCTGGACGCTCGAAAACGAACAGGTCGAAGCCGCCGGGCGGGCGGGTTAGCGGACGAAGGATATTCCCATGACAGATCAAACCCGATCCGCGCATCTTGCTTTGCTGGTGCGTGCCAGGATCGCGCTTGCGTCTTATGCCGAAACATCCGGCGACATTGCCGACATCATCACCGATCTCGACGCGGCGGCCGCCCGTATCGACCGGACGCCCGTTCCCTGGTCCATTCCTGTCCATCTCGCCAATATCAGCCACGGTCATGGCACCACTGTTGCCACCGCGCTGTCCCACAAGGGACTGCTGGAACAGGTCGCGACGTTCTGCCGGGCGCAATGGGGCGAGATCAATGACGACCGCGATCCTGGCGATCTCGACGATGCCACTGTGGTGGGCGACTATTTCAACCGGCATCCCGAAGACCAGCTGATCACGCGTATCGAGTTGATCGATCCCGATCTCGGCTATGATACCGACCGTCTGGAGATCGGCAACTATCTCGCGCTCTCCTCAAGCCATGTCTCGTGGCCGACGACGGTGAGGATCGACGAGTGGCTGATGCTCGACCCATCCGACCGTCCCGTCAGCGTCGCCGATACCCATCATGGCTGGCTCCTGCGCACCGTTCCGGCCTCATTCGGGGACCAGTCGGAGATTCCCGACGATCTCTTCAACGCGCTGACAGTCGCGCGCAATCACGGCTGCAACTATCTGATCCTGGATCGCGACGCCCCCGCGAGCGACCGGCTGCCTTGCTTCGACTGATAGCCGCCGGCACTGCGAGCCGACTTTTCCAACATCGGACGCTCGCCGGCGCGGCTGATCGTCCGAAGGAGACCTGTCATGGACATCATCGTCACCCGTTCCCGCATCGCGGAGACGCTGCCCCACCATGAGTATCGCTCACTCGTTTGCGCCGACGCCGTCGATGAGGAACGCCGCAGGCGGACCTGCGTCATCAAGGCGCCCAGGATTGCCGGATGCGTTCCCTGCCTGCGGATCGCGCCGGTTATCGCCCCGTACCGCTACTTCGCGCTAAAACCGGCGTCACGCGAGATTCTCGGATCGCGCATCGGTGCGCTGGCTAGGCGGATCGAAACGCTGATGGTGCGGGCGGTCTTCCCGGAAATGGCCGCTGAACGCCGGCGCCTGGTCATAACACTCGATCACGATCCCGGCGATGCCTGCGTCCGTACCGACATCGACGATCTGACCGGCGCCTTCGACCGTCTCGAACCCCACCGCAACAGCCTGACCGCGTGCGATCTTGGCCTTCGCCAGGATTGCGCGCGGCACGCCGCTTGATCTCGCCCCTGACTATGAGACCGCCTGGATTCTCAGCCATGCCGGCCGGTGCGATCCCCGCTATCGCGTGGTCGAACCGGCAGATCATGGCGGGAACGACCCGGATGGGCATGGAGTGGAGGAAGCGGGATGTGGGGGCGACGATGAGGTCGCGGCAAACCCGGAGGCTCACATGACCTTTCCCACCATGATCCATACCTCGGTCAGCCAGTCCCTGCTCACGAAAATTGGACGCCTGAGTAATGGAAGTTGCTTGGATGCGATCGTCGAAATTATTCAGAACAGCCGCAGGGCTGGCGCAACCCATATTGATATCACCCGGATCGAGGGGGACCGGGGGCCGGTTTTGCGCATCCGCGACGATGGATGCGGCATTGCCGATCCCGCGAAGTTCCTGACGCTGGGAGATTCGGGCTGGGACGAGCGCATCGCCCGTTCGGAAGACTCCGCGGGCATGGGCGTGTTCAGCCTCGCCGGCCGTCATGTCCTCGTTCGATCCCATGCATCCGACCTCGGCGCGGCGTGGCAGGTGACCATAACGCCGGACGCATGGGAAAGCGGCGAGCCGCTCGAAGTCATGCCTTCTTCCCTCCACAAGGGCACCGTAATCGAGATCGACCTGCCCGAAGCCTGGGCGCAGCAGCTCGAACAGGCGGTGAAGGACGCCGCGCGCTTCTGTCCGGTGGCGATCTGGTTTGGGGACAAGAGACTGGCCTATGAAAACTTTCTCAGCAAAGCGACACGGGTCGAGAAATGGAACGGCTGCCGCATCGGCATCTTTGCCGACACTTGCCATGTTCCTCGCGACCTGCCCCGGATCAACTTTCACGGCCTCACCGTGCCCTGCGACTTGCCGCATATCCATGACGCCGATGGAGGCCGCGGCTGGTATGCGAAGGTCGACATCGTCGCGGCGGAGAACCTGAAGCTGGTTTTACCTTCCCGCAAGGAGGTTGTGCAGGGCGCGGCGCTCGACGCGCTGCGTGAAGCCTGCGAGGCGGCGATCTTCCGCACAATCGCCTGCGAAGGTCACCATCGGTTCGCCCATGCCGATTGGCTGCGGGCGAAGGATTGGGGCGTATCGTTGCCGGAGACCGCGCCTTGGCTCCACGCCTGGACCCCGCGCACGGCGGAAATCGACAGCGTCCACCTCGGCGACCGGGTGGCGGGTGAGCCGATGATCCTGATGCCGGCCAATCCGCCGCACATCGAGCATTGCGCCGGCCGGGCCATCGGCTCCGGTCCACTGCTCAAAGCGACGCCCGTTCTTCCTGTCCCCGAATTCGCCGGCTACAGCTGGTACGATGCCATCCCATGCGTGCTGGGCTGTTCGATCCGGATCGAGCGGGCCAAAGGCGATGTCTTCGACCATAGCGCGGACGGACAGGTTCCGCCCGGTGTTGTGAGCGAACCGGTCGATGCAATCGCGGTCGAGTTTGCCGCGCGCACAACATGCGATCTCGACGTTCCGGTCGAAGTCCTCTCGCTGCCCGCGGATGCGCTGATCATTTCCGGCGAGTGCTCGACGGACCTGCGGGACGTCATCATCCTGCTCGCCACCGGCTGCAAGATCACGCCCGCCGAACTCGCGGATCTGCTCGAAGACGTGTGCTTCTATGCCGATGAGGACTGCGACTCCGACAGCTACCATACCCAGCAGGCAGGGTTCGAGATGCGTGCGCGCTTTACCGCCAACATGTTGCTGCTCGGCGAGGATGCCGCGATCATCGAGCGGGTGCGCGAGGCGCTGCGCGAGCATGTCTCCTGGCTGATCCCGAACGACCGGGCCATCAGGATGCACGTTGTCAACCATGTGGTCGATGCCGCCTTCGCAGACAAGGACGACGCATCCGCTCCTGCCGCGGCCGAATAACCTCTTTCCTCCCCACCATGCCCGGCACGCCGTCCCGTGCGCCGCGTCGGGTCATGTCTTCCAGGAGACACCCCATGATTCAGGATTCGCCATTCAGGAAAATCTTCGACGGCGTCGCGACGCGCGAGCAGATGTTCCAATTGTTCAACCGCGTTCCGGACGCCCCGGTCGAGGATCGCATCTCGGGAAGGGCCTACGCAAACCAGTGGTTCGCAATAGACGAGCAATCCTACGAATACATGCTCGAGCTGCTGCCGCCTCTCTTCATGCGAGCCGGCATGTTCGCCATGTCCGAATTCAAGGTCGGTTCCGTCACCTCGGTCTTCTTCGAGATCGACGGGCTCAATCGCTGGTTTCATGGCTACTGCGATCTTGGCGACCGTCGAAGTTCCGATGCAATGCGCGCCGCGATCATCGCCCATGAGAAAGCCGCTCTCGCCGGCTTGACCCGCGCACAGAAGCTCGACCTGATTTGGTCGCGTACGCACTCCGATTTCCGGGGCGTTGCCGGTGATGCGAATCCGGACGCCTGGCCCGCGGAGCATATCGGCAAGCGCACGATAACCGTGTTCGAGCCGGGTGCCGGAACGGTCCTGAAGCTGCTTGAAAACCTCACCGACCAGGAGATCGCCGACCGCCTGCCGAAGGGGCCGACGATTTCGGCAGCCGGCTTTCGTCCTCACCGACTTCTTCGCGTTATTTCTATCAAGGAGCCGAGCGATGGAAAATTACTATCTTCAGACCGCGTTCGCGATTTCCGTGACGCCACAGGAAGCGGCGCTGCTTCAGGAATGCTTCGCCGTGGACGTCTGTCTCTCCTGCGACCTCGCCGAGCTTCCCTCCGACGACATGCAGGCGGTCAAAAGCTACTACGCATCCCGCAGCGAGGCGTTCAGAAGCATCTTTCCGCAAAAGCCGGAAGAAGAAGATCCCTTCGCCGGCTTCTTCGATCTCTGGTCCGACCCCGGGTTTTTCGGGTTCGGCGCCACGCTCAGTATCACCCACAGCCCGGACGGCGGGCGATGTTTCGCGTCCATATCCGGGGACGACGCCGACGTTTCGGCGCTCGCATCGCTGATCCAGAAGATCTGCAAATCGGCGCTCCCGTACGGTTTCCACTGGGCCGAAGGCTGCCGTGAGGACGATGGTTACGCCTCCTACGGCGGCGGCTATTACGTCGTCACCGAGACCGGGATACTTGGCAACTCGGCCCGATGGCACATGGAGGAGACGCTCCGGACCTTGCATGTGGGGGCGTCATGAAGCCGCTGCTCAAGCGGCCGTGCGGCGAATGTCCCTGGCGCCGCGATCATCCGGCCGGTTGGCTCGGCGGCTATCGGCCGGAGGATTTCACACAGCAGATTCAGTTCGACGGGCCGCCGCTGCCTTGTCACAAGACCATTCCCGGTGACGGCACCGATGCGCGCGCGATGTGCGCCGGCGCGCTCATTTTCATGCGCAATAGCTGCAAAGCCGCGCACCATCCCGACTATGGCGATGCTCTCGAAACTGTCGAACCCGACACCGACACGGTGTTCGCGTGGTCGCGGGAATTTCTCGATCACCATAGTGACCCGGCGGGATGGATCGAGCGCGTCCGGGCCAGGATGGTGGACCGGCCCTGAGGCCTCCCAATAGTTCTTTCCCTCTCCGAGCGGCCGCAGCGGTCCCGGATCAAGCGGGGCGGACCCGGTGCGCCGCATAGCTTCCTCACCTCAACGCCCATGGAGGATATCATGGCCCAATTGTCGCCGCTTAGATCTGTTTTGGCCGGGTTCGACCGGAGCTACGCGATCGCTATTCAGCGCCGGACCACTACCGGCCGTGACCAGTTCGTCATACGGACCGGCGATCCAATCCAGCCGTTCCGCGTAACCGAAACCCGCCCGGCAAATAGGGAGGACGTGGTCCTGCGCGTCGCCTGACCGTCACTACAACGCCGTTGCGTCGAATTTCCGGCGCCCTTCTTCAACCATGATCGCGCATCTCGCCTCCGCGGCTGCCTCGGAGGCGAGCCTCGACGTGCGCGTCCTTCGAAAGGTGCAGAGCATGACTTTCAAAACCGCCGACAACCAGACCGTCCCCGAGCCCGTGCTCCGGCAGATCCATCAGTACAGCTTCTACAAGACCAGTGAGGACCGGCAGGTCACGCTCGCGGTTCTCGAAATCCGTCAACCGACCTTCACAACCCTGACGCTGACCGAAGCGACCCATGATTATGAAGTGTTCGCCGCCGAATATCTGACCGGCATCCTCGCCATGCGTCTTGCGGAGGGCTGGACCGTGATGTCGGCCTCCGAGCGCCATTACATGCTCGCCGCACCATCGCTCGACGACAATGCTCCTGAAGTGACGCCGGTCTGTCCGCGCTGCGAGAGCGAAGAGATCGTGCGCGATGCCTGCGCGCGTTGGGATCGAGCCACCGGGCGCTGGGTGCTTGCCGAACTGCACGACGACCTTTTCTGCGAACACTGCAACGAGGAACCGCAGTTCGCCGCGATAATAGCGCATGCGGCTGGCAACCCCGTTATCGATCCTGAAGCGGGCCGGCCATGACATCCCGTCCGCGTGACCGGATCATGGACGCGGCACCGCCTCCCGTCATGGTCGCATGGGGCGCGGGTGTCGACTCCTCCGCCATGATAATGGGCATGGTGGACCGCGGCGAACGGATCGATATCGTGTTGCGAGCCCGAATGCCCGAAAATCCGCGCACCCTGGCATTCATTCCGATCTTCGAGGCGTGGATGGACGCCCACGGAATCGCACATGAAACGGTCACTACCGTCCCGCGCCACTTCAAGCAGGCGCCGCCCTATTTCGACCTCCTGGAGGCGTCGCTTCTCAATGCCGCGCTGCCGAGCATCAGTCTGGGCGGAAAAACATGTTCCCTTCGTTGGAAATCCAGCCCACAGGAGAAATGGGCCAAAACTTGGCCCCCGGCACAACAGGCATGGGCGCGCGGTCAGAAGGTCATACGCCTGATCGGCTTCAACAACGGTCCGCGCGACAGCAAACGCTATGCGCACGCCGGGGCCCGTCCGAGCGATCTGTTCGATACGAGATTCCCTTTGCGAGATTGGGGCTGGGACAGAGACGCCTGCGTCGACCGCCTCCATCGTGCCGGCTTCGAGGTGGATGCGAGTTCCTGCTATTTCTGTATTGGAGCCCGTCCCAGGGATATTCGTTTGCTCCCGCCCGCCAATCTTCGCTTGATCGTACTCATGGAAGCCCGCGCGAGGCCGCGGCTGCGAACCTGCGAAGGGCTCTGGCGATCCACGACCAGGGGCATCAGGGGAGGCGAGGCCCGTCCCGGCTCGATGACCGCGTTCATTCGATCGGAGGGCCTGCTCGATCGTGCCGAGATCGACTGGATCGAAGAGGTCGCGACGGCCGACCTTGCCGACTTCATCCAGTCGGTTGCGCAGTTCCCGATCGATGCCCGGCCCACCATGCATGACTGGATCGAGCGCTTCCAGGACCAGGCCGATGTGCTCGGCATTGATGCCGAAGCGAAAAGCCTCGCCGCCTGATAATGATGCGTCGTGCCGATCGCCTCGCTATCCGCGCCAACGGCTACGGGTTCATCGCCACCGGCCGTCGCAGCCTTCCTTCCGGATAGACCCTCACATGGGTCAATCCGCCCCTAGTTCAACCTTCCCGGCAATCGGATCTCTTCCGAGCAGTGCTCAAGCATGTCCTGCGTCACCCTGATGGCACAGCGATTATATCGTTCGACAAGCAGGGAGAGCGCGATCCGTTGTTCGATCGCGAGCGGCGCCTGGTCGAGAATGCTCAGCATCTTGACCACCACGAGCGCTGCTTCGCCATATTGCTTCTGGAACGAGCCGCTGTCCGCCAGTTCGTCGAAATCGACACCCTCCATATTGGCGATCGTTTCCCCGGCATATGCCAGGCCTTCATCGATCTTTTCGGGCGAGATCTCCATGCGAGCTATCCGTTACTGGTCCGCGAAAGCCTATAGTACTACAGACTGCCCACCCATGCACGCAGGCAAGCACGAGAACAGGCGGTTCCCGGCTCATGGCGAACATTGGCCGGGTCGGACGGTGCTGCCAGAATGGACCGGCAAACCCTGCACGAGGTGCAGCATGAGATTGGCGGCGGCGACAAATGCTCTTCTTCTTTGCACGCCCGGGATCGCGGACGAGCCTGCTACCGGGCACCGGGGGCCGTTAGGCGCCATAAGTCCCTTGAATGCGGGACCAATCCATCCCAGATTACCAATCGAACGATTCGATCGTTTTGATCGAATGGAGGCCCGATGCAAACCATTACCGCCAATGAGGCGAAAACCCGCTTCGGCGAGCTGATCGACCGTGTCCAACGCGAACCTGTGCGCGTCACCCGTCGCAACCGCGTCGTCGGCGTCATGGTGTCAGCGGAGGACTATGCCGCCATGCGGGACTTCTACGCCGACAGGCTTGCCCGCACTTTGCGCGAGACGGCTGATGAGGCCGCGCGAAAGGGTCTCACGGAAGGCGAACTGGATCGACTGCTTGCCGATGAGGAATGACGGTTTCGTTATCGATACGAATGTCCTGATCAGCGCCGCGCTTGTCGCGAAATCGGCCCCCGCGAGAGTGACGCTCTGGGTGATCGCCAATGCACGGTTGATCTTCGCCGAACCGACCTTCGACGAATTCCGCTCCCGGCTCTGGCGCCCGAAATTCGACAAATATCTCACGATCGAACGCCGCAACCAGATATTGCATGACTTCAGCGCGATCGCCGAGTGGGTCGAAATCGATAACATTGCGATTCCGGTGAACAGCCGCGATCCCGATGACGACATGTTCATCCGCGCCGCGCTCGCCGGATCGGCCCGCTGGCTGGTCAGCGGGGACCGCGACTTACTGGAACTTCCGCCCATCGAAGGAATCACGATCCTGTCGCCAGCAGATATGCTGAAGCGGATTTCCGCATAGGCTCAGGGCACCGGTGGAAAATCAGTCGATACGGTTCGTGGAGCCGATCGCTGCAAGTGCAGGCTTCTGCTTTTCAGGCCCCTCCGAGCAGTCGCTCGCGGGCGAGGTCGAGCGCATGGGAGAGCCGCATCGCCACTACCTGATCCTTGGGATTGACGAGGCAGGCAAGGGCCGCCTCCATCAGTTCGATGGCCTTTTTCAGGCCCGGTATCTCTTCGGTCATGATCGTCTCCACCAAACCGCGCCCAGTCGGCGGACACCCTCCCTGAGGAGGATGCCGGCCCCTGAGCCGGACGTGTCGAAAACGCGAAAGATTGCACGCGTGCCTGAATTTTAGCCGGAGCCTGGACATGAGTCAGGCCATCCGGCCGCAAAGGCATGCAGCCGACCCAATCTTTCGGAGTTTCGACGCTCCGGCCCGCCACCGGCGAACGCCCCTCACTAGCCCGATCCGCCGGGGGGTGCCAATTGGTTACGGCGATGCAGCAAAAATGAGGTGTCAGATGCGCCCTAGCGCAGGGAGAGGCGCGCTTTTTCTACCGGGCGATACATGTCGGTGCGGTCCCGCATCACGCCCGTAAGCCAGACGAGATGGCTCGCCGCATCGGCCAGAGGCAATGTGGCCACCACATCGAACAGCGCACGCTGGTAGGGAGAGTTGCGATCGAGGATATCCGCCAGCCGCTCGCGCCCGGGACTATGGGGATCGGTGATCTCGGCATTGGCTTCGCGGGCCGCCTCGAGGAAAGCCTCGGCCAGCTCCTGCGATTCGTAGTATCCGCCGTCGAGACCTTCCCCCAGCGCACGCGCCGCAAGTTCGCTGCGCACGTCCGCAATCTCGGGGTCATTGACCGCGTCGATAAGGGCCAGATTGAAATCGAAGCCGGCGAGATATTCCGCAATCATGGGGGATGCTCCCTTCCGCCGTACCAGAACATAGAATGAACATATTTGCAAGCGCCATGAAGCGCGGATAGGAGCGGCACCATGATTTTTCTTATTCCGCAGGGACGCAAATGGTCTGGGAGTGGAGGAGGAGGTGAGCGGCTCGGCGATCGGCCGATGTGCGAACCCGTTCTACCATCGGGAGAATCCGATATGATCCAACAGACCCAAATCTCGCAGGGCCCTGCTGCCGTTCGAGCGCGAGACGCAACTGCTGTCGCCAACGGCCTGATCGCCAAGGCGAACCAGTTCCGAAAGCTGTTCGGCCCCGACAGCAAGGCTGCCCCCGGACTTGACCATGCCGCCACCGTCCTGCTCGCGCTCCTGCGCGAACGTGACAAATTGTCCGCCATGTCGGAAGCCGCGATGATCGCTCGGGACGGCGCCGGGATTCTCGGCACATCTCCGGCGGAGACGATCGTGATGCTCGATGAAGACAATCAACAACTGCGCGCCGAGAATGATCGGTTGATCCAGGCCGTTGCGCATCTGGAGGAGACCGAAGCCGCAAGGGCCGCCCACGCCGCCCTGTATCCCTCGACGTGACCATGGCGGTTGCGCCCCTCCGCCTTCATGGCCGCCTGCGCCGGAACGAGCGCGGGTTCCTCCTCGAAACGGACGATGGCCATATCTGGCGGCTCACCGGGGTGGAGGACTTCGCGCCTCTCGCCGCCACGCAGGTCATCGTCGAGGGACGCAAGGCCGGCGGCAGCCAACTCGACGTCCTCTGGATCGGGCCGGCGTAGCGGCCCCAAGCGGCACGCTCCGCTTGTCCCCCGAACGTCCCGCTTGCGGCCCCGTCGCTGCGGGGTTCGGCGAGGACGCCTCACCCCGCAATCAGCGTCGGGCGAGGTCCATCATCGCATCCAGAGCCACCTTTCGCAGTGTCTCGGCGTGCCGGGAGTGGTCCGGGGATGCAAGGGCTGCCTCCGCCCAAGCTTCGGTAGAAGAAAATGGGCCTGCCGACAGGATTGTCCGATCCAAAGGTGTCGGCAGGCCCATTTTCTTCAACCTCCACTAGGGCGCAGCGCGACGTCCCTTGCATCCCCGGACCACTCCCGGCCCTTGAGCCCCGGCGAAGGCGGCTCCGGATGCGATGATGGACAGGGGACCGGCTCGCCCTCCGCTGATCAGGAAGGAATGGCTTCGCCATGCTTTTCCTTGATTGGAGCCGCTACCGCGGCTTTTTTCTTGGCTCAGGCTCACCAGATACGATGAAAATCTGTCAAGAAAAAAATGCTGTATCTCAAATAAAGGGAAGGGGGTAAAGTGTTTGTGCGGATGGGGAATGGACCCCGGAAGCACATTAAGGAGTAACGGCAATGAACATCGGTGAGTTTGGTTTGAAGAAGGGCCGCATTGTCGGCTGGATCGCGACTCGCAATCTCGACATGCCGAGACTTGGTCTTCGTGCCGTGGAGAGCGACAACGAACTTGCGCCCAATTACGAAGTCGTCGCCTTCAACGGCACCCGCTGGGTTCAGGTCGGCGCGCTCTGGGAAGCCGTCGCCAAGAAGACGGGCGAGATTTTCCTTCAGGGAAATATCGACGATCCGAGCATGGCCGAGCCGCTGCCTATCGCGCTGTTCGGTTCGGTCGAGGAAGGCTATCGCGTCGCATGGCGCAGGCCCGAACGTCGCGACGATTTCGGGTCCGCCGTTCGCACGCCGCGCGATGGCGCTCCGTCCGGCCGTGGCGATGACTATGGCTTCGGGGGCAGCACCGCCGATGACCATGGCGGTTTGACCACCGACAGCACCGCCGATCTGGACGATGAAGTCGCGTTCTAGTCGCTGAACCAAGACGGGCCGGGGGAGCGGTGGAACGCTTCCCCGGACCCTGACCGATCATCAAGCCATCAGGAGTCAGACCCATGAGCAAGAAGTCAGCTAAGGCGTCCGTTAGCAGCTTTGCGGACCTACAGGAACTTTATGCAGAGGAAACCGCGACCGACGCCTTTGCAGCGTCGTTCGGCGATCCGCTTCCCCTGTCTATCATCGAGAAGGGCGATGAACCCGGCGAGCACACCATGCCCGAACCCTTCGCCGCGCAGAAGGTTTGCGGCGAGCTTATCACGTCGCTTTTCCTGCTACTGGACGATACCCGCCTCAGCCCGCTTGCCCCGGATGCGGCATGGGGCATCGTGAACAGCTTCCATTTCGTGGCGGGAACGCTGGAGCGGCGCGAGGATCGCTTGGCCGACAAGATACGAGAGATGAGCCGGCGCATGGAACCGGGCGAGGTGTTCAACAAGGAACTGGAAGACGCCCAGCTTGAATGCCAGTCACTGGCCGAACAGCGCGCCGCGTTCGAGGCGATGCGGGATTATGCCGCCGCCATGTATCGCGCCTGCTGGCGTCGGGCATGGGCACCGACCAAGGGCAGCAAGGCGTCATCCGTCACGACCGCAAGCTATGTGAATGCGCTCGACTTCCTGCGCGAACGCGCCCTTGCCGAGCGTGAACGGGTCCAGCCGCAAGGTCCTGTCGTCGTCTTTTCCGGTCCTGCCCTATGGGAGGAATGGGAACCGCTATGGGCGAAGCTGGACCAGATCAAGGCGCGCGTTCCGCACATGACGCTTGTCACCACCGGGCAGCGCAAGGGGGCGGACGCCATCGCGGCGGCATGGGCGGCAAGAGAGGGCGTTCCCGTCGTCGCGTTCGGCCTTTACGGGGGCGGCAAGAAGCCCGCCTTCACCCGCAACCGCAAGCTGATCGAGCTTCGCCCCGTCGAAGCCGTGCTATGCGAGGGATCGGGCATACAGGCCAATCTCTACCAGAGCCTGCGCAAGGAGGGCGTTCCCATTCATGCCTTCCAGAAGCCCAAGGACGCGTCCAATCCGCGCGGCAAGCAGGGAGCCGACCCGGTAGAGCCAAAAGACACATTCCGGCGGGCACGTCACACCGCCTGATACCATCGGGCACGGCGCTTGTTCCTAGCGCCGTGCCCACATATCGCAATCCAGCCGCCAAGGCTGGCGCGCTTTTGCGCGCTGGCCTTTTTTCGTGCCCCAGGCCGCCGCCGCGCCTGACGGCGCGGCGGCGGGAGAACCCGAACAGGGGGGAGGGCCGACCGCTTCACGCCCCGGCATCGAGACTGTC
Organism: Sphingobium aquiterrae; assembly: GCF_037154135.1. Classification (NCBI taxonomy): domain Bacteria; kingdom Pseudomonadati; phylum Pseudomonadota; class Alphaproteobacteria; order Sphingomonadales; family Sphingobiaceae; genus Sphingobium; species Sphingobium aquiterrae. Next base: position 33,696 of record NZ_JBANFL010000013.1, read on the forward strand.
AGTCGCGCCGCTATTCCCCTTTGTCGGCGCGGGCGCGGCTGGCGACTTCCCCGAACGGGAGGCATGAGGCGCAGCCGACGCCCCCTTGAGCGCGGCGAGCGCGGCAGCGCCGCCGAGCCGCAGCACTTCGCCCAGCACGTCGCGGAACTCGCGTTCCGTCAGTTGCTCGACCGGCAGTGCCCGCACTATGCCCGCATAGCGATCGCGCAGCTTCTCGCGTGTCGCGGCGATTTCGCCTGCAATCCTATCCTGACGCTCGACCAGATCGGTGAGCCTGTCGCGTTCAGACATTTTCGGCATGACCAGTTTCCTTCTCTTAAGGCTGGCCCGCTCGTCACGCGATCCTTGTCGCATAGGCGCACCCACGCCACAAGCGACCCTGCCGCGAATAGCGCGGCCAAACTCCCCATATCGACCCACACCGCAAGGGTGCGCCCGGCAGCGGTAGTGTTGACGCAGCAACTCCGTTGCTGCGGGCAAGCGACGCACTCGCTGCGCGGTTGTATTGCACCGTACGCACGGGTGCTGAGGCCTGAAACGGACATAAAACCAATGGGTTATCGTGTCTGACACGTCAGACAAAATTCACTTCTCTTGTCTGACACCGGTGACGCCTCAGTTTCGACCGCCAAAAACCCCAGGATTACTGCGGCCTTGGGCTGTCTGACGCGTCAGACGATGCGATTTTGTTGTGATTGCCCACCATTCGCGCTATATTGTCTGCGCGTTGTGACCTGCCTGGCGAAGCTCCTGATGGAGCAGACGCCTTGGCGCGCATTACCATTCGCATCGACGACCATCTGGCCGAGCGCCTTATCCTGCGCGCCCGGCGCGTTGGCGTCACCGTTTCCGAACTTGCCCGGCCCGCGCTCGAGCACGCCGCGGACAGCCGGGCCGGATATGTCTTCACCTCGCAGGACGAGATTCTTTCCTGCGTTCTTCAGACGCTTTCCATCGTCGCTGCGTTGGCGCGCCGCGCGTCGCCCGAAACGCTCGAGCAGGGCATGGCCGACGCCAAGGCACTGCTCGAAGCGAAGGGCCTGCTCGGACCGGAGCAACAGCCATGAACCGGCGCGCGGATCCCCGTATCGCCGGCCTGCGTGAAGCATCCCGGTTCCCGGCCGCGAACTTTCAATCTGGCGCCACTATCGGCCTTCGCCTCCCTCTGCCGTTCCGGTGCCATCCCGATCCGGGGGCACGGCGAACCGGCAAGCACCCCGCTCGGGGGAGCACGCGGCCATGAGCATCTTCCGCAACGATACCCTTGGCTCGTGGACGCGCGGGGGTCAGGCCATCGTCCACAACGTCCGGATGACCACCCAGGTCTTCTACCAGACCATTCTCGCCGGGTTGGTGCTCTGGGTGATGGGCACCTGCTGGTACGCGTTCGAAAGATCAAACGAATATCAGCGCTTCGTTCTGGTCAAGCTGGTCGAGGCGACCTTCAAGACGGATGCCGCGCCGGGAACCAACGACCCGGTGCTGTTCCGCACGCCCCAGGGTCGCCAATATTGGACGTTGGCCGATACCCTGGCCGAGGCGCCAGTGGTCAAGAATGCGCTCCACAAACTCGAGACCGACCTGATTCATGGCGCGGCGATCGCCGGGGTCGTCGCCCTCTTCGGGCTGGTGAGCGCCTGGTTCTATTTCACCCGAACGGGCCGGGGTCTCGGGTCGAACGAGTATATTCGCGGCGCCCGGTTCGGATCGGTCTCGGAAGTTCGCCGTGCGGTCCGGGGGCAGAAGAAGGGCGCCCTGTCGATCGGCGGCGTCGCGGTCCCCGAAGCCTTCGAGCCGGAGCATATCCTGCTGGTCGGCGCGCCCGGAACGGGGAAGACCAACCTCATCACCACCATGCTCGAAGGGGTCCGCAAGGCGGGAAAGCGCGCCATCGTCTATGACACCGCCGGGAGCTTCGTCGAGAAATTCTACCGCCCCGGAAGGGACATCCTGCTCAATCCGCTCGACAAGCGCACAGACATATGGAGCCCGTGGGTCGATGTCCCGCAGGAATATCACTACGACCAGATCGCGGAATCGACGATCCCCGACAAGCATGGCGATCCCTTCTGGTCCAAGGCGGCGCGCGGCACGCTGGTCGCGGTCCTGCGCAAGCTCGCGAGGCAGAAGCACACCCTGATCTCGGTGCTGCTCGACCGGGTGCTGCGCTCCCCGCTCGCCGACCTCGCCGCCTATGTGAAGGGCACCGACGCAGCCGCCTTCATCTCCGCCGAGGGAGAACGCACTTCGGCCGGCGTCCAGGCCGAGCTTGCATCGGTCATGCGCAGCTTCGCCTATCTCGACGACACCGAGGACGGCTTCTCCATCCGTCGCTGGGTCGAGGACGAGAAGGATGACAGCTGGCTGTTCGTGACCGTCAAGGCCGACCAGCTTCCCTCCCTGCGCCCCCTGATCACGGTCTGGCTAGACATCGCGATCAGCGCGATCATGAGCCTGACCCCCGATCGCGACCGGCGGCTTTACGTTGTGATCGACGAACTGCCCACGCTCCAGAAGCTGCCGAGCCTCTCCGACTTCCTGGCCCGCGCGCGGAAGTATGGCGGGTGCGGGATTTTGGGCTTCCAGTCCTACCCCCAGCTCAACGCGACCTACGGCAAGGAGGATGCGGCTGCCATCACCGGCTACTGCTCGACCTGGGTGGCGCTGAGGGCGAACGATACCGATACGGCGGAACTGGTCTCCAAGAATCTCGGCCGGGTCGAACAGGTCGAGGCCAATGAGGGCATGTCCTATGGCGTGAACGACATGCGCGACGGGGTGAACCTCAGCCGCATGCAGGTGACCCGCCCACTGGTGATGGATACCGAGGTCAACCATTTGCCCAACCTGTCCGGCTTCCTCCGGTTCGGCCGTAATCTCCCCGTCGTGCGTTTCAACGATCGCTTCAATCCGCTGCCCAGCATCGCTCCCGCTTTCGTCGAGCGGACCGATCCCCCCAAGCGCCTGCCGCTCGGCAAGGCCATCATCTCCCAGGCACGGGCACAGCGCCGTGCGATCCAGGCGCAGCAGGCCGCGGCACGGCAAGGGCAGACTCCCGTTCCACCAGCCGCGCCGGGCGCGACGCCGTCCCCCGAAAAGACGCAGGGCGATCTTTTCTCCCATCCGAAGAAACCCCCGACTGTCGATGAGTCGATCGGCGTGCCCGTTCCCGAAGATGCGGCGCCGCAGGAAGAGGTGTTCGGGCGGCCGGAGCATATCGAGCCCGACATGGCGGATGATGTTTCGCCGGTCGCCGATCCCGGCGAAGAAGAGAATGTGGTCGCAACGCCCGTCACCCTGCTGGGTGCGACGCGTGGCACCATCCGCGTCTCGCTTGCCGCTCACGGCCGCGCCGAAGGTCCGCGCGAGAAGGCGAAGCCGGCATGATCCATCCCCGCCGCCTCAAGGGAACGCCCGCCAACATCGCCAAATATTATGCGATTGGCGACTATTATACCAAAGGCGGCAATGAGCCGTCTGAATGGGGTGGCAGGCTCGCTGAAAGCCTCGGCCTGTCGGGCAAGGTCGACCCCAAACAGTTCGAGGAACTGCTTGCCGGAAAGGTCGGCGACCAGCAGCTCGGTCGCCGCCGCAAGGACGGTATCCAGCACCAGCCCGGCTGGGACTTCACCATCAGCGCCCCCAAGTCGATCTCGATCCTGGCGCTGGTGACGGGCGACGAGCGGATTCTCGCCGCGCATGAACGGGCGGTCGGCGTCGCGCTCGCCTATGCCGAGGAACATGCCGAACTGCGCCGCCGGGTCGAGGGCGAAATCGTCCACGAGACCACGGGGCGCCTGCTGTTCGCGCGCTTCACCGAATATGCGAGCCGCGAGCTCGACCCCCAGCTTCACACCCATGTCGTCATCCTCAACATGACCAATCATCTCAACGGCGACCGCATGTCGAGCCTAGAGACGCGCTCGATGTATGCCGTGCAGATGGTCATGGGCCAGATCTATCGCAACGAGCTTGCCCATGATGTGCGCGAGATCGGTCATGAGGTCGTGTTCGATCCGCGCAAGGGACTGTTCGAGGTCGAGGGCGTGCCCGGCCAGCTCATTCGCGATTATTCGCAGCGCGCCGAGCAGATCAACGCGCATGCCGCCGAGCATGGCTATGAGGGGCAGGCGATGCGCCGCGTCTCCTTCTTCGCGACGCGCAAGGCCAAGGAGAAAGTCGGGCTCGAAGAGCTACAGGCCCAATGGAACAAACGCGCCGAACCCTACCGTGAGTATCTCGACAAGCTCCAGGTTGCCGCCCGCGAGCGCGGTGAGCGGACGATCGAGATCGATCCTCGCGTTGCGCGCCGGGCCGCCCTGTTCGGCATCCGGCAGAGCGAGACACGCGAGGCGGTCAACAATATCGAGCGGATCTATCGCACCGCGCTGGCATCGCATGTCGGCGAGGTGCGGTTCGGCGACGTGCGGCCGTTGTTCGAGACGCACGAGGCCAAAGGCAAGCTGTTCGCCACCGTCCGGCAGACGGGCGATCAGCCGCTCCCGCGCGGACGCACTTCGCGCCGGACCGCCAAACTCGAACTGGCACTGTCCGAACATATTTCCCTCGCGATGCGCGATGCCTCTCCCGCCGCCAGCCGGGAGCGCCTTGCCGAAGTCGCCGCTGCACAGGGGCTTAACGCCGAGCAAACGGCGGCACTGATCGCAATTGGCAGCGGCAATGACCGGGCGGTCGGCGTCCATGGCGCCGGCGGCGTCGGCAAATCGACCCTGGTCCGCGCGCTGGTCGAGGCGACCCGCGACGATCATATCACCGTTGCGCTTGCGCCAACCTCTTCGGCGGCAGCGGAACTGGGGCGCAAGGCGGGCATCGAGTCCCGCACGCTTGCTTCGCTCCTCGCCAGCGGCGGCCACGGCCTCACCGACCGGCATATTCTCGTGGTGGACGAGGCGGGCCAGCTTGGCAACCGGCAGGCGTTGCGTGTCTTGGAGATCAGCCGCGCAACCGGCGCGCGCCTCATATTCCTTGGCGACAACAAGCAGACCGGCGCGATCGAGCAGGGCAAGGCCTATTGGCTGCTCCAGCAACTGGGCCTGCCGACCAGCCAACTTAGGCAAGCGATGCGCCAGAAAACCGGCTCCACGCAGGAGGCTGCGGATCTCGCGCGCAAAGGCGACTATGCCGCTTCGCTCGCTTCGCTCGATCACGTGACGACGGGCGCCAGCGCGGAGGACCTCGCCAAAGGCATGGTCGCCGATTGGACGCGCCTCAAACCCGAGATGCGGGACGACACCAACATCCTTGTTCTCGACAACGCCACCCGCCTGATCGTCAACAGCCATATCCGCGAAGTGCTGAAGCGTGAGGGTACGGTGGCGGCGGAGGAGCATCGGCTCGAGGTGCTGACTCCGTCGGGCATGACCGACCAGGAAAAACAGATGGCGCGCTTCTACACCGCCGGGCAGGTGGTGAAGTTCTCCCGCGACAATCCGGGGCTGGGGATCGTGCGCGATGCCGACTATCGCGTCGTGGGGATTGGCCGGAACAACCATGGCCGCCAAGTCGTGCGGATCGCCGACGAGAATGGTCGCATTATCGAATGGCGTCCGGGGCTCGGCAAGGCAGCCCATGTCAACGTGTTCCTGACCGAGAACCGTGAGATCGCTCAGGGTGACCGCATTCAGTGGCGGCTTCTCAACAAGGAGATCGATGTCAAGAATGCCGAGCGCGGCACCGTGCTGGCGCTCGAAGGCCATATCGCGACCATCAAATGGGATCGGGGCGAACGAGTCCAGCAGGTTGACCTGTCGGTTCACCGGACATGGGACCATGGCTATGCCGAGACCGTATATTCGGCGCAGTCGAAAACCTACGCCCGTGTCTATGCGCTGGCCCCGGTGGAATCGGGCCTGGTCAACGGCCAGAATTACTACACCGCCATTACCCGCGCCGCCTATGGCGTGAAACTCTGGACCGAGGATGCAGCGCGCCTCGCCGAAAAGCTTGCCTCACGCTCGGGCGAGAAAACATCCTCTCTTGAAGGTCTCGGCCGGATCAAGGCCGACAGCCACAAGCTGCGAGGGCTCCGTCACAAGGATAGGCACGACCGCTCCCGCGAAGACAACGCGCGTGAGCGCGACGCCCGCAAAGCAGAGCGCGAGCAGCGCGAACGCGATCGACGCGAGCACGGCAAGCGCCCACGCGGCTTTGCCGAAACCCTTGCGGGTCGCGCGCAGGAGGCCGCTTCGCTCGTCGACCACTTCCTGCGCGGCACGATCGAGCGTGATCGTGCCCAAGCGGCGCGCGCTCCCGGCCGCGCCGATACCCCCGAGCCTGTTCACCAGCCCGATCCCCAGCCGCAGCATGACCATGGCGGTCATGGCGGCGGGCATGATCGATAGGAGAGCCCTCATGAATCTGAATCTTGCGCTCGTTCTGATCCTATGCGCCGCGCTGTTGGCGTTTCTCATTCATCACTATCGCATCCCTATTCGCCATCGCTGGCGACGGCGGCAGGCGCGCGAGATGTGCGAGCAGCTGCGCGGGCGCGATCGCAATCAGCCTGCCGGAATCCATTATGCGCGGCTCCGCGCCATGGACCCGCTCGCGTTCGAGGAACTGCTGCTGGAGGCTTTTGAGCGGCGCGGGCACCGGGTCATTCGCAATCACCGCTACACCGGGGACGGCGGCGTCGATGGCGAGGTTATTATCGACGGCGAGCGCTGGCTGATCCAGGCGAAACGCTATCGCGACGCCATCCGGCCGGAGCATGTGTCGGAGTTCGCCCAGCTTTGCGCGACCCGCCGGCAGCGCGGCCTCTTCATTCATACCGGCCGAACGGGCGGGATGAGCCGCGCTGTCATTGATCGCGCCACGGGAATCGAGATTGTGTCTGGGCAGCGATTGCTGGCGCTGCTGACCGGCGCTCCATTCGAGCCGGGAAGTTTACCCCCTCGCAATTATTGCGGCCGCGATCGGTCCAGCTTTCGTAATCGGACAGCGCAATGATGGGGCATCGTCCAGCGCCGGCTTTGTCCTTCTCCTTGATCGTACGAGGGCTGCTGGCCGACATAGCGATTTTGTCCGCCTTGCTGACGCCCGGTCCGGCACTGGCGCAACGGACCACATTGGGAGAGGCAGCCGAGATCGCGCGTTGTATTGGTATCGCAGGACGTGGTTATGGCTGGCTAGAAAAGACTCTTTGGGGTCTTCGCATACAGGAAGCGGGTTGGTTAGGGGCCGAGATTGCGAACGAGAACGGCACCCATGACCTCGGCCCGCTACAAATTAACAGTTCGTGGGTCCCGCGGATCGCGAGATTGGTCGGCAAACCTGAACGTCAGGTGCGGCACTGGCTTCGTTACGACGCGTGCTTCAACGCTGAAACCGCGCGCTGGATATTTCTGTCCGGACTCAAGACAACCGGCGACTACTGGAAGGCGGTCGGAGTCTATCATAGTCCTACCCTCTGGCGGCAACGCGCCTATGCCGAGAAAGTGGCGAGCCATCTACGCAACAGATACGGTGGGGCCGCTTTTGCGGCAGGTAGCGCGGATGGAGGGAAGTAGGCCTTTGCTCTATGCTAGCCAGATTATGCGACTCGCAGTTGCCCCCTGGATGATCACGTGATTGCATAATCAACCGAGGGTCGGCTGGAACGCCAACGCTGCACTAGCAAAGGCCCGATAATCTTGCCGGAGCCGATTTGTGGAGGCATGATACGAGCATGATCTCCCTGCTGCTCCTTGCCGCCGCCCCTGTCATCGAAAGAGTCGCAGAAGGCCCACCGCTTTGCGTGCCTGTGGCCTCCGATCAGCTGAAGCCCACGACATCTGATATCGAGGAACATCGTGCGCTCCGCCGCGTGTTGGGTGAGCCAATGCCGGACGCTTCCATGATGGTGATGCTGCACGGCAAAGGCGGTCATCTCTCCACGCAAGAGTATAGCATAATTGCCGCTCGAAACATGGACGGCCTCTGGCATGGTACGGCGGTTGGTCGAAGTCAGATCTCGGTAAAGAACGCGCCCTACACACCCATGAAGCGGGCTGAATGGGTCCTTGACAAGGTTACGGCCGAAAAGCTTGATCGCGCGATGGATCGGACTTGACCTTTCGATCGAACGGCTACCAGTTCAGCCCGGTCCGGCCCTCCACCGCTCGGCCATATCTCGGAGAAAATCGATATCGTCGTATCTCGCAGTGCCAGCCATTCTTTTTATGTCGCCGAGGGTGGAGAGGGTATCGCCAGCTTGATCCGTCCGCCGAAGTGATGTTCGCTGGTTATTGCGCGGCAAGCACAACGAAATCGACGAGTTTGGTAGGCCGTTGTGGTTGCCGCCAGTATTTTCCCAGCTAGCGCAAATGGTGGTTTGGCATAACATCGTTGGTCACCCGACAGCGTCGACATGATATTAAGAGCATATGTTGATTGACCCCGCCTTTCCGATGGTCCTGCGCAATGACGCTGCGTGCGTTCATCGCAATGCCGTGCGCCAGGATTTCGCGATCAGCGAAGACACCTATGATCTTTATGCGCTCGCGGGCCTGACCAAGGGAGAGGAAAAGCTTTGGGCGCAGTTCGCGGCGCTGGGACAGGGCAAGGCACGGTATGACCTGTTGCAGAAGTTGATCAAGCGCCACCCCGCGCTTCGCCTGGGTTTGCTGCTGGACGATGTAGCCGAGGCCATGCTGATCGCCGGCATCACTGATCTGCGTACCCGCGAAGGTGCCCTGCTGGTATTGGAATGGATAGATGACGACTTCGGCGCGCCATTGTTGCCACCTTCGATTTTGAACGTGATCAGGCCAAAATTGCGGGCGCTGCGTCGTCGACACTTTGGATGGGTAGTGCCACCGCAAAGCGGGGGAAAGAATCATGGCGCTGCGGCGGAGGATGGCGCGGCCATCGAGTATCCCCGCGTGTGGCTGTCGGAACCCCAGTTGGAGCGCTATCGGGGCGATGCCGACTGGTCCGCGATTTTTGAATGACGTTGGCTGTCCGCGATCATAGGAGGGGTGCATGGATGAGGATATGCAGGCTATCATTCTGGGTGTGATCGAGCGCGCGCCGCAATGGATCAGGCACGATCTGGAGGTTAAGGATCGGCGCGCCCGCGCCAGGGCAGAGGAAGCGTTGGCCGCCATGATCGGCAATGCGCTGAAGCTGGCGGTCGCGGAACCCGGAGCGACAGCGGGACCCAGATCACGCGACGCTGACAAAGCTGGGGTGACAGGCATTTCTGCGCTATGATGGGGAGGGGTGGCTTCACGGCCGGAGCGTAAGGCATGCATCATGCGGATATCGATACCGACAAGATCGACGAAGCGGTGTTGGCGCTCATGTTCCTGACGCGGCACAATGAGGATCGGCTGCTGGGCACAGTGCGGGCATGGAAGTCGTTCGATTGGGACGCGCTCGACCGGCTTCATGCGCAGAATATGATCCTCGATCCGGTGGGCAAGGCAAAGTCCGTCGTGCTGACACCTGAAGGCTGCCGTCGCAGCGAGGAACTCTTCTACCGGCTGTTCGCGAAACGCGTATGATGATTCAGGACAGCGCTTATGGTGCCGGCCGCTCCAGCAGCAGGCGTGGAATTGCGGCGAGCTTGGCAATGACGTCGACGCGGTTTACAATATTCACGGTGCTGACCTGCATTTTGGGGGCTGTGCCCCTGTTCGCTGTGACGGCTCCTGCGATCGATGCCCAGGGGATAGCTCATTGCGCAGATGACAGCGGAGTGAACCGCTGCGATGCCGATCAGCGGCAGCGCATGTTCGAACGTTATTCCCTTCCTTCGCTCGCTCTTGCCATGGGAGACAATCAGACGATCATCCGCATCTTCTATATCGACGGTTACGGGAGGGATCTCGTCGCCATCACTTTTGTCCGAGATGGGAACGGTACGGACAGGACGTCGATCGCATATCCACGCGATGGCGCGGGCGCTCTCAACGAGGCGCTGAACGCACCATTTCCCGCCGCTGCATGGTCCGATCTGCGGCAACGTGCCGAGCCGCTTTTTGCCAATCCCGAAACTTCCGAACGCAAGGCAAGCGAACCGCCTTCGATCTGCCTGCATGGATGGATGTTCGATCTGGAAAGCGCGGATCGAGCAAGAAGCGACAATTCAGTGCATGCCCGCAAACGCATCGTCCATGCATGTGACGACCAGATGGTGCCGCGTTTTGCGCTGGATGCGGCGGCTGTGGCATTGGAGCAGTTCCCCGCCTGCGCGGCGCTTGACCCGGCGCAGTATCGCCATGCGCCATCCAGGCTTTCGGCCTGCCGATTGCTCAACGGGAACCAACTGGAAGCCGCCTCGGTCATGAACCGTGGGAGCAAATTCAGGATGATCAAAGACGGGGCGGATGCAGTAAAGCTGGCTGACATGTTCACGAGCGATGCCAATATATTGTGGAATGGACGATCTTCCGCCAATGAAAATGCCGCCTCATTCTGGGCAAGGCACGCCGGTGGCCCACGGGGATGGACAAACCTCAACGTCAAAAGCATCACGGGCGTTGAAAAAGGAGAAGTGACGCTCACCGGCATGCTTTCTCGGTCGATCGACACTGACCGGGGCGCCGCGACAGGTTCCGAAACCGCAGATGTCGAGCAGATTTGGATTCGCGGCCAGGACGGCAAATTCAGAGTGCGGCATGCCGAGGTAAGTGGCTGGAAGGCTCGATGATATCGTATTTGCATCCGTCGGGCAGGTAAGAATCCTCAGTCCGTTTACCGCGCTAGAATTTTGTCGTGCTGAGATTTGTTCGCAACAGAAGAAATGTTATGGATACTCGCCATGGATCACGTGCATCGAGCCGGGCAGGAGGCTGGTAGCGAAGACCGGTCGTGGCGATCGCGGATTGACGCACCCCTGGCGCGTGGCTTCGTCCGTCAGGAAACACGGCAAATTCATGCTGCCCATGCCCACATTCGCCACATCCCCGATGAGTTTTACACAATGATCTCGCAGCGCTTCAGGGGGCGTCGGCGTTTATCGGCGTCGAGCCTGAGGCTTCTCGTCTCCGAGATCGACAAGAAGGCCGGCAGCGCCCTGAACTCTGTCAGTTCGAGCATCACGCAAGAATTAGCGAGCAAGGCACGGCCAAACTCCATCCGACACGACATTGTCCACTATCTCATCGAGCCGGCGCCGCAACCACTTGTTTCCAACGCTCGACCGCAGGATCGCACCATGCGGCTCTGCGTTTTTGCAGCCATGCTGGATCAGGGCGGAGTGACGATCAGCTTGCGCGAGACGCCGATCTGTTTCTGGGAACATGCCGCCCGTCGCTATCTGATCCGCGGTGGAGAGGAACATGATGCTGCCGTGCGGTCGATCGGGCGACGACTGGCAAGCACCTACATCCTGCCGATGCTGGCTCAATATGAGCGTGACGTGGCAGTGGCCGGAACGGAAATCGCGATCCCGTTCTCCGGTGGTCTTCTGCTCGGCCGCTTCCAGGCCAGGCCGATGGCGGAACATTCCGGACGCGTCGTCACATTCGACCGATACCGCATGCAGCAACTCACTGTTCCCTATAACAGTGCCACGAACTTCATCGTGAAGACTTACGTGAATGCAAGCCAACTAAGCGCCGATCAGAGGGAGATCGTGCAGGAGATGGAAGCGTGGCTCGCGGTGCATCAGTCAATAGCGCAAGCCGCCATCACGCAGGTCCACCGTGTTGGAAACCGAAATGTGGAAGACGTCATTCCTTCTGACACATGGCGGGATATGAAGGCGGACTTCGTGTCCATGTGGGGTCGCCTCTCCCACGCTGTCGTCTCATCGGCTCATTTCAAACTTTAGCGTTCGCAAATCTTCCCTGGAACTACAGCAAGGCATACAGCGAACTAGGTAAATTGAGTTATTGCGAATGGTTCTCATGTCGGGCTAGAAGGGCGCGCCATGTCGACCAATTCTGTCGCTCTCACGCGCCTGCTTCTGCGCGAACGGCCGCTCCTGATGCGGCTTGCGCAGCGCATTCTGGGAAACGCGACCGCGGCGGAAGATGTGACGCAGAAGCTTTGGCTACGCGTCCAGCGGATCGAAGACGATCCGCCGATCGTCAACAAGCGAGCCTATCTGTTTCGCCTGACCGCAAATCTCGCCACGGACGAGGCGCGCGCCGAGCGGCGCCGTGAAGCACTGTTCGAGATGGGCGATCTGCCGGACGATGTCGCTGACGATCAACCCTTTGCCGAAACCCGGATGGTCGATCAGGAGCGGTTGCGGCAACTTGAGGCGGCGCTCGCGGAATTGCCGCTGCGCTGCCGCCAGGTGTTCACGCTGCGCCGGATCGACGGGCTTCCTCCCGACGAAGTCGCCAGGCGGCTCGGCATTACCCTCAATGCCGTCGCCAAGCATGTGCGGATCGCCTTACGGCATTGCCACGAGCGGATGAATGAGGATTTCGGTGCGTAACAGACAATAATTCGCGCAGGAAAGTCCCGATCCGTCTATCTGAAGCGTCCTAGAGATAAGAGAGATAACGCTTCTGCAATTTGCAGGGAGCGAAAAGGGCCCCATGACCGTGACCGCCGATCAGCCCATTCCCAAGGACATCGCCGACGCAGCGGCGCGATGGTTCGCTGACCGCGATAGCGGCCTGATGAAGGATGAAAAGGCGCTGCGAGCATGGCTGGCGAGCGATCCGCGGCACGCACGGGCCTTTGCGCAGATGGAAGCGGTCTGGTGGGAACTTGGGGATGTGCGGGCGTCTTGCGATGTGAGGGCGTCGCTCGCACAGCCGCCTCGCCGGCAAAGACCTTCGCGCAGGTGGCAACTCACACCCGCGAAGCCGCGTCTCTGGATTCCCGGTGCCGTAGCCGCCGGGCTTGCCATCCTGGCGATAGGCGGCATGCAGGACTGGCCAACGCGCCTGCGGGCAGACGTGATGACCGCGACGGGTGAGCGTCGCACGGTCGCTCTGCCCGACGGCACGCTCGTGCAACTCAACACCCATAGCGCCGTAGCGCTGGATTTTGCCGACAACCGGCGCCTAGTGCGTCTCATCAGGGGTGAAGCGCTGTTCGTCGTGGCGCCCGATGCCAGGCGTCCGTTCACCGTCGAGGCCGACGGTGGCAGCACGACAGCGCTCGGGACGCGATTTCTTGTGCGTGAACAGACAGACGATACCCGTGTCACCGTGACCGAGCATAGCGTTCGCGTGATCTACCCGCGGAACGAGGGCAAAGGGATCAAGGTCGAGGAGGGTCAGAGCGTTTCCTATGGGCCTGCGCATGGCCTTACCGCGCCGGCACAGGTCCGTGTCGCCGATGCTCTCGCCTGGACCCAGGGTTCGCTTGTGTTCGAGGATCGCCCGCTGTCGGAGGTCGTGGCGGAACTGGAACGTTATCATCCCGGCTATTTCCGTGTCATCGGTGCCGACACCCAAAAGCGCCGGGTCAGCGGCGTGTTCAGCATCGATGATCCCGTCAGTTCACTGCGTAAGTTGCAGCAATCGCTGGGCTTGCGCTCGACGCGGATCATCGACCGGCTGATCTTCCTCTACATGTAATTTTTTGTTTCCGAGAAAAAACTTCCTAATCTCAAGTCCCGTTCCCGAGACGGCGGTCGTCATAAAGGTGAGAGGCATTCGCATTAGCGATAACGAGCCTCCCGCTTTTGACGACGAAGGGGGACAGGTAGGTGATTTCGGATTCGGCACGTCGCAGAAAATGCAGCCGGCTCATGGCATGGTTGGCGACGACGACGCTTTCGGTGGGCGCGCTGGCCTTTGGCGGAACCGCGCAGGCCCAAGAGGTCGCCAGCTACAATATTCCGGCAGGGCCTCTTTCGACGGCCCTCAACGAGTTCGCTCGCCAGGCGCGAGTCGAACTGATCTACGACGCGCCACTGACGCAGGACGCTACCAGCCCCGGACTCCAGGGGAACTTCACGCCCGCAGAGGCAGTATCACGGCTGCTGGCGGGCTCAGGGGTCACATTCCGGCAGACTGGCCCACGTGTCTTCACCCTCGCACGCGCCCTCCAAGCCGCTCAGGCGGTGCGCAGCTCGCAAGGCCAGATCGACCTCGGCCCGCTTCGCGTGGAGGGCGACCAGGCTCGCGGCAGTGGTGGCATCGGCCGCGATGGCCGCCCCGGCACCGGCGGCGCGGCGGGCGGCTCCGACGAGATATTTGCGGCCCCGCGCGCGGTCAGCATCATCACGCGTGAGGAGATGGATCGCACGCCGGCGCGCCATGCCGCCGACATCATTGCCGAGGTTCCCGGCGTCACCAGCCCGGTCAACCGGATGAACCCCGCATTGGCGGTCAACATCCGGGGCATGCAGGACTTCGGTCGCGTCAACATGATGATCGACGGCATGCGCCAGAATTTCGTCCAGAATGGGCACCAGCAGCGCAACGGCCAGATGTATGTCGATCCCGAACTGATCTCGGGGGTCGTCATCGAGCGCGGACCGCGCAGCAATGTGCATGGCATGGGCGCGATCGCAGGCAGCGTGAACTTCACGACCCTTTCTTTCGAGGATTTGCTGGATGGCGAGGATGACCGCATCGGTGCGCGCCTTCGCGGCAATACCGGCCTTGGCGGGGAGGGTAACGGCGTCAATTTCCTGGGCAGCGGGGCCGTTGCGGGACGGCTGACACCCAACCTCGAAGTGCTGGCCGCCTATTCGCGGCGTGACATCGGCGCCTATGACATCGGAACCAAAGGCGTCGGCGTCAGCCCATTGTGGGAGGACTATTACGAAGAGAACGGCCTGCAATTCGCCAACCGCATCCGCTACGCCAACCAGTTGCAGAATTCGGCGCTCGCTAAGGCCAGGTTGACGCTGGCCGAAGATCATGATTTCCAGCTCAGCTATATCGGGACCTGGCTCGATTACGAGAATGTCCAGGATATGCAGTCGGGGCCGACCGATGATCCGTGGCGGCGCCTTGGTGAATCCAGCATATCGTCCGAGAATTTCGCGTTCGACTATAGCTGGAAGCCGGACAGCAATTGGATCGATCTGAAGCTCAAGCTTTACACGGTCAGAACACACAACCGCAACTTCACTGAAGCGCGGGACAATCCGGCGGGTAACAGCCTGACAGATAACGCCTGGCGGCTCGGCTTTTGCGAGCAGACGCCAATTCCAGCAAGTTGGCAGACTGCTTGCCGCTATGGTTACAGCACTGACCAGACCATCACCACGCGCACCTATGGCGTCCAGTTGGATAACACGTCGCGGTTCGATCTTGGCCGCGATCTCAAGCTCAACATCAACTATGGAGCGGAATTTTATCAGGACCGCTCCAGTTCATCGGTCGTGACGCGGCGCGAAGAGCGGGAGATCCAGTATAATCAATATGGCCAGGGCGATCCGCTCAATCCGCGCGGGCGCCGGTCCATGGGCGGTCTGTTCGCCAAGGCCACGCTCGAAAGTACGCTTTACACTATTTCGGCGGGCTTACGGTACGATCGCTATTGGCTGAAGGGTGAAACCCAGGTCCTCGGCACGATCACCGAGTATCATGATCGTTTCCGGCGCTTCGTAGATTATATGTGCTCGCTGAATACGGCCGCCGCGATCCGAAACTGCGAGGGCGCACGAACTGGAGGCGAAGCTTGGGCGCGCGCTGCCCTTCCTTCATGGTTCACTGGCAACGCGCCTGTCCAACGGCCTGGATGGGTCGACCGAACCGACTTCTATGACTATACGGTCGATCGCTCCCAGGGCCGCTTCCTGCCTTCAGTAGAAGCCGCGATCAGGCCAACCAACTGGCTGGAACTTTACGGAAGCTGGGCCAAGTCCTGGCGCCCGCCCGCGATCAACGAGACCCTGATGACCGGCGGCCATCCGGGCGACCCGCTCGCCAATATGTTCGCCAATCCTTATGCCGACCCGGAGAAAACGACGACATGGGAACTGGGAGCCAATCTCAACTTCAACGGCATCTTCAAGGGCGATGACGTTCTGTTCGCGAAGGTCGGATATTTCAACACCCGCGCACGCGATTATCTGTACACGACGATGAATGCGGGGCTGCCGGGTGGCCCTGGCGCCGGCCTTGGCAATGTGATGTTCGTCAACAACCGCACGCCGATGCGCTTCCAGGGTTTCGAGATCGAGGCGCGCTATGATGCGGGCTTCCTCTACGCAGGCGCGGCGGCAACGCTTTATACCGGCAAGAGGAACCGCTTCTCGCGTGATCTCTACCCGGTCGGCGCGGGCACCACGCGTTATGAACAGCCCATGGAAGACGGTTCGATCTGGCCGGAGCTTCAGCAGGCGCTAGATGCCGGCTTTTCAACCTGGCGAGAATATGCCGAGAGCCGAGTGCTCGCTGAGACCGATGTCATCATGAACAGCGTCAACGGAGATATCATTGATAAGGTTACGGCAAATATCGGCGTCCGGCCGCTTGATCGCAAAATTGATACCGGGATTCGGCTAACCTATAGTGGTAACGGGTCACTTCTATCAGATGACTTTTTCAACTGTAGTATTGGCTGTGACTATCCTGGCCTTGCGGATCGCAGGATATGGTTCAGTTACACTACTTTTGACTGGTACGGCAGCTATACGCTGAACGACCGCTTCCGCTTCTTCGCTTCAATCGAGAACCTGACGGACCGCCGTTACATCGACGGGCGTGGTGACTCCATCGCGCAGGTCTGGGCGCCAGGACGAACCATTACAGGGGGCATCCAGATGAAGTTCTGATGGCAATGGATGTGCCATCTCACGAGACGTGCGGGGCGATCCCGTATGTACGTTGGACCAGATCCAACGTTCCATGGCCGGACATTGTAGATCCGGCGTTTGATGCGAAAGCAGGAGAAGAAACATGACTGTTACTATCTCTTTCTATGACGAAGACAACTTCCCGCTGGACGACACGTTCGTCCAGACCACGGTTGACAACACCAACCGTGAAATCCTCTACGCCTGGCAGGACAACGGTCTGTCTGGCAGTCACCCGACCACGACCGGCCTCTTCTACACCAATGGGAGCCCTTCCGGCCTGAGCGGAGACACCTTTGTCTACTCCATCAGCGGGCAGAACAGCTCGGTGCAGGTGACGGGCAACCTCACCTATCACTTCGGCGCTGCCGGAGCCCCTGCCGCCGAAACTCACATCCTCTACGGGTCGATCGACAGCATCACGATCGGTGCCGGAAGTGACTCCGGCGGCAACATCACCTCGCCGGCGATCACTTACACCTTCGACACGCCGATCGTCGGCACGTTGGCCGAAGGTCGCGCCAATGACGTCCATGACGTCATCTGGGGGCTGATGAATGGGTCGGTGACAGGTGCGAGCGACAGCATTGGCACCGTTTCGCAGGGCGGCCTGATCAATGCCCTCGAAGAAAACGGCCTTGACGTCGATGTTCCTTTCGACAGCGTCGCCGACGTTGTGGGCCTCTCGGCGTTCAGCGAGAGCGAACTGCTGCTCGCCGCCTGATCCCCCATCAGGCGCGACCGGGAAGGGGTGGCGGCTTCGGCCGCCGCCCCGACCTGCATTTTCCTAAAGCGGACCATAGCAATGCAGCAGCCCGACAAACCGGAAGACGAAATCCGTGCCGCGCTCATGATGTTACGCGGCAGCGGACGCAGCATTGCGGCGTTCAGTGCGGCCGCCAACCTGCTCATGCTCGCGCCCTCACTCTATATGCTTCAGGTCTATGATCGCGCGCTAGCCTCGGGCAACCTGTTCACGCTTGCGATGCTGACCGTGATGGTCGTCGGCTTGCTCTCGCTCATGGGCGCGCTCGAATATGCCCGAAGCCGCGTCGTCATCCACGCCGGCTCCAGACTGGATGAACTCCTCGCGCGCCGCGTGCATCAGGCCGCGTTCGAACGTGGCCTTGCAGGTGGTCAGGCGAATGCGGGGCAGGCGACGCGCGACCTCGATGCCTTGCGCCAGTTCCTCACTGGCAACGCCGTCTTCGCCTTCTGCGATGCGCCATGGGCACCGATCTTCCTTCTGGTGCTGTTCCTGTTTCACCCGTGGCTCGGCGTGTTGGCGCTTGCGGGGATTCTTATCCTTTCCACGCTCGCATGGGCGAACGAGCGCTTGTCCCGCGCGCCGCTGGCCCAGGCAGGGTCACTGTCGGTACAAGCTAATCAAAGCGTCGAAATTCAGCTTCGCAACAGCGATTCCATCGAGGCGATGGGTATGCTGGGCCGGCTCTATCGTCTCTGGCGCATTCCGCACCGGGGCTATGTTCGCCGACAGGCACTGGCGAGCGAGCGCACGGCGCTTATCGGCGCGATCTCGCGTACGGTCCGCCTCGCGCTTCAATCGCTTGTGCTGGGGCTTGGGGCATGGCTTGTCATCGACGGCCGCATGAGCGCTGGGGTCGCGTCCGTCAATGTGGTGTAAAATCGGGTGTGGCCACAGGGCTGCATTTTCAGGCGGCCTTGGGTGTAATCTGTAGCGGCTGTGCCTCCTCGATCATTGGTGTGGCAAGGGCGGCCATGCCCTCGATCTGCATGTAGCGGTGCTGGAGCTGGTATTCGTCATTCTGCTCGAGCAGGACGGCGCCGACGAGGCGGATGATGCTGTCCTCGTTCGGGAAGATGCCGACCACATCGGCGCGGCGCTTCACTTCCTTGTTCAGGCGTTCCAGCGGATTGGTGCTGTGGAGCTTGACCCGGTGCTGCTGCTCGGGGAAGGTCATGTAGGCGAGCACGTCGTGCTCGGCATCGTCCATGCAAGCGCCGAGCTTTGGCCAGCGGGCGCGCAACTGATCAGCGACCTGACGCCAGACCTGCGTCGCAGCGGCATGGTCGGGTTGAAGGAAGACCTGACGGATGGCAGCGGCAACGACGGTATTCTGGCCCTTGGGCACATAGGCCAGGGCGTTGCGCATGAAGTGGACGCGGCAGCGCTGCCAGGTCGCGCCCATGACGCGGGTAATCGCCGCCTTGAGCCCCTCGTGGGCATCGGAGATGACCAGCTTCACGCCGGTCAGGCCGCGCCGGGCGAGGTCCTTGAGGAAGCTCGACCAGAACGGCTCGGCTTCGGAAGGACCGATGTGCAGGCCGACGATCTCGCGCTTGCCCTCGGTGTTGACGGCCACAGCGATTATCGCGGCGACACTGACGATCCGCCCGCCCTCGCGCACCTTGAGATAGGTAGCATCGAGCCAGAGGTAGGGCCAGTCGCCGGCGAGCGGCCGCTTGAGGAAGGCGTGGACCCGCTCGTCGATGTCTTTGCACAGCTTGGATACCGAGGACTTGGAGATGCCAGTCATGCCCATCGCCTGCACCAGTTCATCGACGCGCCGGGTGCTGACGCCGGCGATCCATGCTTCCTGGATCACCGCGACCAGCGCCTTCTCGACGGTCTTCCTTGGCTCCAGAAAGCCGGGAAAGTAGGCGCCGGTCCGCAGTTTGGGGATCTTGAGATTGAGCGTGCCGAGCCGGGTGTCGAGACTGCGGTCGCGGTAGCCATTGCGCCAGGTCGTGCGATCGCCGGAGCGCTCGTGCCGGCCGGCGCCGACCAGGCCATCGACGTCGGCCTCCATGATGATCTGTAATACGTTCTCGGCGATCGTGCGCAGGAAATCTCCATCTCCGGTCTTCGCCATCAGCTCGGCAAGCGGTAATCTATCGTCGGTCATCGGGATCAACTCCTCGGTGGGCGTGTGAAGTGTGGTAACTCCACCTTACCGATGAGCCCGGTGGCCACCGAGATCGAATTCGCATGGGTGGGGCATGCCCCACCCATGCGATCGCCTCAATCTACACCGGAAATTACACCACGAGCGCGGACGCTAACAGCGCTGGCATGATGATCGCCGGTTCCATCCTCATGGGCCGCGTATTGACGCCGATCGATCAATTGATCTCGGTCTGGCGGCAATGGGCAAATGTCCGCTTGTCCTGGCAGCGTCTCGGGCGTCTGCTCTCCGCACATCCTGCGCGATCGGAGCGGCAGCCACTGCCGGCGCCGCAGGGCGCGGTGCGCCTTGAAGCCGTTACTGCGCTGCCGCCTGGCAGGCAGGGCGTACCGCCGACGCTGTCCGGTGTCGATTTTACATTGGAAGCAGGCGACATGCTCGGCGTGATCGGCCCGTCAGGCTCGGGCAAATCGACCCTCGGCCGCCTGCTGGCCGGTGTTTGGGTTGCGCGCGCGGGAACGGTGCGCCTCGACGGCGCCGACATCACCCATTGGGACCGTGAACGGCTTGGCCCCTATATCGGCTATCTACCGCAGGACGTGGAACTGTTCGCGGGCACCGTTGCCGAAAACATCTCGCGTTTCGCCGAAGGTGACGCCGATCCGGCTCGGGTGACGGACGCGGGCGCGCTTGCGGGCGCGCAGGAAATGATCCTCCAACTGCCGCAGGGCTATGACACGAAGCTTGGGTCGGGAGGCCAGGGTCTTTCGGGTGGTCAGCGCCAGCGCATCGGACTCGCGCGGGCGCTCTATGGCGATCCCCGGCTCGTGGTCCTCGATGAACCCAATGCCAGTCTTGATGACGCCGGCGAGCTCGCGCTGGTGGTGGCATTGGGCCGCCTAAGGGAGCGCGGCGTCACCACCATTCTCATCACGCACCGACCCAAGGTGCTGGAAGAGACCACGAATCTGCTCGTCCTGAAAGACGGCCGCATGCAGACATTCGGCCCGACAGCGGAGATACTCGGACGAATGCGCGGCGCAACCGTCCCGGCGAGGCCCGCATCGCCTTCTTCCGGGGGGCTGGTCGTGCCGATGCCGGGGACGTTCGGCGGCGTGACGATCAAGCCCAACGGGTCGGCGCCGGCATCCAGCTTCGACGGCAAGCCGGCAGAGGCATGACCATGATGGATACCGATCAGACCGAAACCAAAGGCCATGCCTGGATGCAATGGCGGCAGTTCCTTCGCGACGTCGGCAAGGATCTGCCGGACGAGGCGGAACCCACGCAAGACGATCTGGCCCGCGAGGAAAAGGCGGAAGAACAGGCGAAATCCCCGCCCGCGCGCTTTGGATGGTGGCTGCTGGCCCTCGGACTTGGCGGTTTCCTGCTCTGGGCGACGTTCGCGCCGCTCGACAATGGCGTGCCTATGCCCGGCGTCGTCATGGTTACTGGCAACCGGCAAGCCGTCGAGCATGGGCCTGGCGGGATCGTGCAGGCCCTCCATGTGCGTGAGGGACAGCGCGTGAGGGCGGGCGAAATGCTGGTCCGGCTCGATCCCACCCGGGTCGGCGCCGAAGCACAAAACGTCGAGATCCAGCTCGTTACGGCGCGCGCCAAGGAGGCGCGCCTCCTGGCCGAACGCGACGGACTCGCCATGCCGACATTTCCGACCGACCTCGAACGCAGCACCAGCGCCGATGTCACCGGCGCGCTGACGTTGCAGCGGCAATTGTTCCTGAGCCGCCGCGCTGCCCTGCAGGCGGAACTGACCGGCCTCCAGCAATCCCTGGCGGGTCAATCGGCGCTGATCGGAGGACTGGCCGCTTCGCTTGGCGACAAGCGGGCGCAACTGCGCAGCATGAACGAACAGACCGGCAATCTGCGTCAGCTTGCGGCAGAGGGCTATATCCCGCGCAACCGCCTTCTCGAAACCGAACGGCTGCATGCCGGCATTCAGAGCGATATTTCGCGCGACCTCGGCAGCATCGGTCAGGCGCGGGGGCAAGCGGCAGAAATTCAGTCGCGGATCATCCAGCGCCGCGACACCTGGCAACAGGAAGTGCGCGGTGAACTGGCCGATACGCGGCTTGAGGCCCAATCGCTTGCCGCACGACGCGATGCGGCGCGCTTCGATCTGGAGCATAGCGAAATCCGCGCGCCGGCGTCCGGACGGGTCGTGGGGCTCACGACGCACACGGTAGGCGGTGTCGTCCAGCCCGGCGCACGTCTCATGGAGATCGTGCCGGACGCCGCGCCGCTGATCGTCGAGGGACGCCTGTCGGTGGACGGGGTGGACAAGGTCCATCCCGGTCTTCCGGTCGATCTGCTGTTCACCGCCTTCGACACCAGCTCGACGCCTCGCCTGCTGGGCGAGGTCGAACAGGTCTCCGCCGATCGGCTCGAGGATGAACAAGACCGTGCGCCCTATTACCGGGTCCGCATCCGCGTTGCCGCCAGCGAACTGGCGCGCTTGCGGCTCGGCGATCAGCCGCTGCGCCCGGGCATGCCGGTCGAGGTCTTCGTACGCACCGGCGAGCGCAGCATGCTCAACTATCTCTTCAAGCCGCTCCTCGATCGGATGCGCACCGCCTGGGGGGAAAAGTGAGGAAAGGCGTTCTATTGCTTGCAGCTGTCAGTCTATGCGTTCCGCAAATGTCGTTGCTGGCTCAGGAGGCGCCAACGATTGACGATCGCGGTCGCAGCGAGCGCATCGACTATCTGCGCGCCTATGCGCTTGCGCTGGAAGCCGATCCGACCTGGCTCGCAGCGCAGGCGCGGGGTCGCGCGGACGCGCAGGAACGGGCGATCGCCCGCGCCAGCCTGCGGCCCTCGCTCAGCTACAGCTATGACCGCGCGCGCAACTGGTCGGATATCACGCAGGACACGCCGGCCGGCAATGTCTCGAATGATACCATCTACAACAGCTATTCCTCCAGCTTCATGCTCTCGCAGTCGCTGTTCAACGCGGCTGCCGGCGCCCGCTACAAGGCTGGGGTGGCACGGGCCGAAGCTGGTGCCTTCACCGAGCAGCGCGCCCGTCAGGCGCTCGCCGTGCGTGTCCTGCAGGCCTATAGCGATCTGCTTTTCGCAGTCGACGATCTGAAGCTCGCGCAGGCGCAGGTACAGGCACTCGACGAGGATATGCGCCGGGTCGAACGGTTCGTCACCCTGGGCGAAGGCACCCGCACCGATCGCGCCGAAGTCGAGGCGCAGCAGCATCTGGCCTCGGCGCGTGCCGTCGAGGCGCAGGACCGGCTGCGGACCGCGCGCAACGGGTTGCAACTGCTGATCGGCCCCGTGGCGATTGGCGAGCCGGCCATGCTGGCCGATCGCTGCCTGCCCATCGCAAGCCCGCCCGAGCCCCTCGATCTGTGGAAGGAGCGTCTGCTCACGCATAACCCGGAACTGACGGCGCAGCGCAGCATGGTTGAGGTCGCCGAGCGTCAGGTGCAGCAGCAGCGCGCCGCCGGGTTGCCAACGGTGGCCGCCTTCGCCCGCTACCGCACATCGGACTCTGATGGCGAGAATGTCATTGGCCAGCATTTCAGGACGGCGACGGTGGGCATCCAGCTCAGGATGCCGCTCTATTCGGGCGGGGGCGTTGCGGCTTCGACGACGCAGGCGCGCAGCCTGCTCGATCAGGCCCGGCATGAACTGGACGCGGCGACCTTCCAACTGGTCGACGATCTCGAGCGGCAATATAGCCTCGTCGACATGAGCCCGCGGCGCATCGACGCCTATGCCAGGGCTGCATCGGCCGCAGCAGAGCGGGGACGCGCGACGCAGCGCAGCATCGTTGGCGGCGAACGCACGAACCTCGACGCCCTCGACGCTGAGCGCCAGCGGCTCGAGGCGCTGCGCGACCTCGCTCGTGCGCGCTACGACTGTCTGCTCGCATGGTTGTCGTTGCGTTGGCAGGCCGGCACGTTGGACGATGCTGACATCGAACGGATCGGGACCTGTTTCGCAGCGCCATCATCTTCGTCAGCTTCACCACAAAAGGGGACCATCCAATGACCACCATGACGATCGACAATTCTCGTGCCAAGCGCCTGAAGGCCGTTACCAGCGCCGTCCATGAAGGGGTGGATCGCTCGATCATGTCGGCGGCTTCGTTCGCCAGCATCGAGCGGTACAAGGCGTTTCTGGCGATCCAGTATCTCTTCCACCGCGACGTGGCGGCACTCTATGCCGATGACCGCCTGCAAGCCGCTATTCCCGATCTCGCGCAGCGCTGCCGCCTGCCCCTCGTCACCGCCGACATGGCGGACCTGCGTGTCGATGCTCCGGAAGCGGAAGTGCCCATTTTCGTCGCCGGCGAGCCGGTGGACATCGGGACCGCGCTGGGCTGGCTCTATGTCGCCGAGGGCTCGAACATGGGCGCAGCGCTGCTGCGCAAGGAAGCGCAGAAGCTCGGCTTGAGCGATGATGTCGGTGCGCGCCATCTTGCGCCCGCGCCTGAAGGTCCGGCCCCGCACTGGCGCGCCTTTGTTGCCGCGCTCGATGCGGTGGAGCTCAGCGAGGACGAGGAGAAGCGGGCCAAGGAAGGCGCCCTCGAAGCCTTCGCGCGGGTACAGGCCCATGTCGATGCCCGCCTTAGCTGAGCCGGCATCGTCCGCCATGGGCGCGGGAGCCGTCCCTCGCTCATGGCGGCATAGCCCCTGTGAGCGGTGTTGTGGGCGGGAGGACGCGCAATGAAGCGCGATACCTCCATGCCTCGACTCGCGGCTGCGAACGACCATGACGGCATCCTGCCCGGCTATGTCGTGATGAAGTCCTATCTTCCCGACGCAAGCCGGCAGCCGGAACCGGTCGCGCGGTGCACTTCACCAGTCGCCCTATTTCATCCGGCAAGATCGGATGGAGGCCGCTATTGTGATCGGCCGATGGACTGGAGCACGCGCGTCGTCGGTCTTGCCGGCACCTGCGCGATATTCGGCTTGGTCCTCGCTGCGGCGCTCTTCACCTGGCACGCGGTCCATACACCCGTTGCGTCCACATCGCGGCCGTTGACGGTCATGGAACTGGCACCGCTCGAAGCGCCGCCCGAGCCGGTGAAGGATGTCGCCCCCGGCCCGGAGCAGGTCGAAAGGCAGGAAGCAAAGCCCAAGCCGGTCTCCGAAGTCGTTCCGCAACCGTTGATCCAGCTTCCCATTCCTTCGCCAAGCGTGCGCGAGACGAGCGAGCCCGTCGAACTGGTCGATCCCGGCCCGCCGGTTCCGCAAACGACCGCGCCCAAAAGCATCGCGGCCCCGTCAGCCAACAGGCTTGCGAACGACGCAAAGCCGAACTGGGAAGGCCAGTTGCTCGCGCATCTGGAACGGTTCCGCCGCTATCCCGCGCGGGCGCGCGCCGCGCGCCAGCAAGGCGTCGCCACCATCCGCTTTACGATGAACCGGGCAGGCATGGTGCTTTCGTCCGCTGTCGTGCGCAGTTCGGGCGTCTCGGCGCTCGATACCGCCGCGCTCGATACCTTGAAGCGCGCCCAACCGCTGCCGGAAATTCCGGCCGATCGGCCCGATACGGTCGAACTGACGATCCCCGTCGAATTTTATCTACACTAACCGTGTCTGGAACACGCCACCTCGAAACGATGAAAACAGAAAGCCGCCCATGACCGACTTCTCCATCTCGCATATCGGCCGCCGCGAACTGCTCGTCGGCAGCGCTTCGCTGTTCGTCATCGGACCGCTGACCTCGGCGTCGGCCGCCCCGGCACGCCAGCAGGATCTCTCGCGCGTAGTCTGCATCGGGGGCGCGATCACCGAAATCCTCTACGCGCTGGGTCAGCAGGCGAAGATCGTGGCGGTTGATACGACAAGCCAATATCCGCCCGTCGCACTCAGAGAAAAGCGAAGTATCGGCTATATGCGGGCTGTCTCGGCCGAAGGCGTCCTGTCGATGCGGCCGACGCTTATCCTGGCAATGGAGGATGCAGGACCGCCGCAGGCGCTCGAACAACTGCGCGCATCGGGGATTCCCCAGGTCAGGATCGACAACACACTGTCGCCGGCAGCCGTGACCGGCCGCGTCCGCCAGCTTGCGGCACTCTTCAAGGCGCAAGCGCACGGGGCGCGGCTTACCGCGAGCATCGATAAGGGATTTCAGGAACTCGCGGCCTGGCGGCGTGCCCATCCGTCACGCAAGCGGGTGCTGTTCGTGCTGTCGCTACAGAATGGACGACCCATGATCGCCGGCAAGGGCACGGAGGCCGACGCCATCATCACGCTTGCCGGCGGCATCAATGCGGCGGGGGCGCTCGACGGCTACAAGCCGGTCAGCGACGAGGCTCTGGCCGCGTTGGCGCCCGACGCCGTGCTGGCGATGGACCATGCCGGTCCCGGCATCGATGCTAGCGCGCTCGAAGCGCCGGGCTTCCGCTTGACGCCGGCGGGTCGGCGGCGCGCCCTCATCAAGATGGATGGAAGCTATCTGCTTGGCCTCGGCCCGCGCACGCCCGCCGCTGCGCTGGATCTCGCGCGGCGTTTGCAGTCCATCTGATGTGGGCGGGAGACAAACCGACCGGGCATCGTCGCCTCCGTGCGGCGACCCTGTTCCTTCTGCTGGCAATCGGCGTGTTCATTACCAGCCTGGTCGCGCTCGATCTGGGCGCGACCGATACGGGGCTTTCGAGCTTGCCCAGACTGATCGATCTGGTCTGGTCGGGACGCGCACCCTCGCCAGAGGAAGAAATCGGCTTGCTCGTCCTGAGCGGCATTCGCCTGCCAAGACTGGTGCTGGGCCTTGCCACCGGCGCGGCCCTCGGCACATCGGGCGCGGTGATGCAGGGGCTCTTCCGCAACCAGCTCGCCGATCCCGGCCTCGTCGGCGTTTCCGCCGGCGCTGCGCTGGCGACGGCAATCGTCATCGTCCTGGGCGGTGGCGCGCTGGCGCCGCTGCTCGAACCGCTCGGCCGTTGGGCGCAGCCGCTCGCCGGCCTGCTGGGCGCGCTGATCGGCACTGCCATCCTCTATGCACTCGCTACGCGCGAGGGCGTGACGTCGATCGCGACCGTGCTGCTCGGCGGAATCGCGCTCGCCGCCTTCTGCGCGGCGTTTACGGGCCTGCTCGTCTATATGGCTGACGACAGGGCGCTGCGCGATCTGAGCTTTTGGACGCTCGGCAGCCTGTCGGGTGCATCCTGGCTGGGGATCGGCGCTGCCTTGCCGTTTCTGGGCGTCGGGGCGCTCTGTGTCTGCTTTCTCGCCTCGACTCTGAATGCGCTGCTGTTGGGCGAGGCGGACGCGTTCCATCTCGGCGCCGACGTGCAACGCGCCAAGCATCTGGCGCTGCTCGGCGTCGCCGCGATGACCGGCGCGGCCGTGGCGTCCGTGGGCATCATCGGCTTTGTCGGGGTGCTGGTGCCCAATCTCGTACGCCTGCTCGTCGGGCCGGATCATCGCCTCGTGCTGCCCGGCAGCGCCATGCTGGGCGGTATGCTGCTCGTGCTGTCCGATACCCTCGCGCGCACGATCGCGGCGCCTGCTGAGGTGCCGGTCGGCATCATCACCGCTCTGCTCGGCGCGCCGGTCTTTCTCTGGCTGCTGCTGCGCGACGGCGGACGGATGGCGCGGCTATGATCCGGATCGAACAGGCCACGCTTGAAGCCGGTGGCAGCGTTGTGCTCCAAGACATCGATCTCACCATTCGCGACGGAGAAACCACGGTGCTGATCGGGCCGAACGGCGCGGGCAAATCCTCGCTCGTTCGCCTGATCAGTGGAACCGCGCGACCTATCCTCGGTCGGGTCCTGATCGACGCCATCCCCATCGACCGTTTCAAGGCGGCAAAGCTCGCACTGCGACGCGCGGTGCTTACCCAGATCCAGGAAGGGGGCGAGGGGTTCACCATCGAAGAGTTGGCGCGACTTGGTCTCAGACTGACGATGCGACGCGTATCTCCGGCAACCCGGCAGGCTTGGATCGACGGAGCGCTTGCAAGTGTGGGTCTGGCAGGATGGGGCGGCCGGCTTGTCGGCACGCTTTCGGGCGGCGAGCGGCAACGCGCCCATTTGGCACGCGTGCTCGTCCAGCTCCGCGCCGGGGCTGTTGCCAGTCGGCCTGGCGCGCTGCTTCTCGACGAACCGATAGCTTCGCAGGATCCCGCCCAGCAGCTTCGGGTACTCGAGGTGGCGCAGGCCCATGCAGCGATGGGCGGGGCAGTCCTCCTCGTGCTTCATGATCTCAACTGGGCGGCGCGCGTTGCCGACCGGATCATCGCGCTCAAGGATGGTCATGTCATCGCGGATGGCTCAGCGCAGACCGTGTTGACCCGCTCGACGCTTGCCGATCTGTTCGATGTCGATCTCAATCCCGGCAGCACGCCCGTCGATCAACCGTTCGTGTTGCCCCAAATGGCGACGCCGCTCGCCAAGCCCTGACCGGAAGGAGTTCCTATGTATATCGCGATGAACCGCTTCAAGGTGAAACCGGAAGAACAGGAAGCCTTTACGAGGCGTTGGCTGGAGCGCGACGTATTGCTGAAGACCGTGCCGGGCTTCGTCGCCTTCCACCTGTTGCGCGGTCCCGAACGTGAGGATCATGTCCTCTACGCTTCGCACACCGTCTGGGGGTCTCGGGACGATTTTGAGGCGTGGACGCGATCCGAGCAGTTTCGCGCGGCGCATGCCGGTGCGGGATCAGGCAAGCAGCTCACGCTCACGGCACCAGAATTTGAAGGTTTTACCGTTCTTCAGGAAGTGATCGCATGACCGTGGACGGTGCGGTCGTCAACCGATACGCCCCCTTTAACCGGGACCTGCATGATGCGCCCTGATCCGTCCATATCGCTCACGATGCCACTGTCCCGATTGGCGGTACGGCGTCGCCCGCTTGCCGAACAGAAGGTGATTCGGATGATCCGGGGGGAGCGGACGCGACATGGCGGCGGTTCAGACGCGCATGTCAGCCTGTTTGAACGGCTTCAGGGCGTGGCCTCGAAGAATGGCTTCCTGATAAGGGTTCCAGGCGCGCCTTACCTTGGAAGAGACGAACTGTTTATCCTCGCCTGGCTGGCGCAAGTGCAGCGGGGCCGCTGTGACGCACATACATTGCATGATGATGCAGCGTTGGAGGTCGCAATCGTCGAATGTGCCAAGGTCCTTGGCGCTCTCGGCATCAACCTGCCGTTGCCGACGCCATCATCACAGCGATCTGACCGGAATAGGCAGCAACAACAAGATTGAGGGAATCATTCAGAGGCGGTTCGAGACTTGAACGGGTGCAAGCCCACAGTTGCAGGGAAGAAAACCCATGTATGTCGGCCCCCTGCTGCACGAGATTCTTTCGCGGCACCTGACTGCGGCATCACTCGACGCCCTGTGCCTATGTCTGGCGGAACGAGCGGACCATCACGCCGTGGGATCAAATACCTGGCAGCGTGCGAAGCGCGATGCCCGTGTCGCGTGAGACCTTGAGTGCCCGACGGACCAACTCACTCATGACTGGCTGGGTCGCTCGTGCGTCCAACCATACAACACCGCAAGCCCTGACTTCAACATGGCTATGGCTCCGCGAATGTGTTACATTTGAATACGGTTTCGCGGGACTGGGAGGTGGCTGCAATGGCCGATGTGACATTCACCTTTCGCGTAGATGGAGTGTTGAAGGCTGCTTTCATCGCTATGGCCGAGGAACGGCATGTGTCGGCCGCCCAGGTGCTTCGCGCGATGATACGCGACGCCGTGGAGGAACATCGTCAGGCGAAGGCCCATGACCGATGGATGCTCCGGCAGATCAAGAAGGCGATGCACGACGCGGAAGACCCCAAGGCGTCCCGAATGCCGGGCGAAAGTGTCGAGGACGAATGGGAGCGCCAGAAAGACGAGATCAAACACCGTGACAGCCGATAATTCCATGCCGGTCGTCTGGCTTCCAGAAGCAAGGGCTGATCGCACCAGCCAGATTGATGCTCTTGCCAAAACCGACAGTGAAGCCGCAGTTCGGATCGGTGACGCGATCATTGCGGCCGCGCGGCGCCTGTCCACCGACCCGGACAGCTCGCGTGTGGGCCGCATCGCGGGCGCGCGCGAATTTGCGGTGCCGGATACGCCGTTCATCCTCGTCTATCGTATCGAGGATGAAGCAGTGGTCATCCTGCGCCTGTTGCATCCTTCGCGCCGTTGGCCGACAGCAGAAGATGACGGCGTGCGGCGGGGACCAAGGAAGCGAAAATCCCCGTCGGCCCGTGCGGTGGAGGCGATTGTCAAACCTGTGAGTGATCTACAAGCCCGTATAGCCAGACTTCCTCGCCGTGCGCAGCGCGATATCGAGGCCGCCGTTCAGATCCTTCGCGAAGAGTTCGCCAAGGCGACCGCCGACAGCAAGCGCGATCATCGCCGCAACGGCCGCATCCTCAAGATCATCCTGTTCGGCTCCTACGCCAAGGGCAAACAGGTGGTCGATCCGGTCGGCCGCTATTTCTCCGACTATGATTTGCTCGTGATCGTCGACCACGAGGACCTGCTTGACGCCTCCAAATATTGGGACAAGGCCGAGGACCGCCTTGTGGACATGTTGTCGGAACGCGGCTGGCCCCAGCCGCTCACCCTCATCATCCACACGCTCGACGACGTGAACCACCAGCTTCGGCGCGGCCGTTATTTTTGGGTGGACATGGCCAGGGATGGCATCGCCCTGTTCGAGGAACCGGGTTTCCTCCTGGAGAAACCGGGTATTCTGACAGAAGAGGAAGCACGCGAAGAAGCGCAAATCTATTACAAGCGTGAATTTTCAGGCATCGCCAGAGCGCTTGCGAAGGCGCAATTTGATCGAAGTGAGGCACAGCGAGAAACAGATCCGGAAGAGCAGAAGAGATGGCGGAATGAAGCGGCGTTCGATCTCCATCAAGCGATGGAGCGCGCTTACTACTGCATCATGCTTGTATTGATGCTGTATCAGCCCAAATCCCACAACCTCAACTTCCTGTCGAAGCGCGCCGAGCAGCTCGACGAACGCCTTATCGGCTTGTGGAAGACCGACACCAAGTTCGGGAAGCGATGCTACGAGTTGTTGCGCGCCGCCTATGTGAAGGCGCGCTACTCGCCGCACTACAAGATCGATGACGACGAACTGGACTGGCTGACCGAACGCATCGCCGTGTTGCAGGCGCTGACCAAGCTCATTTGTGAGGAACGCCTGGCGCAATAGTCTCCTCGATGCACCGGGCGCGGCGGTCATACTGCTACAGGTGCGGGTGAGGGGTGAAGCGCCGGCCCGGATAGTCGCTGTGTGCGCCTTTCATCTGCCCATGCTCGCCATGAGCGCCCCGTCCGTTGTCCAGCGCGCGACCATCTGCTAAGTCGAACACGGTGTCGTCGAACGGACCGGGCTTTATGCCGGGAGGGGTGTGGCAGCGTGCGAGCGCGTTCGGCCGATTGGCGAGTAAAGTTCCAACACCGACCCCTCCCACATTCCTCTCCCTTCGCCCCGGACCTTGCTGGAGGTAGCACCAAGTGCTATATGTCGCATATGGGCGACGTTGAGGAAACCTTGCGGACCTTCAAGACCGCCTGGTTCGCCAAAGCGGCGCGAAAGGCGCGCATCTCCGATGAGGATCTATGCGAGGCGATCCAGGAAGTGATGAAGGGCCAGGCAGACGATCTTGGCGGTGGAGTGTTCAAGAAGCGCCTGAACAGGAATATGCACAGGAGCATCATCCTCGCGAAGCTCGGTCGCTACTGGCTGTATCAATATCTGTTCGCCAAGAAAGACCGGGGAAATATCGACGACGACGAACTTAGAGAGTTTCGCCTTCTGGCGAAGAACCTCCAGAAAGCCACGGACAAGGACATTGCTCCCCTGCTGGCGGATGGCAGGCTGACGGAGATATGCAATGGCAACGAAGCGTAAGTATAAAAGCGATGCCTTCGAGGCTATCCACTCGACGGCCACGGCGTTCCATAGTGTCGGGGTAATCGACAAGGCGACAATGCGCCATTTTGATGAAACCTGCCTGACCACGCCGCCCGCTATCGCTCCGGCCGACATCAAGCGGTTGCGCGAGCGCAACAAGGTGAGCCAGCCGGTGTTTGCTCGCTATCTCAACACCAGCGAAAGCACGGTCGAGAAGTGGGAGACGGGCGCTAAGAAGCCGAGCGGTATGGCCCTGAAGCTGCTGGCAATCGTCGACAAGCACGGTTTGCAGGTGCTGGCCTGAACAAGCCGCCGCGTGGCGTCTGACCGCGCGAATCACTTCGCCCTTGTCAGATTCCAGCAAATGCGACACGTTGGCGACGCCGCTGAAAGGCAGCGGCAGGGGCGTGGAACCCCCTATGCACGACCGCCCCATTCGCCCGGCACACGGGCGGAGGGTTTCCGGCTGGCGACGGCCGGATTTCATCAAAGCCGTGGCTGACGCCACGGTCGCGCCCGCGCATGGGTGTTCCGCATAGTCGATTCGGCTGACGCCTCTTCCTTCTGAGGTGGAGTCGTAGCGCAGTGGCCGATCCCCATGTCAATGTTCGGGAAGCGCCGGACGCCGCTGACGAGGCTCGCTCACTCAAGGCCTGGCATGCGTCCCATTCGGCATGGCTACGTGCCTTCCTCTGCCGCACACTCCGCCTCCAGCCGTCCGATGCAGATGACATCGTGCAGGACACATGGTTGCGGATCATCCGCACCTCCCTTGCGGACGTCGACCATCCGCGCGCCTTTCTCTCGCGCGTCGCGATCAATCTGTTTCGCGACCGGCATCGTCGCGAAAAGGTCCGCCAAGCCCATCTTCGCCTCGTCTATGCCAGCGATTGCAACAGCTTCGAGCCGAGCGCGATGGCCGAACAGGAAGGCGAACTGGAATTGGAGCGCGCAATTCTCGATTTGCCGGAGAACATCCGTGATGTATTTGTGCTAAGTCGGTTTTGCCCCATGACGAACGCGGACATTGCGACCCACCTTGGAATTTCCGTCAAGACCGTCGAGTGGCGAATCGGCAAGGCAATTGAGCTATGCTCTGGCAGACTGCGGGGCTAGGCGGCAAAAATGGATGAGGACGATATCGCGGCGGAACGACGGCGCGCGGAAGCGGCGCAGTGGTTTGCCAGGCTCAAGACGCTGCCGGTTTCACACGGCACGCTCAAGGACTTCTTCGCTTGGCGTCGCCGTGGCGG
The DNA here is from genome assembly GCF_037154135.1 of Sphingobium aquiterrae. Lineage (NCBI taxonomy): Bacteria > Pseudomonadati > Pseudomonadota > Alphaproteobacteria > Sphingomonadales > Sphingobiaceae > Sphingobium > Sphingobium aquiterrae. The sequence continues at coordinate 66,361 of NZ_JBANFL010000013.1, forward strand.
TAATGCCGAGGCGTTTGAGGAAGCGGAACGATTCTGGTCGGAGGCCGTGAAGGTCGGCGAGCGGCCGTCCATCCTGCGCGCCGTGCAGGAAGCGGCTGGCCGGGGGAGTAAGCGTCGCCGCTTCGGGACGGTCGCCCGCCCGCTTACAGTACTCGCGGTGTGCCTCGCGGTCATTCTCATATCCATTGTTGGCATGCGCCTCTTTGCCCACCAAGGGGACTCATTCCGCACAATGGCAGGGGAGCAGCGGGCGGTGGCGCTCGACGACGGCTCACGGGTCAATCTTCATACGCAAACCGCCGTCAACGTCCGCTACACCCGCACGGCGCGGCAACTCGTGCTGGAGAGCGGGGAAGCGCTGTTCAGTGTCGCGAAGGACACGGCGCGTCCATTCACCGTGAAGGCCGGCGACGTAACCGTCACGGCGACAGGAACCCGATTCGACGTGGCTATGCGTGACAACCGGGTATTCGTCACGCTGGTCGACGGACAGGTCCGCGTTCGCGCGCCGGACGGATCGACCCAGGCCCTGCTACCCGGCGATCAGTGGCGATGGCCCGCCGATGGACTGCCCGTCCGCACGATTAAGACCCAAACCGTCACAGCCTGGACACAGGGCCGGATCGTGTTCGACGATACTACGCTTGCGGACGCAGTTGCAGAGATCAACCGATATGGTGGTAAACCCGTGGTCCTTTCCGCACCGCAATTTGGGTCACGGCGGATAAGCGGCTCTTTCGAGGCCGGTGATCCCAACAGCTTCGCCACGGCCGTCACTGCGTTCCTGTCTTTGCAGCGAACGACTGACGGTCAGGGGCGCATCCACCTTACGCCTCGAGACCAATCAGCAAAATAAGCAAGTGCCCATTAGGGTCGCACCCCCAGTAACGCGTCCTTTTCCCGACAGCCGCTATCGTCGACGGGGCGGACTTTGCCCCTCGGCCATTCGCGCGCCAATATGGGGAAATGATAATGGCGTTAAAGGGGGTTATCTCGGTTCTTCGCAATGCGGTCGCCTGTGCTGCGCTCGCCACGGCGCTCCTCTCAGGTGCATCGGTTTCCGCCAAAACGGCTCAAGCCGAGACGGTCTCCTTCAACATTCCGGCCGGGTCGTTGCAATCAGCCCTGACCGCGTTCGCTGACCAGTCAGGGCTGCAACTCATCTATGCACCGGAGGCCGTCGTGGGGCGACGGGTCGCGGCACTGCGCGCGTCTCTTTCACCGCGCGCGGCATTGCAACGCCTGATTGCGGATAGCGGCCTGCGGATTCGACAGGTCGATGCCAAAGTGATCGTGCTGGAAAGCACCTTGCCCAGCACGGGATCGAACCTTGGCATTATCCCGGCGCCCTCCGCATCTGCTGAACCTTCTGTCACTAACGAACCTGTCCCCGTCGGGTCGCACCGAGCGCGGCGTGCGACGGTCTCCGATGCCGCGCAAGACGGTGCGGAGATCGTCGTAACCGGCAGCCGTATCCGGGGCGCTCCAATCGCATCTACAATCATCTCCGTTGACCGCGAAGCCATGCGCAACGCTGGCCAATCGAACGTCGGCGATGTCGTTCGCAGCATCCCGCAAAGCTTCGGAGGTGGTCAAAATCCCGGCGTCGGCTTCAACGTTCCGTCTGCGAGCGGCGTCGATGTCGGTGGCGGTTCCTCGATCAATCTGCGTGGTCTTGGGAGCGACGCGACGCTGACGCTGCTTAATGGGCGTCGAATGCCTTACAGTTCATCGCGGCAGAGCGTCGACGTGTCCGCGATCCCCTTTGCGGCTATCGAGCGCATTGAAATCGTTCCGGATGGTGCCTCCGCCATCTATGGCTCGGATGCCGTCGCAGGCGTGGCCAACATAATCTTGCGTCGTCGGTATGATGGCCTGGAGACAAGCGCCTCGCTCGGCGCCTCGACCGACGGGGGTAACTTCACCCAGCAATATGGTGCGCTAGCGGGCAGGACATGGGCGTCCGGCAGCGCGATTGCTGCCTACGAGTTCAGCCGCAATACCGCGATAGAATCGAAAGATCGCTCCTACGCAGCCACGCAATCGCCGGGCGTTACCTTGTTTCCCAAGCTCAAGCGCCACGCTGCTTCATTGAGCATCCAGCAGGGCATATCGGACAATCTCACAATCGAAGTCGACGGGCTCTACAACAAGCGATGGCGATCCTCCCTTTATCCGCTCGACGCGCGAGCTGACCTGAGCGTGAGTGCCGGTAGATCGTCGTCTGTCGCCGAAAGCTACGTGATCGCTCCAACCATGATCCTTGAGGTCCGCAATTGGCAGATATTTGTCGCGGCCTCTTTTGGTCGGGATAAAGTGCAGTACGCGACCACCAGCTATCGCAACGGCGTATGGACTCAGCCCGGCGGCAACTATTACCAGAACACGTCCAAAGCTGTCGAACTAGGTGGTGACGGGACTGTCTTATCGCTCCCTGGCGGAGACGCCAAGCTGGCTGTGGGGCTGGGATACCGTGAGAACGAGTTTGTCAGTTTCAGAGGCGATGGCAACTGGCAAAATACCTCGCCGACCCAAGACAGTTACTTCGCGTACGCCGAATTGAATGTGCCCATCATATCGCCGAGCCAAGCACTCACGCTAGCACATCGGATAAATGCAAGCTTAGCCGTGCGTTATGAGAAGTATCCAGGGATTGACGAGGTCCTGACGCCCAAGATCGGCTTGATCTATGCGCCATCGCGATCAATCGACATCAAGGGAAGCTGGGGAAAATCCTTCCGGGCGCCGACGCTCTTACAGCAGTATCAACCCAGCAGCATCTACTATGCTTCTCCATCTTCTTATGGCGGCACAGGTTTTGCAGCGGGCGCCACGGTTCTTGAGGTATTGGGCGGCAATCCCAGGCTGAAGCCGGAACGGGCCGATACCCTTTCGTTTACACTGGATATTCATCCTCCACGCCTCCCAGGGTTTGGCGCCGAGATCACATATTTCTCGACCAGCTATCATGACAGGATTGTCCAACCCATCGGCATTCTGTCGATCGCGATGAGCGATCCCATGTATCGCGATCAGATCATTCTCAACCCATCCGAAGCGATGTTCGCTGCCGAAATCGCAAATGCAGGAACCTTCATAAACGGCGCTGGCCGGCCCTATGACCCTGCAAGTGTCGTTGCCATCATAAATAATGGAAACGTAAATTCTGCGAATCAGAAAATACAAGGGGTAGATGTACTTCTGACCTATCTGCATTCGCTTGGTGCCGGGGGCGAAAACGTAAAGGCAACATTGAACCTCGCATATCTGGAGAGCGAACAACGCTTGGCCGCGATCCAGCCGGTCCGGGATTTGGCAGGAACGCTTTTCAATCCACCTCACTTGAGAGCAAGAGGTGGTCTGACGTGGACTCAAGGCCCTTTCGTGCTTTCCAGTCACGTCTCGCACATTGGCAGCGTCCGCGACATACGATCGACACCGAATGTGCGCATAAAAGGGATGACCACGGTTGACTTCGCTGCCCGGTACAACACGGGCGACAAGATCGGTCCGCTGAGCAATCTCGACATTACCTTGTCCGCGCAGAACCTTTTCAACGCCAAACCTGACAACATACGCATAACGGGATTTACCCACACCCCCTATGACTCGACGAACTATTCGCCGATCGGGCGCTATATTAGCATAGGCGTCACCAAGACATGGTGAACCAGCATCGCCGCAAGATTGCCCGGCACTATTGGCGCGTGGTCCTTGCCGTGGCATGTTCCGTCGTTTCGGTCTCCGTCGCTCGCGCCGAGTGCCAGGATGTCGTTGCGGTGGCGGCCAGCGCCGACTCAGCCCAACGGTCGATTGAGCCGGAAGATCTTGTACGCCTGCGCGACATTGGCGGCCCGGATTCATCCATGGTCGGGCCTCCAAGCCCGATGGCAGCGTCCCCCGATGGAAGCCGCATCGCCTTTATCATCAACCGAGCGAACCCGCTGCGCAACGACTACTGTCGAGCGCTGGTAGTCGTCGACGCCTTGCCGGGCTCGACAGCACGGGCAATCGACGTCGGTGGCGAGCCGATAACGACCTCGAGCGCGCTGCGCGGACTCTTCATGCCGGGAGGATATCCGAAGGTCGTGACCCCGGCATGGTCTCCCGATGGTCAATGGATCGCCTATTTGAGACGCGAGGACAGCACTACGCAAGTGTGGCTGGTTCGTTCGGACGGCAGCAGGTCTTTTCCCATTACCCGCGCGGAGGTGGATATCGAGTGGGTTGGCTGGTCCCGTGATGGAACACGGCTGCTCTATACGACGCGACCGGGCAAACTCGTCGCGAGCGGGCGCGCTGCGATGGAAGCGCGAACAGGCATTCTCTACGATGATCGCATCATTCCGAACTTCGGCGGCTATCCTCAAACCCGGACGGCTGAAGCCCCGTTGATCGCGTTTTCAATCAAGCCGGACGGCACCGACGTCAGGACAGCGACCCCAGAGGAACGCGACAACCTCGGGGGCAACGGTTTTGGCACGATCGTCCTCAACGCACACACACGCGATGGACGACTGGCTTGGACGCAGCGGGTCGGTACGTCCCCGACGAGCCCGACAGCCTTGGCGGCGACTGACGTCAGGGGCAGAACAATCTACTGCCGCATCTCCGCCTGCGCCGGCGGCATTATCGGCATATGGTGGGACGATGAGCAGCGCGATATCCTGTACATCCGCCGCGAAGGTTGGGCGAATGGTGAAACGGTGCTTTATCGCTGGACACCGGGTCAAGAGCCGAGTCCTGTTCTCAAGACAGAAGACCTCATTTTCGGATGTTCGTTAGTTCGGTCTGGTCTAGTATGCCTGAGGGAGACTGCGACCGCACCCCGACATATCATTCTGATAGACTCACGGACCGGAGAGTGGGACCTTGTCTATGATCCAAATCCCGAGTTTCGGTCAATTCGCCTCGGCAGCGTTCAGCGCCTGAAATGGAAGAATGATCGCGGTCTGGAGGCATGGGGCGATTTTGTGCTGCCCCCCGATCACGAGCCCGGAACGCCGATCCCGATGATCGTCGTCCAGTATCACAGTTATGGATTTCTTCGGGGCGGCACCGGCGATGAGTATCCGATACATCTCTTCGCGAGGCACGGGTTCGCCGTTTTAAGCGTCGAACGGCCGCCATTCATAACCGCTGGCAGAACTGACTTTCAAACATGGGGTGAGATTGTCGCCGCTGAGTATCGCGATTGGGGAGAGAAAAAGAGCGTGCTCTCGTCCCTGGTCGCCGGAGTCGAAACGGCGATTACCACGGGCAATGTCGATCGCGCTCGAATTGGGATCACCGGACTCAGCGATGGCGCGACATCGGCAAGGTTCGCCCTAATCAACACACGTATGTTTGCTGCAGCGGCGATAAGCACATGCTGCCTGGAGCCGAAAACGGTGATGACATATGGCGGTATGGCTTGGGCGACGTATAACCGGAAGATGGGCTTCCCGCGCACCATTGAGGACAATCGGGCATTCTGGCGGCCGGCGTCCATGGTCGTCAATGCCCGCGAAATGGACACGCCGCTTCTCATGCAACTCGCCGACACCGAGTATCTGCTTGCGTTGGAAGCATTCCAGGCGCTTCGCGAGCAAGGCAAGCCGGTTGAGATGTTCGTTTTCCCGAACGATTATCATTACAAGGCCCAGCCCGCTCACCGGTTGGCCATCTACAATCGGAATATCGATTGGTTCAGATTCTGGCTTCAATCTGAACTTGATCCCGATTCCGAAAAAAGCGCCCAATATCAGCGTTGGAGCGCGCTCCGTGATCCGGGAAGATCCCCCGAACAGCAAGCCGGTGCCCGTTAAGCCCGTTTCCCGTCGGCGAACCGCTTCCGAGCGCGATCCAAGACGCCTACGTCGGTCGCATTGACCACGATCTGGCCCAAACTTCGGCATCAAGAAGTTGCATCACCCGAACATAGTTCGATCCGCGAACCGGACCCGCGTGTCTCAGTTCGGCGGCCAAAGCATCCCGATCGATCACATCGTTCTCGGCCAATAAGCCCTCTGCCAGCAGTTCCCGAATGACCGGAAGGTTTGCTTCGTATAGCTCTGCCATGAAGCTTTCGGGCGTTCCTTTGCTCCGCCTCCAAATCACCTCGGCGGGCAGTTCCTCACAGAATGCCGCCCGCGCGATTGCCCGATCTCTTCCGTCGTCAAACCACATCCAACTCGGCGTGCGGCAGCACGTCTCGACGACCGGCTGCGTAACCAAAGGCGCTACCAGTTGATAAGGCGCGAGGGGGTCAAGTCCCTCGACATAGCACTGCGCCCGAACAAACAAGGCAATCTGCGCCGCCTTTCCGGGCAGCGCATCGGACGGGGCCTCCAGCCAAGGATGCTGCACGGCGCTTTGAACCAGGGACTGTGATCGCCGCGAAAGAAAGCGTGTATCCCCTTTCCACCGGAATGCGGGTGGCTTGAACCACGCTTTTGCCAACGCCGACTTTCCGACCGTCCACACACTTGCCTGCGCGAGCCGCGCGACGTTCTTCGCTACCTCAAGAATGCCCGCCTCGGGATGACTGGACAGGAGGCAGTCGGCGACGGGAGCCGCCGATCGCAACGAACAGAACACGTTGTCGCCGCCACCGCCGTCGAAGATCGCGCTTGCGCCCATTTCGGCGGCCGCAGTGCGGCAGATCCTGTCCGATTCCTGTAAAAATGACCGAACTGTCGGCCGAGGCTCATGTGCTGACGCAGATCGGGTCAGGTCGACATGGGCAGGATCGCGATAGACTTCATACAGGGGGGCCGAGAGCGCTTCGGCGACGAGGTGCGCATAGCGGCGCTCATCGCCGCTTGGGTTTCTTGTCACGAGCGTTACGCAGGAAAATGTCGCCGGCGCGCGGGCCAATGCCGCCGCCACGATCGAGGAATCGACACCACCTGAAAGCTTGAGAACAATTCGGTCGAATTGTCCCGCCACAGCTGCGGTGCTATCAAGGACGCTCCGTCGGAGATGGTCTGCGGCTTCGGCGCGAGTAGAGAACTGGCTCTTGGCGCGTATCCACGGCGACCACATCTCCGCGACGGCGATCTGGTCGGCGTCAATCGTGAGACGCTGACCTCCGCGCAGTTCCTTAATTCCAGACAAGCACGTTTCGGAGCGAGGAACATTGCTGGCTATGAGATGTCTGGTGAGCGCGTCCCACTCAACGACCGGACGCAAATCCGTCGCAGCAATCAGCAGCGGGATATCAGATGCCAGAATGACCACGTCGGATGTTTCCACATAGTAGCAGGGAAGATCGCCAAAAGGGGAGCGCACTACGCTGACTGAAGGAGTGTCCTTCGCAGGCAGAACCGCAACATACCCGCCCCAAAAATGATCGATAAGGTGCTTGCCTTGGGACTGATAAATGCCGTTCTGCATCTGCGTGGCGAGCGTATCGACGCTGCGGCTGGTCTCTCGCGCAAACAGCGATCCGAATATGACACCGCCCAGGCAATCAATGCTCGACCGCGAAGAAATGTCGGCAATTGCATACAAGACTACCGTGTCGATCACAGCCCGGAAATTTCCGTTCGCCGCGTCCAGGTCGCACAAACGGGCTTTAACCGGAGAAATATCACCGGTCTCTCGACGAACTGCGACAAGATAGCGGCGGCTCACTGGGCGACAAGGATCGGGGTATAGTCGCGCACCAAGTCGTGTCGATCGTTCACCAGCACGTCTTCGATCTGAACCCAGCTATGTGCGCCGAAGGGTTGGAGACGAACACCGATCACCAGTTTTGGCCGGAAACCTCCTGACATAAGGGCCCGCGCCACAGCAATCGAGCGCACCAGGCATTGATCGAGCGGAGCCGCAAACAGGGCTGCCCGGTGGAAAGCCAGCGCGGTCTCGGCCGCATCCACCTTTGGTACCTTTGCCTTGTGCTCGGCTGGCCGACGAGCAAGGTCGTGAAGCGCGGACGCCAGACCTCGATACTTGATGAAAGCGCTTGTCAGGGCAAGTCCGAAAAGCGCTGTTGCAACGATCAACGGCCGTGGCCGGCCACGAATCTCCAATAGACTGTTGACCGCGACGGCCGGCGGCTTGCAAGGCTCAGGCACCACCAGTCCATCATGATGACGCAAAATGCCATCCAACGTCAGCCGTTCGAGAGCGGCGACGTCGGCCGGGCTGAGTTCGCGATAGGTAGTAAGATTGAGGAATGCCCGCTCCGCGTCCGCGCCAAGGCAAAAATACCGATCGCGCAACACATCCAGTAAAATGACACGGTCTGCGACCGTGCAGAACGAGAGGTGTTCGGCAAGGAGGAAGCCCATCTGTCCGTTCCCGAAATGGCTGATAAGCGTGCGGCCATCGACCGCACGCTTATCATTAGTCGTCGGAGAGTCCGCCGGTGTCCAATCCGTCCTGTTCGTCGGGGCGTTCACCCGAAGGACCCTTCGTCTCGACCGTTGCGATGCCGAGTTCGATCACGTCGTCGTTCAGTTCACGGTTCATGACCATTCCTCCATGCTACGGAATGTAGCAGGGGAACCATACGTCAAAGCGCATACTAGCCGAAGAATATACTCCAATATATTGAAGTATATTCTGGCGCCACAGTTCCGATGTTTCTAGACGCGGGCGTGCAAGGCAATATCTATAGACGGGAATTTGTGCCGGCACTCCCATACAACCCGTCGACGATCCTCATGGCCATGCTTTTGCGCCGGTTGTGATAGTCAGCGACCAGCCTTCGTGCTGCCGCCGAATCGCCCGACGAAAGGGCGGCAGCGATGGCGGCCAATTCTTCGGTAGCGTCAAACAGGCCATTGGCCTCGACTCGCCGTGCGGCACCGAGCCGGGCATTTGCCCATCGCATCGCCAACACGTGAAGTCTGCTGCCCGAACTGCGAGCGATCGCGCCGAAGAACGCCTCGGTTTGGGTTATGGGATCGCCGACCAAACTGGGGAAAGTGCCTGGCGTTGGTTTGCCCCGACGCCATGCTGCCAAAATTAAATCGAGGTTCCAGTCATACAGGTCCTTCAGTCCCTGTTCGTCGATTTCAGGCACGAAGAAGCCCTCTCCATGCCTTATCTCTGCTAGCCCTTCGCCCACCAGCATGTGAAGTGCATCGCGCGGTGGGGTCACGCTCATACCGAATTCGCTTGCGATTTCGGATGGATCGATCCGCGCACCGGGGCGAATTTCGTGCATGACTATCCGTCGCCTCAGCGCCTCGTGAACACGCGCGGTTGTCTGGCCGACGTTCATCAAATCTGACCATTGCCGCGTGTGCCGGGATTGTGTCGGCGAACAATTGCCGCTGCGTTTATGTGGTCAGCGAAGGTCCGCATGCGATTCAGATATCCCCGAAAGCGTATTGAGGCGGACAGTCAAATCGGGAGCGCGCCGTCGAGTCGAGCCTCATCTTGCATTTGGCGTATGCGCTGCGCCGAGAACGTATGGCGCCGAAGCGATCAAGCGACGTCACGCAACAAGAGTGCGGAAACCCCGCAGGATTTCTGCAGCGTCACGCAACAGAGACCGGCGCCTGATTCCCGCTCCGGTGACCACACCGGATTACCGCATGGATTTTCGTTTATGGCGATGGCTGATTGGCGTAGGCTGGTCCTGAACAAGCGGTAGCCGAAGATGGTGGCGCCGCTCTACGGGAGCAGGAGAGGAACAATAGCGGAGGCTCACACGCATGGATTTGTCGTCCATCCAGTTTCCAAACGGTCGCGAGACACTGTCGCGCGTCATCCGCGACATCCGACGACTGCGGAATCTGCGTGCCAGCGATGTCGCCGAGCGTATGGGGCTACCACAGCGCAGTTATGAGCTGTTTGAAGCGGGCGGAGGGCGGCTCGACCTGGAACGGCTGTTCGCATTCGCCGAAGCGACCGATAGCGATCCTTTCGCGATCATGCTTTCGGTGCCGTTCGGATCATCGGACTTCGCGGTCGCGTGCGCCGATACCAAGCTGGCCCTCATCATGATGATGCATTTACAGGACTTTTACGAAGAGCGTGGCGGCGACATCACCTATCTCGATCCGCCGAACATAATCGGCGGCTTCGAGCGGGTCTTCAAGGAATTGGGTGGCAAGCTCGACGATACCGAAGCCTTCCTGCGGCGCTGGTTCAACGGGCGGCAGGGATCGTCCATCAGCCTCGGAACGCTCAGCGTGCGCGGGCTGCGCAGACGAAAGGCCTAGCAGTCTCCGCAGACGAGTGCGAAATGGCCTCCGGTAGTGAGACGCCGCGCCTTGTCGATGAGGCGCCGTGTTCGCGATCTCAAATGATCGGACTCGTGCTCCCATTCCTGTTCGACCACGCTTCTGCCGAACAATGCGATTGCAATCGACCGTGCCTTCGTGTTCGCCGCCAACGCCTCGAGCGTGCGAAGCAGCATCCAGGGGCGATCCGTGTTTAGAGCCGGAACGGCGAGCGGACGCGGAACGCGTCCGAGCCGCATCAGCGCATCGAGTTGACGAAGTGCCAGAAGCCGGCGTCTCAGACGGCGGCGACCCGCCAGATCATAGCTGAGCCGGACCGGCCCGTCGAGCAAGCTGCCCTCGCTGATACTCAGCCTGACAGCCGTGCGACCGCGTCCGATCAGCGCCTCCTCTCCGGCGGCATCTTTGAAGATCGTAACCGGGACAATCAGCTTGCGGAGGTCGAAGGTTTCGCCATCATCGGCAGGCCATCGTTGGGCCGTCACCCGGATCGTCATAGGGTCCAGTTCGGCGTGCCACATCAGGCGGGCGTCGGCTGCGCCCCGTTCTGGCATTTCCGCGAAAGCGCAAGCCCCACTCGGATGCGTCGCCGCACGACAGGATCAACTCGATCGGCGCGTTTGCAGTGCCGATCTGTTCTGTCGCGGCGGCCACGCCGCGATAGTCGGCTCGACGCCGCAGAACCTCCCAGGCAAAGGCCCTCGCATCGGTGATCACCTCCGGATCAGGCAAGGAGCGCGGGACCAGCGTCAATGGGTCCGCCAGCAGTGCATTTCGTGCCATCTTCTATATCCATCTTTCGTTCAACTTGCCGATTGATGCACACAAGGCGTTGAACTTCGATGCGAGACGGGCGTTAACATCGGCAGAATCGGACCCGCGTCAGAGCCGGCGCAAGCGGGTCGCGGCTGTTCGCGGCACTGCAACGGGCGACGCGCAAGTTCGCGCGTATTCCACCGCAAGCTCCGATCCACACTTACTGCGAGTCGGGGAGGGGGGCGGGTGTTGGAACCTTTAAGACAAAGGCCCGCTATTTCGGGATGCGCCGGTCACCGATTACCCCCGGCCGCATGCGTGTCCCTATCTCACGGCACCCGCCGCGCAAGCCATTAACCCGCCCGTAACGACACATCAAGGAGCAGCTTGGCCCTCATCTTGCACCGACGCGGGGCATACGGTGCACCACGCGCTGTCCATGCAATACTGGTCGATTTTCGGGGGGAGTCGTTTCCGCCCATTCCAAGCCGCATCCCGTGATGCTCAAACCATCCCCGCACGCAGCAAAGCCCGCCACACCGCCTGATCTCATGAAGCGGTGAGCAGATCGCAAGATCAGCATGTTCGAAACGAGGATGAAGCCCATGCACATTGGAGATCGCCTTCGGGAGGCGCTCGCTCGTCTCAACTCGGCATCGTCGACCGAAATGCTACGCGACGCACTCGTCGGTATCGCTCGACAATTGGGCTTTCCCCATGTTGCGCTGGTTCAGCACGGCGGTCTTCCCCGATTCATGGAGGGCGCGATGGTGATTACGAATTACCCTGCTGACTTCGTCCGGTTTTACATGGCGACTCAGGCCTATGTAATTGATCCGGTGTATGAGGTGAGCGCGGGTCTCGACCGGCCTTTTACCTGGGACGAAATCGCGGACTTCGTCGAGTTGGCTGAAAACCAGCACGCACTGATCGGGAAAGCACGGCGATACGGCATCGTTCACGGCATCACCGTCCCTCTGCACATGCCCAGAGAGTCCTATGCGTCATGCACTTTTGCCCGATCGGAGCCGATCGAGATCACGCCATCACTGATGACTACGCTCCAGATCATCGCGGGCTTCGCATTCAGGGCGGGCCTCTATCTCCATCACGCCATGAACGACCGCAATGTTCCCCGGCTTACGCGCCGCGAGGCCGAATGCGCGGCGCTGATCGCGCTCGGCAAGACCGATTGGGAGATCGGTCAGATCCTCGGCATCGCGCAAACAACGGTGCGGTACTACATTACGAGAGCCAAGCAACGCTATGGCGTCTTCAGGCGCTCGGAGCTCGTCGCGCGCGCGATCGTCGATTCTCAGGTCATCGGTGATGGCCGGAACAAGGGTGGCACAGTGCCGAGAAACGCCGACGACAAGCCGGAGCGGGAATAACCACTACGACGCAACCCTCTCGCGCGCCAGGAGCGGACAATGCGCCAAATACGGCCTCCACCCAATTTCGGTGAAAAGCGCGGAAGCGTGGAGGTTGGCGATGAGGGAGGAGAATCGGAAAGGTTGGGGAGTGAGGTGGCGTTGCGATGAAGCCAATGCGGGCAGCGTTCCTGCTTGATTCGCCTAAAAACCGCTTACAATTATCTTCATTCACGCCGCCCATGCCGACGCGAGCGCAACGACCTGGCGGAATTCATCCTGCTTCGGCTTGCTGTGCAGCCGTTCCAGCAAGGTCTGGTTGCCGTCACCAAACCCTTCGCCCGGCGTCGTCGGGACCATGAGTTTCTTCCAAGGATTGGTATCGCCGAGAGCTTCGAGAACGCGCTTCAGGTGCCTCACCGCTTCGCCATTTGCGAATTGCCCATCCGGATACCGAATCTCCGATCCATAGGGCACACCGAGTATCTGCTGCCGCTAGCGCCGCTTTTCGATGGTTGCCGGGGGCACGCTCCGCATCGTCGCGACGTGAGCGCGGTCGTACATTCCGCCTGCGCGCTGCCCCATATCCTCACGGAACTCGGCCGTACGTTCGCGCGCCTTCCTGTTGGCTTCGAGTTCCGCAGGCGATTGTGGGGTAATGTCGCGTGGCGCGATGGCCAGCGCATGGCGGAGACCTTCGGCTCCGACGATATCGGCCAGCCTGTGGTTGCTTGCCGCCTCAACAGCCTTGGTGATCGTCGGCGTCAGCTTTTTCAGCGCCTTGCGCTGAAGGGTGTCGCAACCTGCGATGCTGCGGACAGTGGCATGAGCGGAGATTTCTGCTATAGTTCTCATCCAAGGATTTAGCGATGACTACCGCAACCGACCTGTCGGCAACCGAACCTGCAGCACCAAGGCTGAAAGCAGCCGATTGGCTGTGGCGTCCTTGGTATGCGAAGGCTTGGTGGGCAGCGATCCCGGTCTGGTGGATCGGCATGGCGGCGTCCACAAAGGTCGCGCCACTCGAAGCATTCTACGACAGCGCGCCTGCTGGTTTTCTCAATGTCCTGTTCTTCCCGATGACCGCGCTCATGATCCTCGGTGTCGGCTATGCGCAAAGCTGGCTGGCGGCAGTTTCGCCCCGTCGCGATGGCGTTCCGGTGTCCGATGAGGAAGCCGCCAGAATTGCTCGCCTTTGGCAGGAGCATGAGCGAGACATGGAAAACATCCGTGCGGGCACCGACATTTTCGATCCACGGTCCGGGGCTCTATGGATCGGAAACCCCTTAAGCTTTCAGTATCCCGGCCGTTTCTTTGAGCGCTAACGCTTTTTGAAACTGTTATCACCATCGCCGAAACTATTGTTCAGATCGTTGGAAAACCGCCCGCTTTTCAGCACAGAGTTCTGCTCGATCGATGTAAGCGGACCGGTGATGTCGAACGTCGCCCGCCCGGAGTCCGCATCCTGAAGGTAGCGGTTGCGCATCCCGTCCGGTCCCAGGATGCGATCTGACAACTCCTGCGAGAAGGTTGCAGCGGGGTCGCTGGACCGGGCAGCGGCTCGCTCGGCAGCCGCGATCGATTCGCGCACGTCGTAGTTGACGATATCGATTGCAGAGTGCGCCGTTTCGTTTGTGGTTCCGACATCGCGGCTCTCGAACCCAAGACTGCCACCAACGCGTCCAGATGCGGACCGGCCCTTTTGGTTAGTCGGGCTTTGGTTCGATTGTTGCCCTCTACCCGCAGGTTGCGCGTGACCTCCTGTCGTTTCCGATTCCTGAGTATCCACTGACCCCCCAATGTTGGCGTTGATAGTCGTGCCCATCGACACCTGGTCCTGAGCCGATCGCGACAGCCCGCGCTGCCACCCGGTCTGCGCGATGATCGCCTGCACATCCCTTGTGAGTGTATCGGCGACCTGCGGATTCAAACGCCAGTTGCCGTGCCGGTCCATCTCGAACCCGCCGCGCAGCCAGTTCTGCATCATTGCCTGGCCCTGTTCGCCGCCGCTCAGGAAATGCTCGACCGTATCGGGACCGGCCTGTTTGCCAGCTTCGAAGCGCGTGCTGGTGTCGTTGCGTGCCGATTGCTGGAACCCGACCGAGCTGGAGACCAGCACATCGTTGTCGGCGAACGAGAAGCGCGCACGCCCGCCATTTGCGATTGCTCCGAGCTGACTTTCGTTGATCAGACCGCCGCGCCACATTTGTGCCGCCGTCTCGGGCGTTAGGTTGAGGCTGAGATCGCCATTCTGCGCCATGGCGATCTGCCGCTTCGACATTTGCACGCCATGCTCGCCCAGCAATTGCTGCATGCGCGTGAGCCGTTCGTTGTCGACGATGCGGGTCAGCCGCTCGTTGCGGGCGCGATCGGCGATACCTTCCGCACCGCCCTCGGCCATATCGACCTGATTGCCGACGCCCTGGGATAGTGTGCGGATGAAGCTGTCGAGCCGGGCCGCCTGCCGAACCGACATCCCCGCGGCCGCCGCGCCCTCAGCAAACCCGGCATTGTCGGCCTGCCGCCGCTGCTCGCCGATCCGCGCCGCCGAGCGGGTGCCATCATGCCCGACCTCGCGCTGCGCGTCGAGCTTGCCCGAGCGCTCGGCGAAGTCGTAGCCTGCCGCCTCGCGCGTGCGCCCATAGACGCTTGTGCCCTCGCGCGCCGCTTCGGCCGTCGCACCGTCGGCGGTCCCGACCTGTACGGCGGCATTATAGGTTTCGAGCGCGCGCATCACCTGCGCTTCATTACGGTCGGTTGCGCGGGAGAGTTGGGTGATGGCGAAGGAGCGGGCTTCGCTCGAGAGGGCGTTGATGAAGGCGATGCGGCGAGAGGTTTCCTGAACGGAGAGGCCGAGCATCGATGCGGCATTGCGCTGACCCTCGTTGCTCCCTGTCCTGTGCGCCTGCTCGGTCGCTACATTGCGCCGCTCGACCGGAGCCACATTGTCGCCCGCAAAATCCCTACGGCCTTCCATCGCACCAATCTGAACCTGCGCGGCGGTGAGATCATTGCGCAGCATCTGCTCCTGGTCGAAGGTATTGGCGATGAGCTTGGCGAAGGTCGGATCGGCCGAAGCCTGACCGATCACCGTCGAGGCCTTCAGCGCCGCATCCTTCGCATCATAGCCGCTACGCTCAAAATGCCGCTGCGCGCCCGACAGCATCATGTCATAGGAGCGCTGTTCGCCGAACGCGCGCCACTGAACCATCTTCTGCGCGAAAGCCGCGAAGGCGCGCTCCCCGGATTGCCCCTCGCCAAAATACCCCGTGCCCAATGCACGCAGTGCGTCCTTCTCCGCAAAATTGTGGATCGCGCTGGTCGTGGCATTGTCGCGCACCGCGCGCACGGTCGCGGGATCGGTGAGGCTGCGCCCCGTCAGCGCCGGTGAAATCCCGCCCAGCTCGCGCGCGGCATCGAGCCCTCCCATGCCGAATGCGGGCGTTCCGTTCGCGCCGCCGCCATGCTCGCCGAGCATCCGGCTCGCGGCGCCGAACGCCCGGTTCGCGCCGAAGGTCGAGCGTTCCCCGAAGTCGCCGAAGTTCGACGCTAAGCCGCGCCGTGCCATGGTCCCGGCGGCTGTCGCCTGCGCTTCGAGCGCGCCTGCATAACCTTCGCTGGTTGCGAGCGGTGCGGCCGCTGCCGTACCCTGGCCCTGGACGCCGAGTGCGCCGCTGGTGAACGAGGTGAAGACGTTGCCCGAGAAGCGGAACACAGTGAATACGAAGGCGCCGGCCAGGCCCGCCGCTGCCGTGCGGAAGCTACCGAAGATCGCCAGCGCCTTCATCGCCGAGGAGGGCGCCAGCATCCATGCGTTCGCGGCGACATTGTTCGAGCGCATTTCGGCAAGCACATCGGTCGCGCGGCCGAGCGTCAACTGATAGATCCCGGCATCGATCACACCCCACAAAGCGACGAACACGAACAGGCCGAGCGCGAAGCTGGCGACGCGCAGGTTGATCGGCGTGAGGATGAACAGGAGTGCGATCGGCATCATGAACAGCATGATGCCGAAGACCGTCGCCCGGATGGTCGGCATCCATTCGTTTGCCGTGGACATCGTCGCGAGGCCGGACGAGACGACGGCGCGATTGGCCATGATGCGTGCTGCCGTTGCCGGACTGTCCTCGAACAGCACGTCGCCCACCGTACTGCCGAGCATGACGTTGGTCAGGAACTGCTGCAGCGACTGGGGCTTGTCCATCATCATCTGGCCGAGCTCGCCGATGTTCGAGCGGCAGCGCTGAAGCTGGGCCGCGTTGGTGATGTCGTAGCCGGTGCGCGTGCAGACTTGCGCGACATAATTGTCGAACAGCGCCGGTTCGGAGAGGCGTGTCGAGATATGCTCCCAGGCCTCGGCACAGCTGACTGTCGCCCCCCCCTTGTCGGTTGCGGTAAACACCGTGCTGAAGGTCGCTGGCCCCGCCATCCCGGCAAAGGCGGCGGGGAGATCGGTGGCGGTGCGGAACAGCGTGTCGTCGTCGACACCATAGGCAGGCGAGACGCGCGCCACCGGATAGCATTGCCGCACATAATCCTTGATCGTCGCATCGAGAAAGGTGTCGGTCATCGGGCCGCGGGGGCTGGCGGCGTTGAGGAAGAGATCGAAGCTATGGCCGCCGGCACCGAACTCGAGCTTGGCGTGGGGATTGGTGGTGTTGTCGTCGATCACCTCGGCGAGCGCGCGCTCCATCATATTGGTCACGCCCGCGACCAGCACGATGAGGTTGGGGACGTCGCCCACCGGCTGATAGGCGTTGCGCACCCGGTCATAGACGTGGACCGTGCCCGTCGTCGCCACCATGCCGACGAACAGGCCGACGCCGATCAGCATCTGGAACCCGAACCCGACCAGCCCCATGCCCGAGCCACGGATACTGGCGAGCAGGACGCCCAGGCCGATGCCGACCACCGCGACGATCAGCACAAGCGTCTCGTAGCGCGGGTCGCCGAAGATCATCGAAACCAGGCGGAAGGCGTCCACGGTCTCGGCAAAGCCGTCATAGGTGTGGAAGCTGGTGTCGATCGCCAGCGCGGGCGTTGCCGCGAACAGAGCGATCAGGACTGACAGGGCGCGAAGGATGCGGATCATGACGTGCCCTCGCTCAGCGGTTGCGGTTGGCGGCGGCGCCGGCGGCGTCACGCGCATCACGGTCGCGCTGGCGGACCACCCCGGCATAGTTGGCCGAGAGGTTCGCCTGGTTGAGCGCGGCCATATAGGACTGGCGCATCTGCGCTCGCTGCCGCAGCACCTCATCACGCAGGCCGCTCAGCTGCTCTATTCCCTTGGTCAGAATGCGCGTTTGGCAGACCTTCGCATTGCCCGCGTCGCTGGCCCCGGCTGCGTTCACGCCGCGTTCGGCGTTCGACACGGCGAAATCGATGCTGCGTGTGAGGTCGTTGAGCATCTGATAGGCGAGCGTGAGCGCGACCAGCTCGTCCGTGTCGCCGATCACACTGTCGGCCAGGCCCTGGCGTACGCCCCATTCAAGCAGACGATAGACCGGAAGCGTGCGGACATTGGCGACGAACTGCCTTTCCTCCGGCGTCAATGCCGCGCGCGTGCGGATCTTGACGGCAATCGATTCCATCCGAGCGCGTGCAAGGATCAGAGCACCCTTGCCGTTGCCATCGACCGAGCAGTCCGCCGATGTCGGCGGAACCGACAGCGTGCGAGACTGGACCTTGCCGGTCAGGAAATCGTCGACGCTTTCAGTGTCCTGGCGTGGGCAGGCAGGTATGGCCGAGAAGATCGGTACCTTGTCGGTGGCATCCCACCGCATATAGACGTCCCCGACACGCGCGCGCATGACACCCGTCCAGTCGGACGCGCCGACGCGCGCGGCGGCATGGGCAAGCAGCGAGCCCGTCTTGAAGATCTCGGTGACTTCGGCCGGGCAGTTTTCGAGCGCATCCTTGAGATCCTCGGTCGGGTTGCCCTGATTGGCCTGGATCTTCTCGCGGCTCTGCTGATAGCTCTTGGCAAAGCCTTCGCGGACCGACTTGTAGCCGGTCATTTCCTCGACGATGCCCGACACATTGTCATCGCCCTTCGCGATCTGGACCATGCGGTTGGCGAGGCGGCAGTCGTTGACTTGGATGGAGTTCAGGAAATTGGTGGCCGCTTCCATTTTGGAGATGATGTTACCCATCTTCTCATCGAGCGTTTCGAGCAGATACTGGAAGGCGACCGCCGGCGCGGCCTGCAGGATGCTTTCGAGCTTTTGCACGAGATAGTCCGGATCGAGGAACGACATGCCACCAAGGAACATGTCGATCCCGCCGCAACCCGCACGGATTTTCGGCAGCGTCACGCTCATCAGATAGTCGTTGTGGACATCGACCCGGCCCGACATGCCGCCCGCGGTGATGTAGCCGCGGGTCTGGTCCTCGAAGCTGCCGGGACTGGTATAAGTGACGTTGTCGAACCAGCTTTGGGCCCAGCTTTGCGCGGACGCGGGAGAGGCAAAGCCGCAGGTAGCGAGCAACGGCAGGGCAAGCAGGGTCAGGCGGCGGCGCGAGGTAGCCATGGTGGGCAGCTTTCCTGGGATAGGGCGAGGATTTGGCTCCCCATGTCAGTTCCTCGCCCGGTTGGAGTAGGGACGTGGCGGTGCGCCCACGATCCCGGTGAACTTCGCCATGCCGCGGATGCCGACTGCGGGTTTCACGCCGGTCAGCATCTTGGCCGCGAGATAGAGGTTGCGCCCAAGGTTGGGCGCGTGGTCGGTGCCGATCGCAACCGGAATGATGCGGTTCGGATCGGAGAGCGGGCGGACCCACGCCACCGGATGCCCGACCCAGGGCAGGCCGAGCCGCCCGGAACGCACCATCGCCTCCTGGCTGCTGATCGTGCGGACCTTCCAGCCGTAGCGCTGGCCGAGCCCGCCGAACCTTGCCCAGAGGTCCGCGCAGGGAATGCAGCCCGGCGCCGTGCTCATTTCGACGATGAAGGCCGACGCCTGGCCCTTCATGGTCTCGGCAAAATCGGGCGGCCAGTCGCGCGTGACGGGCACGCGGGCGAGCCATTCACGCATCGCTGCCTCGGTAGCGACCGGATGGATCGCCGCGCGCATCGCCTGCTCGCGGGTAACGGGCTGCGCCGACGCCGGGGTGATGCCCCCAAGCAAGCCGACCAGCATGAAGGTCACCAGCCGCCTCACCGCTGCGGCTCCAGGCTGGCGCCGACAAGATCGCCGCCGAGCGCGCGAGGATCGGTTGCGGAGACCGGGCCGTTGGCGAGCGCATCGAAGAAGCCGTCTTCCTCGCCCGCGCCGGTCATGAACTGCTCGGGCCGGATGTCGCCGGAGAGCAGCCGCACCGCCTGATAGGCCATCTGGGTGAGGTTCGGATAAGCCTCGACTCCGCTCGCGATCACCATGCGCTGTTGGCTGTTGCGCCGGATCACCATGGTGGTCGGCGTGATCTCGACCCCAAACCGTTGCGCCAGTTCCGGCCTGCGATCGATGTCCATGAGCGTTACCTGCCAGCCCATTTCCTCCTGGAACCGCTGGACGATCGGCCACTGGACGCGGCAGTAGCCGCAGGTCGACCGCGAGAACATGACCAGCGCGAACTCGCCCGCGCGCCCGCGCAGGTACTGGCGGCGGACCTGGTCCTTCTGCGCCGAAAGCTGATCGCGGGCCTCTCCGACCATCGGGTTGGCGGACTTGGCGTTGAGTTCGGGATGCTGGAGCATCGCAATCTGCGTGACGCCGGCGAAAGCGCGGGCCTTACGCCGCGCAAAGTCCTGCAACCGCCAGAAATCCGCCACCGCGTCGACCGTCAGCATCGTCGCGGCATAATCGCGCTGCTGCTCGATCAGCTTGCGGATCTTCGGCGGCGTCCAGGTCGACAGCTCCGCCATCGGCGGAATGACCGGCTTTGCCAGCGCGTCGGGATCATCCTCTTCCGCGGCCGGGGCAGGCGGCGCCTGATACCACCAATAGCCGGTCCGGGCGTCGTCGCGGGGCTGGGCCAGCGCGGAAGGGGCGGCCAGCGCCAACGCCGCGGCCAGCGCGATCCGGGCGGCCATCACAGCAGCTTCTCCATGCGGCGAAGGCGCTCGATCGCGACCGGGCCGTAATAGCGGCTGTCGAAGCCGCTCGCATGGGTCGAACCGACATAAATCGTTCCGGGCAGGATGAGACCATTGTCGGGTTGCCAATGTTCGAGACGCTGACCGTCATGGCCGAAAGGCTTGCTGATCCCGAGCAGCCTGCCGTTGCAATAATACCAGCCATCCCATTCGCCATAGCTCATGGACGGCTTCTCGATCATCGAGATCCGTTCTCCTGGGAAGCAGAGGGCATATTTGGTGACGGCAACGGGCTTCGGTCCGGCGAGCGGGTGCGACAAGGTGAACGAGACGAGATCGTTCCGGGCGATCGGCCCCGGCGCCTCGCGGACAAGCCAGGCGTCGATCGACGGGCTCATGACGATCGTCGCCTGCGGGATCGCCCACCAGGCCAGGAGGCCGATCGGCAGCACGATTCCGAACGCCTTCCAGAGCTGCTTTGGACGCGGAGGCTGTCCGAGCCCCGCACTGCCGAGTGCAACCGCCGTCTTGAGCGGCAGCAGCTTCATTTCTGACCAGCCCGCTTTAGCGGCCCTGAAGGCGAGCCTGAGCATCGCGCACATCCTCCTTGCCGCCGAGGCGGACATATTCTTCGAGAAGTCCGGAAAGCGCCGCATCGCCATAGATGACGTGGGCAGCGCGTGGGCTGTCGTCCTCGCGCTCGCAATAGGGAAGCGCGGGATCGCCCGGCACCATGGCAAGCGCCGGCACCCGCGATACACCGTGTTGGCGGAAGATCAGCGGATCGACGATCAGCTGCACATTCCGCATTGCGCAAGCCGGGCCTTCGCAGCCCGGATCGTGGCGCAGTATCTCGGCCGAGAGTTTCGCCATTGGTGCAACCCGGGTCAGGCCGCCCGGCATCCCGCGGAAGGCGAGGACACCGTGCGTCTTCTCGAGTTGCGCGGCATAGGTCCGTAATGTCGTCACTGGCATGGATGAAGATACGAACAGGACCGGCACCCAGCCCTTGGCGTTCGGCGGCGCCGCGACGCCGGCGATGGACTCCATGTCGGGTGCTTCGAGCCCAAGCGCTTGCCCCAGCCGCCGCGCCATGGCGTTGCGCTCGGCGGCCATCGCGTCCTTGCCCTTGTCGAGCGCGGCGCGCCCCCGCGCATCCATGGCAGGCGAAGGTGCGCGCTTGCGCAAGCCTTCGAAAGCGCGGCGGCGGGTTTCCTCAGACGGTGTGGGCAGCGCGGTCGGGCCGCGCGCTTCCGCTTGCCTTTTCCGTGCCGCCGTGGCGCGTTCGAGCCGATCGAGCGCGGTATCGCCCTCCGCGGCCGCGCGATCGCGAGCGTTGTCCTGGCGGGGCGTGTCCTGCGCCATCGCGGAGGCGGAAGCGAGCAACGCTGCCAGCGCAAGCGAGGCGCGCGCTCTACTGCCCAATGACTTGCATGTAGGCATCGATCTTGTCCTTCATGTCGATCTGGATTTGGCCTTGCGTCCGAGCTTCGATTTCAGAATAATATTCGGAGAGATCCATCCTGCTGAAGTCGAGCGCCTGGAACTCTTCGGGCGTGAAGCCGCGGCAATAGGGCTGCTTGGCCGTGCCCCAGCCGACGCTGTTGAAGCTCTTGAGTTGCGGCCGGCCCTGTTCCTGGATGATGCGGCCAAGCTTGGTGTTGAAGCAGCAATGACCTTTCGACTTCTGCACGCAGATGCCGAGGATCTTCGAACTGCAATAGGTGCCGACCTCATGGCACATGCCCGACCCGCGGAGCATGCCCACTTCCATGTCCTGCTGGTCACAGCCGGAAAGCAGGAAATCCATCATGAAGTTGATCGCGAGGCTGATCGCGATCGACGTCGGATCGATGCCGACGATGATGGCATTGGCACCGGCGCTTGCCGCCTGGCTGGCGGTGGCGCCGGCCTTGAACGCGGTGTAGGCGGCCTTCATGCCCGTAAACACGCCCTTGGCGACGGCGATCTTGGTGCCGATCGACGAAATCGAACCGCCCATGCCGTCCTTGACGATCTTGCCCTTGTCCTTGCAGCAATTCGAAAACGTCGTCTTGAGCCCCGCAGGGCGGCAGCGTGCGGCGCGACCGGCGAAAATCTCGATATTGCCGAGGCAATGACCTTCGGCATCGACTTCGCCATCGGCGGGGGCGCCCGGATCGTCGACGACCGGATTATCCTCGATCCCCGCGCCGTCACTTCCGGTGCAGGCAATGGGCGAGCACATCGGCGTTCCGCCGCCGACCGGAGTGAGGCATTGATGCTGCGATCCGAGCGGACAGCTATAGGCGCCTTGCGCATCGGCGGCGCACATCGTCTGCTGGATCGGGCAGAGCCAGGCATCGTTTGCCATCGCGGAGCAGTTCGCGACCTCACCGGGATCGCCGGCATCGCCATTGCCGTTGAGATCGACCGCGCAAACCGGCTGCTGTGCCCGCGCGGGCGCGAACTGCCCGGCGAGCAGAAAACCGCAGATCGCGAGCGCGATCAGCGCAACCCGCGTCGGCCAAAGATTAGGGCGCCAGATCATCGAACTTCTCCCGTGCAGACGAGATCGCCGCCGCCGAGACGGACGGTCTGCATCATGACCACCGCTTCGGGAAAATCGTCGAGGCAGCCGCAGGCGGAGACGATTTGCTCGCCGGGGCCCGCGGGACATATGTCGCCGCCGCTGCCGGTCTTGCAGGCGTGATAGAAAGTGTCCCAGCCAGTGGGCACATTCTGCTTTTCCCCGACCACGCCATCGAGCGCCACGCCGTCATTCGCCTTGGGCGCGCGGGTCTTGCAGACTGGCTCGCAAGCCGGGACCGCGCCGCGATCAGGAAGGGCAAAGTCGCGAGTCGACGTCGAATAGCCGCCGTCTTTATTCTTCACGCGATCAGCCAGCAGCGTCTCGGTCGAGTGGTCGATGATATAGGCGCCGCGGCTCAGGTCCGGCCCGGGCATCGATCCGGTATCGATGGCGCAGCGATAGCGCCGCTCGCGCCCGAACCATGGACGGGTCAGGCTCAGCGAGCAGGCGCCGCTTTCGAACAGCCGGGTCTGGGGGAGCGGCGTGAGGCCGGTGGCGACGCCATTGCGGAAGGTACCAACGCCATCGACCGTTTCGTCATGGAGCGTGCAGTTCGCGTCTCCAGCATAGCCCGCACACAGGTCGACGATGCGCTCGGTCGGATTGCAGCTCATGTCGAGCAGCGCGTCGAACTGCGCGAAGGCTTCTCCCTCGCCGCCGACCGCGACGCGCATCGAGATGACATGCTCGCCCTTGGGCAGCCACGGCTTGAGATCGAGATTGGGGTAGGCGTGCCAGGTCCGCTTGCGCTCGCATTTGCCCGGCGGCAGGCCGCTCCCCGTCCAGTTGGCGGGATCGGAGAGGACGAGTTGCCCATCGATGCGAAGCTGGACCCAGTCGTCGAAGAAATAGTGCGAGAGCTGAAATTGAGAGAGCCGGTCGGGATCATCGACCCTGAGCCGCATCTGGAATTCGAAGATGCGGCAGCTTCCGCCCCGCAAACTGTCGTCGCGCGGCGAGCCCATCTGGAAAGTGAGCTGCTCGGGAGATGGGGCGTAAGTTGCATAGGCGCCGCCCAGATGCGCGATAATGTCCTCCGCCTTGGCGGCGCCCAGCGACACTTCGCGCGTGATGGTGCAGGATCGGATCTGCTCCGCCTTGCCCATCCCGGCGGGTGATCCCTTCAAGGCCTGGAACACGCTGCTCGTGGCGGCCGCGCTCGCCGCGTCGCCCTGGATCGTCGCGGGACTGGCGCGATAGGCGGTCTGCGGAAGCGATGAGTCTGGCGAGCAGGCGGTACTCTGCGCGCCGGTATAGCGGATCGCCGGTCCATCGATCACCGCCTGCGCGACGCCGACGCGAGGGTCCGCCGTGGTTAGCGCGCCGATCACGCCACCGCCCAGATCCTTCAGCACCGAGGCCATATTGCCCCAAACGAGGTTCGAGCCGCAGCTGTTATTGACGCAATAGCAGCCGGCGAGGTCGGTGAGGCCGACTTCGGTGAGTTTGAGATCGCCGCCCGAAGCGACGTCCCATTTGAAGCTTTTGCACTGGTTCCAGGTGCCGGGCTGGCAGGAGACCACACCATTGGCGCAGATGCCCGACACCGGAACCGGAAGGGTCAGCGTCTGGTCGACCGCGCCGTCGAGGTTCTTGTCGCGGCTGATGCGCAGCGTGCCGATATCGCCCGTCGATGCGGGCTGCGCGATCAGTTCCAGCAGGGTCGCCGTCTTCTGGCAGGCGATATCGGGATTGAACGTCCGGCTGTTGTCGACGGTCGAAATCGGCTGTCCGGCAAGACCCGGCGTCAGATAGTTCTGCTGGATCGCCTCGCTGTCGGACGTCTTCGCGCGTGAGGCTTCGGCGGCGGCACGGGCGCGTTCCTCGACCGTTTGTGCCGGCACGGAAACCGGCATGGCGACGGTAGCCGCTGCGACAAGAAACAGGCAACGCGCCCTCATGGCTGCCTCGCGCGCGTGCTGCGCGACCCATAGGCGAAGCGGAGCACGTCTCCCGCCCGAAACGTGGCTGATCCGGGCGAGAGTATCTTAAAGACGGCCTGGCCCTCGAAGGTTGCAAGTATGGCGAAGGTGGTCAGCGCGGCCGCCACCGGAGGCGCGGCAAGAGGGGGGCTCGCCTTCCCCGATGGGGGGCATTCGGCCGCGCTGACCATAGGTGGAGCGACGGCGGCAGGGGGAACCGCCGCCGCTCCTTCCGCGCGCCCGTCCACGGTGGGGAGCCTTCCATGACGAGCGGGACAACCGCCCGTGCCGAGTGCGCGGGTTGGGGGAAGCGACTGGCTCATGGCGTGGAAATTCCCGCGCAGCAGATCGCTTTTTCGAAGAGCATGAATTGGGCGTTGTCTTTGCCGGGCGCGTGCTTGCCCGATGTCCAGAGCGCGCCGGGCCGGCCGATATTGACGCATTTCCCGCCCTTGACGGGTTCCATGATCTGGAGCTTGTAGCGCGACTTGGTCCAGATCGGCTGTGGCTTGAACGAGCAGCCGTCCTCGGAATGAACGGTGAGTGCGCCCAGGCGGCCCATCATGAAGGTGCCGCGCGCGGCGAGGCCGGCCCAGCCTTCAACGCGGTCACCCATGTGAATGTCGCCGGCAACGGGATAGGTGCTTCCCCAGCTTCCCATGCACCAGAACAGCGGGTCGATGGTTTTGCCCGCAGCCGCCGCGGCGCTATCCGCCATGCAGGCGAGCCCTGCCGCCGGGTTGCCAAACAGGATACCTTCGGGTTGGATGATCGCGCCCAGCGTCCCCGACTGCCACGTCGGCAAGACTTCGGTGATCATCGCGACATCGAAGCCACCGTCCTCGATGCACGGCAGGTCCGTGAACATGTCGAGCATCTTCCAGACCGGCGCGATGTAATAGTGCATCTGCGCGAACAGCTTTGTCGTGTTGGTGCCGTCCGAGATCGAGGACTGGCTGCCTTGTAGCTTGCCGCCGGTCGACATGAGATCGACGCCCAAGG
This sequence comes from Sphingobium aquiterrae, assembly GCF_037154135.1. Classification (NCBI taxonomy): domain Bacteria; kingdom Pseudomonadati; phylum Pseudomonadota; class Alphaproteobacteria; order Sphingomonadales; family Sphingobiaceae; genus Sphingobium; species Sphingobium aquiterrae. The sequence continues at coordinate 92,199 of NZ_JBANFL010000013.1, forward strand.
CCATCATGCAACCTGGCTCGGTCACCACGTCGATCATGCGGTTGGGCGTCCAGAAGCTGACCTTGACCCCGAACCAGAATGTCGCGCCCTTGCGGCAGGCACAGAGCGGTTTCGAGGCCGACTGCGCGTCGAGTTCCTTGTCGAGTTTGTCGTAGCTTCCGACCCGAACCCCGCCGATCGTGATCGGGAAGATGCAGTTCCAGCGCACCTTGGTGACGGGATTGAACACCGTGTCCGAAGGGCATTTGGAGGCATGCGCGGGCGTGGCCGGCGCCAGCAGAGACAGGGCGATGGCCGCCGCGCCGGTGCGCAGCAGGGAGACGACATGGCTCATGGGATTGCCTTTCGCGGGTTGGCGCGAGCGAGCCGCACTTCGGTCAGCTCCAGCTTCTGTCCGACCTGGCGGACGATCACGGGGGCGACGGTGAGGCCGAGCCGGTCCTTCACCTGCTCCTCGAGCATGAACAGCGCGCGGCCATGACGTTCGCCCAGCGAGAGGGCGTCGTCTTTGGGATCGCCATCACCGGTCAGGATGATCCAGTCAGTCAGCGTTGCCGTCTTCAGTGCCCAGCCAAGATCGCGCGGATGCACGATGACGAGGCGCTGCGGCAGCGACACATAGGTCAGTGGGTTGAAGGTGAAGCCCTTGGGGTAGAGGAGCTTGCCGTCCGGCAGGCGGATCTCGGTATCGAGCGTGTAGAACGGCACGACGTGTCGCACCCGGGTTTCGCGCGCGGTCGCGAGCATGGCGCCCTTGAGCGCGCTCCAGCCCGATCGCGGCCCGAACTTCTCCTTTATGTCCGCAGGCTGCCGCGCCGCGCGCGCCTCGATCTCAGCCATGGCGTCGGGCTCGGCGATTGGCCAGGTGCGCCCGATAGTGGAGGTTTCGGCGCGGGCGGTGGACGCGAGCAGGAGCGATCCGGCGACGAGACCTGCGATAGTCGCGGACTGAAAGACCACGATCGGCCAGTCCTTACGGCTCTGATCATCGGCCACGGCGGCGCTCCCTCCAGGGCACGGGAGGCGTGCGGCTTTCGCCGCAGACCGCACAGATGAAAGCCGAAAGACCGAGTACGAGAGTCAGCCAGATGAGCGCCTGGTTGCCGCCGAGGTCGGGTGCCGACCACAGCACCAGCCCTGACTGCACGATCAGCAGCAGATGCGTGCCCACCAGCAGGCGGATCGACGACGGACAGGGCGAGGCGGAGAGGATGCCGTTCATCGGTTCCACCGCTGCGCATGTCTGTCGAGGGCCTCTCCGATTGCCAACGCGTGGTTTGCAAACCAGAACCCTCCGCCAGCCAAAGTGATCGGCGTCAGGACAAGGATGATGAGCCGCATGAGAGTGGGCATGTCGGGAAACAGCACGAACAGCCCCACGATGAGCGAGGCCGCCGCTGCTTCGAGGACCAGGAGTTGCCGAAAGCGGAGAGCCACGACCATGCCGCCCCGCGTGATTTGATGATCCAATGAGATGATGGCGCGGCCCAGCGTCATGATCGCCGCTTCGTTTGCGCGATGCACGCGCGCCAAATATTCATCCTGCGTTTCGCCCGGCAGGCGCGGCGCCATCTGCGGTCGGCCGAAAGCGTCCTCCGGTCGCTCCATGGGGACTGGAGGGGTTTTGCTGATCCCGCCATCGACCAGCCTGGCAGCAAGACGAAACGTGCCGCCGACTACCGACCGGAGGGGCGACCTCAATGCCGCACCTGAGAAGAAGCTGTTCATCGCCAACTCCGTTCCTTCCGCGCGGCCATCCAGTCGGGAAATCGATCGACGATGTGCGCGATGCCGAGCGCCAGCGGGGCGCCGCCAAATCCAGCGCATGCGATCAATCCGGCCACGAGGGGTGCCGGCAGGCTCTTCTCGATCCCGCAAGAGGTGAGACCCGCGTAAGCCAGCGCGGCGATCATAGGCCCGGTGAGCCCGAGAAGGAGCTTGCGCCGCCGCCAGCGCTTGCGCTGGAGACCCAGTGTCGTAATGTACCCATCGCGGGCGGCCGCGAGCAGGACGACCCGATCGCTCAATTCCGACTGGCAGCGCACCAGATAGGCGTGGAGCGTCTCGTCGGGCTTGCGCTCGATGTTGGCCAGGCTTTCGCCGGTGCCGGGATGCAGGAAGTCGCGAATCTTCGTTTCGATCATCTTGTCCTCCGGAGGCGAGCGAGCAGGCGGCTTGTCGCGCCGGTGAGTCCGATCAACAGGAGCCCGGTCAGGAAGCAGCCGCCGCCGACCATCGCCGCGCCGCGCAGGACGAGGCCGGTCGGCTGCTCGAGAACCACGCCGGCGGCGAGCACGAGCGTGGCGATCATCACCGATTCGATAATGACGAGCCGGAATCGCCAGCGCAGCGCGTCGGCCTCGGCCCGCGCCGCCACGCGTGCCTCGACGATCCGTTCCAGATCATCGTTGGCGGTCTCCACGAGCCGAAGGGGCAGCTGGTCGGGCGATGCGGGACGCCGGCTCATGACAGCGCACTCCGCCTGGACGCGACGGCGCCGTCCGTCTTGCCCGCGTTCCCGCGTATCTCGGCGGGATCGACGCCGGCGAGATCGCAGACCGCTTCAAGTGGTGAACGGCCGCTGCGCACCAAGGCCTCGAAGGCCGCGACATCTTCGGGTGCCGACGTGTTGATCCAATAGGAGAAGGGATCGACGACGAGCCGGGCGATACCGAGCCCGAGCGGGCTGTCGATGAACACTTCGCTGTAGTTGGGCTTGTTGTTGCGGACGGACTTCAGCAGGTCGAGAACGAAGCCCGAATAATCGAGAATCTTGTTCTCGACCGCTTTGTCGTAGGTCGAACCCTGCAGCAGGAACCGGGTTGCGGCATTTTCGAGGATCACCTGGCCGGTGCCGCCGAACAGCAGCAGGTCGTTCATGCTCTGGAGAATGATGCCAAAGCTGCCCCGATATTTGCGGGCGCGGCGGTAGCCCTGGCTGATCGCTTCGGCGAGGCGCGACAGGTCCTGGCCTTCTTCGCGCGTCATGAACTGTGCGGCTTCGTCGCAGAGCACGAAGCGGGGACGGTCACGCGCGGACAGGTAGAGTTCCTGGGTCACCGCATTGATGACGACCATCACGACCACGTTGAACAGGTCGGGCATGGCCTTTAGGCGCTCGAGCTCGAGGACGACGAATTCGTCGTTCGAGATGTCGAAGGTGCTGGGTCCGTTGAAATAATGGCCGTAAGCGCCGTCCGACCCGAAATCGCGCAGGTTGAAGGCCAGTTCGCGCGCAGTCGGGACCAGATGGTCGACCCGGTCGAGATCGGAGGCGGTGTTGGCGGGATAGGACCCCAGCCATTCGCGCACCGCATCGATCCCCGCTTCGGCGCGGCCGGACTCGATCGCCCACTGCACAGCGGACTTGAGCAGGTTCCATTCCGAGGTGGTGACGCCTTTGCGGGTCGCGGCGTTGGCCATCTCGGCAACGATCGACACCGCCATGCTGATCGCGGATTCTCGGTCATCCCCATCGAGCGCAAGGCCGAGATCGAACGGATTGAGGACGAGATGCTCTTCGCCCAGATCGATGTAGCGGCCCGAACAAAGGGTGCAGAGCTTGCGATAGCTTCCGCCGATGTCGATGATCCGGATGAGCGATCCTTGCGCGAAATATTGCTGGCAAAGATTGTTCAGCAGGAAGCTCTTGCCCGCGCCCGACTCCGCCGAGACGATGAAATTATAATTGTTGATCCTTGGATCGAAGAGGTCGAGCGTGATGAGCTGCCCCTTGCGGCCCGTGTAGAGGAGCGCAGGGCGCCCGCCGCCGCGGAAATCGGTCTGGATCGGCGACATCAGAACGCCTGCTCGCACCGGCACCCGGAAGTCGCGCTGGAGCATGCGGATCGTCCGGCGCTCAGGGTAAAGACCGAAGGGCAGGCTTGCCGCGAGCAGGATAGGATTGAGGTAGCTTTCCTCCTGGACCATCCAGGGCAGCGGCTCCGATTCCCATAGCCGCTTGGCGCGCGCCGCCATTTCGCGCGCCTGATGGCTGTCGCGGCCGAACACCCACAGCGTCGGGATCACCGAGACGAAGCGGCTGTTGCCGACTTCATCCAATATCCACGAAATCTCTTCGATCTGCTTGCCGACCTCGACCGCGAAGCTGCCTGCCGCCTTCTGCGCGGAGAGGATTTGCGCGCGCTTGTGGATCTCGAACTGCGAATGGTCGAACAGCACATTCAAGGTGAACAGGAACGGCCCGCCGATCTGGTCGCTGTCCTCGGCCGACCCGCGCATGCCGCCGGTCAGGCGATTGGCGCGCTCGGCGGTGATCCGGCGAGGCGGCGACTTGGGCGTCAGGCAACGCGCCACCTGGTTGCCGAGGAACACTTCCGGACCCTCGAAACGCAGCGCCGGTCCCGCGTCGATGATCTGACGGCGCAAGGGGACATCGGCGGTCTGGGTGAACACGCCCGGCGCGGACGCATGCACACCGTTGAATATCCGCCGATAGAAGGTGATGATCTCGCCCGCGGCCATCGGGCGGATGCCAAGTTTCGACAATTGCTCCTCGATCTGCCGCCGCAGATCGCTGTCCATGGGCGCTCTGGTCTTGACCGAAAGGAAAGTACGGAAATTGCGGATCGGGATGCCGTGGAGCGCCTTCAGCCCCATGGTGCCGCCTTGCAGATAGTCGAACGTCCGCCTTGCCGACGCCTGGATCAGCGGATCGGGCCGGGTCTTGAGGTCAAGGAACGCATCGAGCGCACCCTCGACCAGCGGGTCCGCGAAGCTTTGAAGCTGGAGGATCGTCCCTTCGGGAAAATTGACGTTGAGCAGGCCAAGCAGCGCTTCATGGACATGGGCGAACAAATAGGCCGCGGGGACCAGTTCCCAGGCATAGCCCCAGCCATCGTCGATGGTGAGGAACGCCTGCTCTTCCTCGACCCAGGCGGCGAGCGGCAGGTAATCCGAGTAGCTGTCGCGCTCGACGCTGCGACGCAGCCGCGCCAGCGTCATGCCCGATTGGTAACTGCTCATGGCCGCGGACCCCCATCGTTCTGGGCATCGTTCTGGGTGTCGCCGGGACGGTCCTTGACCTGCTCGAGCACGTTCGCGCGGGCCGCCGGCGACACGGGCGTGACCAGATAGTCGCCCACCACCCATTGCGGGCGTTCGACCAGCGAATAGACGTAGCGCGGCATGTAGAGCCGGTCGGGCCTTTGCCGGTCGGCATAGGGCAGGATCAGCGTGCGCACCGTGCGCGGGGGCTTGAGCATCGGCGTGACCGGCTGTTCGATCAGGCCCTGCAATTCGCGATAGACGCTGTCGCGATAGCCTTCGAACGCGCCAGACGCACCCTTGCCGGTGCCCGGCTTTCCCGAACCTTCCGCGGACTTGCGGTCCCGCAGCAGCTTCTTGTCCCTTGTGACCGTCGGATCCGATTTCGACGCGACGCCCGCCACCGCGTCGGCATAGGCCTTGTCCGGATGGATGCACTGGCCATGATCGTCATTCTTGCACGAGAATTTCTCGCTGTAAGGCGACATGACCGACCCCAGCGTGGCGCAGCCGTTTAAGCTGAATAGCGCGGAAGAGGCGAGGATGAGGGAAGCGGTGCGCGATAGGCGCGAGGGCGGGGATAGCCGCATGGGGTGAACTTCCTGTTGGATGAGAGGCCAATGGGTGTGAGGCGGGCGCATCAGAATTTGCTCCCCGCGGTCGGCTTGATTTCGAGGCTCACGCCCTCCTGGATGACGACGACGACATCCTTGGCCGCGCCGACCTCGACGATAGGACCAGCCTGGCGCGCGAGATCGAGATAGAAATCAGTGAGTTTGTCCGACGAGCGCGAGAGGCCGCCGGCGATCCCTGCCTTGGCGGCATGGCCCGCATCGAGCGTGCGGACCGAACCCAGGGCTGACGTCGAGACGTCGCCGACCGTATTCTCGACTGTCTGCGCAACGCCCGTGATGGTTCCGGCAATGAATGAGCGGGCCAGCGCCGCGCCGGCGCGCGTGACCACCTTGCCGGACAGGCCCTTCTTGCCGTCTGCGTCAACAAAGAAGCCCTTGATCGGCTGATCGACCACCGAGCGTTCGTCAAAATCGACGCAGGACAGGCTGACCAGCTGGACTTCGACCCGTTCCTTGGCAAGCGATCCCGTGGCGTTGCCGATGACGAAGCAGCCGGAGAGATTGGCCTTCACGTCATTGGGCAGCACGGCAGGCGCCTGGACACGAGCGATCAGCGGCTCGGGATTGTTGGTCGCGTCCCGACTCGCCAACGCGTCGATCCCGGTCAGCAGCCGCGCCTTCATGAAACCAGGCGGCAAATAGATCGTCCGGGTCTTTTTTTTGGCGCCTCCTGCCGCGTCGGTGGACGCGATCGGACTGGTCGCGGCTCCGATCGCGCCCACCGTCTTCTCTACGGGCGGGGCCGGGGGAGCAGGCGGTGCGGCCGGAGGCGCCGGAGGGGCGGACGCCAACGGATCGATACCGCCGGTCGCTGGCGGTTCGGGAAACTCGGGAACCGTGCCAGGGATCGCGGGCGGCAGGTCGCCGTCGACCGCGTCCGTGGTGCCGGCCCCGGGCACGATCTTGCCTTCCTCGATCGCGGTGACCCGGTCGCCGAGCAGTTGCTGCCCGTCCAGGATCTTCTTCAGGTCTCCGCGCAGCTTGATCTCGAGGCTGTCGCCGCGAAGTCCCGCCCCCATGTCGAGATGCGAACTCGGCGGCGCCGCCGCCGCTTCCTCCGCCTTGTCGCCGCTCGCCGAGTAAAGGCCGAGCCCCAGCGCGCCGATCACGCCGGCAACGCCGATCTGCTTGAGGCGCAGCTGCTGACGCGCGCTCAGCGTCTGCCATCGCGCCTTGAGATCGAGCAGCGCGGCACCGCGCGAGGCGAGGCCGGGGCGGGCGCGGTCTTCCTGAAAGCCGTCGAGGTCGAGTTTCCTGTCCCGCCCTTGGGGCGTGCGATCGCCGCGATCGCCGCGGCCGCGATCGGTGGGACCGGCGGGGCTCATTGCCCGGCTCCCCGGCGCACGACGATCAGCCGCGCGGTCTCGCCTGCCGACAGGGTGCCGCGATCGAGTGTGATGGCGAAGATATTGGCGCCGAGCGCGCTGTCGAGGAAGCTGCGCTCATCGAGCAGCGTGTCGCTTGCGACTGACACCAGATATTCCGATGCGGAGAGGCCGGACCCGTCGATCTCGATCCGGCGGCGCTCCTCGACGCTGGCATCAGGCAAGAGACCCAGGCGAAGCGGAGCCGAGCGCGGCGCGACGCTGGTGAAGCTTGCCGGTATCCGGTCCTGGAGCAACGAGAGCGTGATCGAGACCGCGCGCTCTTCCTCGACCAGCGGCCCGAGCAGTTCCTCATTCGCCTTCGCGCGCTGGTCGCTGCCGGGCTGGAGCATCACGGTCTGTGCCGGGATATCGGACGGCTCGGCGTAGAGCGCATAAACCGCGCCGTTGCAGGTGATGAAAAACTCGGACGGGACGCTGACATAAGTGCGCGTCACGGCACCCGCATCGTCGATTTCGCGTACGAGGAACTTGATCCAGGCGTCAGATCCGGCCCGCTCGACGGCGATCGCCTTTTCGGCCGAGAATTTGACGTCCTCGATCTCGCCGCCCGCGCAGATGACGTGATTGACGTCGCGGTTGGACAGGCGGATCGTGCTGGTCTGGTCGGGCAGCGCGACGATGGTCTGCGCGGCCGCCGGAGCAGCGAGCGGCAGGGCGAGCAGCAGCAGGCTCGGCCCCAAGGCTTTAGCGAGACTGGGCATCGAATTTTTCCTCATTGAGGGCGGTCAGCCAGAAGCGGCCATTGTCGATCACGTAGCGAATCCGTAAGTTTCCCCGGAACTTGCGGATCACGCCGCCGATCACCCGGACCTTTTCCACCGGCACTAGGATCTCGGTCTTCGTCCATGTCACGGGCTGGTCGGGGCGGATGTAAGTCGCGATCGAAAGCGTCGGATTGTCGGCCAACTCGTCGAGTAGCCGGTTGAGGCTGTCCCTCACGCTGTTGTAGGTCGAGGGATGGACGATGCTCAGCAGTTCTTGGAACTGCCGGTCCGCCGAATAGGCGGAATAGGTGCCCGACAATGACACCACATTGCGCGTGATCGTGCGCAGATAGGCTTCCGAAGGCGCGGCTCCGGTCACATAGAGATCGCCGCCCGCGCCGAAAGGCACGACCACCGTGCGCGTGTTCTGGTTCGAGGTATAGATGAGCGTGCCGAGCACTGCCGTGATGCCGAACAGGCCGACCACGGCGAGCTTCAGCAGCCGGTTCTCCTCGAACAGGTTGCTCGAGCCCTGAAGATAGCGATGAATGCCGAAGCTGGCGGGCTTGCCGAGCAAGGGATCGCGTGGGCCCGTATCAGGAGATTTGCGTCCGAACATTGCCGGGCTCACTCAAAAAATTGGGTCTGGGTCGGACCCGGATAGTTGCGAAAGCTGACGACGCCCCAGCGCCAGGCCATGTGCGGGATGAAGCCGCGCGGCTTGGTGCGAAGCCAGGGTACGAAAAGGAGAAGGCCCGAAACGAGCGCCCAACCGAGCATCCCGCCGAGGATTACGGCGACGAAGATGACGGTGATCACCAGCACGAATTCGTCCGAGCCAAACCACAGGATCTGGACCGGCTTGTGCAGATATTGGGGTAGCCGCTCCTCCACGAGCCTTCTCCTCCTTGCGTCGTGACCTGCCCGACAAAGCCGGTTGAACTTCGTGGGCTGGGTCGCCATCGCGCCTGCGCGCGCTGGCCCATTGAGGCCCGCGGTCCACGTGGGCGGACCACGGACCGAACCGTTAGATCACCATCCCGAAGGTCTGGAGGATCGAGTCCGCCTTGATCAGGCAGACCGCCGCGACGATGGTCGGGATGCCGATCATGATGTTCGAGAACAGCCTGCTCACGCCGAACAGGAAGGCCGCGACGCCGCCGACGAAGCCGAGCGGTCCTTTGACGCCCTGGTTCACGACGATATCGTAGATGTCGTAGCCAAGGTCGCCCGCGGCCGGCGCGGAGAAAGCGTGAGCTCCTCCAGCCCCAAGCAGCGCGAGCGCGGTCAAAGGGATGCCGACATTGGCGAGCGAGACGGTCTGTCTGCGAAAAGTCCTCAACATGCACTTGCTCCTTTGAAGATGGGCCGCTCCGGGATCTGCTTGCCGGCATCGATGGCCGTGCCGCGACACGCGGCGCGGCACGGCGCTGTCGGCCGGCGGCGAGGCTGGACGGCCCGGTTCGGGCCTTGCCGCCGGCATGGGGCTGGCGCGGCGATCGCCATGCCAGGGGGCGGGGCATGGTCAGCGCTCGGCATTGGCGAACGCCCTGGCCCCGGCGAGGAATTCCTCGATCTCGGCCTGCCGGAAGCCGGAGATGATCTTGCCTTCCGCGATCAACGTCGGCGTGCCGGTGATGCCAACGGCGCGAACGAGTCCGGCGTCGGCTTCGACCCTGGCCTTGCCCTCCGCGCATTTGCGCAAAGGGGCTGGCGCGGCTCCGGCGTAGATCGCCTTGAACGCGGCTTCCTTGTTCGTGGAGCAATGGATGTGCTCGGCTTTGGCAGCGGCCTCGGGGTGGATGCCCGAGACGAAGAAGATCAGGCGCCGCACCGGCTTGCCTTCAACCGCCTTCGCCGCCCAGAACCGGTCGAGCGCCCGGCAATAGGGGCAATCGGGATCGGTGAACTCGATGACCACCGGGGCGTCGGCCGGTCCGATCGCCAACGCCTTGCTGGTGTCGATCCCGGCGAGCTTCCTTGCGGCGGCGGAATTCTGCGCGAGTGCGGTCAGGTTCTGGCCGTCACGGTCGTAGATCTCCGCGAACAGCAAATGCTCGCTCTCGGGCGCATAGTAGATGATGCGGCCCCCGGCGGTCGCCTGGAAGATCGGCCCCTTGACCGGCGCCGGCCCGAAATCCTCGAACTGGAGATTGGTGAAGGTCTGGCGCAGTTCGCGTTCGGCGTCGCGCGCCGCCACTGTGAGCGGATCGGCGGTGTGCTGATCGGTCTGCTGTGCAAAAGCCGCGCTCTGGAGGGCGAGGAGGAGAGGCAGGGCAACGGCTGCCCCGAGCTTAACGATCCGCATGCGATGTCTCCCGAAGGGTGCCCGCCGGACCGGAGAGAAGGCGCGCATCGAGGTGCAGGCCGGAGCCGACCGGAATGAGGGGCCACAGCGGGGGTGGAGCCGGTGTATCGGCCGCCCGGTCCGGCGCGGCGTCCCGGATGACGAAACCGTCCGCGGTCGCAGTGACGGTCTGCGCGAGCACGGCGTGCGACGTGGCTGCCGTACGCCTTCGGCCGTCGCCGGGCGCGGCGCTGGCGGGTGACAGGACGATCGCTGCACCAAGGGCAGCCGTCATCGCTCCGGCAATCGGCATGCACGACTCCTTCTCGGCGCCTTGCGCCATCTTGAGGATTACTTATGGTTCCGAAGTATCAGGTCCGATTCGACCTGCGCTTTCGGGAACGAAGACTGACTGATCGGAAATGCCTGGCATTGCAACGGCTCCCGGCAGTGACGTGCCGGATCTTCAAAATGAATTGGAAACAGGTGAATTTTGTTGAGCGAGGGTCGGATTCTGCGCGCTTGGCAGCCGGGGAGTGGGCTTCGGCATTGTCGTTCCTGAAAGATAAATTCAGGTAACTCTGCCGCTCATAGGCGGCCATTGCACAGTCTTAAGATCTCATAGACGATATCCGGCCTGATCGGCAGTGATGTTCCTCTAGATTCAACGCCATCTGTTCTGGCATGTAACTACTGCAATAGATTAATTCTGCTCGCCTTCCGCCCTGACACGAAATTATGCGCAAGGAGAGCCCTGAGATGCCGCCGCCCGAGAAATTCGCCGATGTCGACCTGTCCCCGCTCAATCTGATCAAGAAGATCGCGGGGGAGCGCATCAGGCAGGAACGCAAGCTTCGCCTTGTCACGCAGATCGAGCTTGCCGAGATTATGGGGATCAGCCCGCGCTGGCTGCGCGAGATGGAGACGGGCGCTAGGAGCGCGCGGCTCGACGATCATATCAGCGCGACACTCCACCTGGGGCAGTCGCTGGCGCATATCGGGCTGCCGCTGCTCTGCATGGGACATGGCATCCGTTTCCCGCCGCAACTGCTTCCCGGCGATCTAGGCGCCATTGAGCGCAAGTGCATCGGATTCATCGTGGACTCGGCGGTCGACGCGCTCAAGCACGACCTGTCACCAAAGTGGTGGCCTTCCAGTGGTGCGAAGTAGCTCGAGGAAGAAGGAAGCAGTCGAAGGTCTGAAGCATCCTTTCTTCCGAGAGTACAGGCAAAAAGGCGACTCTGTGACTGAAGCCGGTATGCGACTGAAGTCGAAAGGGCTTCTCCTCGGTCAGAGGACTCTCAAGTCTCTGCAGACGCAGTTTTTCACTGACATTTCGCCTGGGAACCGCATCGGGAGCCGCAGCGAGCAGAAACCGTTCGCCGGGTCACGTATCCACTTCAGATAGTCTGCATAGTACGCGGGAAACAACGGCGCATTGCCGCACAGCGTAAGCGTGCCAGGTCGGAGATGCGGTGCCAACTGCTTGAGACCGGCAGCGCGACGGGCGGATGAATGTCGTTCAGCACGAAATCGATCGGATCGCTTTCTGCCTGCAGCGAGCGTCTGCACCGCGTCGCCGAGCCGCAGATCGACGAAATCGAGAAGTCCCGCTTGTTCCAGGTTGCGGCGAGCGATTGCGGCCTTTCCCGATTCCGGCAGATCACTGCCTGAAGCGCAGAATAGCTTGTAGATCGCTATGCCGCATTGGCCGTAGAAATGAGGGGGGCGTCACGACCATCCTGGAAGATTCACGACAGCGCGAGGCGAATATGACCGATTCTCTTGGCTATTCTCATCTGAATTGCCCGTGCACTCCACATCGATTGGCGTTGCCAACCGTGCCTGCAAGCGCTCTTGGCTTCCCCACGCGATCGCCAGCGCCATCCTTCCCATCGAGACCGGGTTTGGCGCGACGCCAGGTCGGGAGTTTCCGATGGCCGGCCGGCGTCATTCAGCCTGCCGAGAGGCTCAAAGGAACGCGCCATGAGACATAGGCGTAAGAATGGGGCAGGGAATGTCCGCCCCTCAGACACGGGAAGTGACTCGCCGGCTGCAACGCCCCTCGAAATGGGAGGGCGCCAAAATGAGGCCCATCCGAGGCCTTTGTGTGTTCGTGTCCCGATGGCTGCGAAGATGTTGGGAATCGGGTCTACCAAGCTTTATGAGTTGATAGCGAACGGCCAACTCCAGACGATAAAGCTGGGTCGCGTTACGCTTGTTCCGATCGCGAGCCTTGAGCAGCTGATTGCCGACAATGTTTCGAGTGGATGACTGCTCTCCACGCGACGCTGGGCACCCGGGCAGGTTCGATGATCGACATCTGTGCGGAAAGAGTGGGTCGCCCACATTCCGCCGAGGATCGCCAACGGCCGTCAAAAAGCGCGCACAACCGCAATAATATGAGGGAATAAATGAGGGGTCGATCTTTCTGATCTCTTAATTTTATCCGTTAAATCAACAACTTACATGAGATATTTGGAGGCCCGAGCCGGAATCGAACCGGCGTGCAAGGATTTGCAGTCCTCTGCGTAACCACTCCGCCATCGGGCCAGATGCTGTGGTGGGTGCCGCAAATGTGCGGGTGGCGGCGCAAAGTCAAGCCGCGTGTGCCAAATATCTCTGTTGCACCGCGCAAAGCGGCTTGGCCTGAGCCCTCGGGTGATTTAGAGCTTCGACGAATGATTTGCTGTATTGCATTGGCAATACAGCTGTGCCAGACGGGGATTCGCCGTGACCGAACATAATTACCCTTCGATGCGCGCCGCCATGGTGGAGAGCCAGCTTCGCACCAGCGACGTCAATGAACCGCGCGTGATCGCCGCCATGGCGCATGTCCCGCGGGAGGATTTCCTGCCGGCCGCGCGCCGTGCGATGGCCTATATCGACCGGCCGGTGCCGCTGTCGGGGGACCGGGCGATCAACCCGCCGTTGGCGACCGGCAGGCTGCTGACCGAAGCGGCGGTGAAGCCGGGTGAGAAGGTGCTGCTGATCGGCGCCGCCACCGGCTATTGCGCTGCCTTGCTGAAGGTGCTGGGCGCCGATGTGACCGCGGTCGAGGAAGATGCCGCACTCGTCGAGAGCGCGCGCGCCAACGGTGTCGAGGTGACTCAGGGCGCACTGGTCGCGGGCGCTGCCGGCGGCGCGCCCTATGACGTGGTGCTGATCGACGGCGCGGTCGAGAATATTCCCGATGCGCTGCTGGGCCAGCTGGCCGAAGACGGCCGGATCGTCACCGGCCTGGCCGAACGCGGCGTCACCCGCCTGTGCGCCGGTCGCAAAACTGGCGGGAGTTTCGGCCTTAACCGTTTGGTGGATATGGAAATGGTAACCCTTCCCGGCTTCGCCAAGCCACGGAGCTTCGCCTTTTGACCTCGCATCGCCCAGATTGGACATCATGACGATATCGCGTACAGTTCTGCTCGCGTCGGTGGCGGCGCTCGTTGTCGCTGCTGCCCCCGCCTCGGCGGAAACGCTGCGCGACGCGCTTGCCAAGGCCTATCGTTCCAATCCGACGCTGACGGGCGCCCGCGCCGGCCAGCGGGCCAATGATGAAAATGTGCCGATCCAGAAGGCGTCCGGGCGCCCCGGGGTGACATCCCAGGCCCAGTTCCAGAATTTGCTGGTCAAGCCGGCGAACAGTTTCTTCGCGCCGGACCGCTCGGTGGAGGGGTCGGCCAGCCTCGACGTGCCGATCTATTCCGGTGGCGCCGTGCGCAACAGCGTCAAGGCCGCGAAAATCCGGGTGGAAGCCGGTCAGGCAGACCTGCGCGCGACCGAATCGAGCGTGTTTTCGCAGGTTGTCGCCGCCTATATGGATGTGATCCGCGACAGCGCGATCGTGGCGCTCAATCGCGCGAATGTGAATGTGCTGGAAGTCAACCTGCAGGCGACGAACGATCGTTTCGAAGTCGGCGACCTGACCCGCACCGACATCGCCCAGTCCGAATCGCGCCTCGCCTTGGCGCGCAGCGACCTGCAATCGGCCGAGGCCAACCTGATCACCAGCCGCGAAAATTATATCGCGCTGGTGGGGGAGGCGCCCGACGATCTGGAAACGCCGCCGGAATTGCCGGGCCTGCCCGCGACGCCGGACGCCGCCGTTCAGGTGGCGCTGGCCGACAATCCCGATATTTTCTCCGCCCAGAAGGCGCGCCAGGCGGCGGGCGTGGACGTGAAGGTCGCGAAGGCCGGCACGCTGCCCACGCTGTCCGCCTTCACCCAGGCCAGCTACACCCATTATCTGGGCTCCGAAGGCGTGGGCAGCGCGCCCTGGACGAAGCAGGTCGTGGCGGGCGCGACCGTCGCCCTGCCGCTGTATCAGGGCGGTCGCCCGGCGGCCCAGGTGCGCCAGAGCCAGGCCCGCGAATCGCAGGCCATCGAAACCTCCGTCCAGGTGGAGCGCAATGTGATTGCGCAGACGCGGGCGGCCTATGCTAGCTGGCAGGCATCCCTGCAGACCATCCAGTCGAGCCAGAAGGCGGTGGACGCCGCCTCGCTCAGCCTGGAGGGCGTGCGGGCGGAAAATACCGTCGGCAGCCGCACCATCCTCGATATCCTGAACGCCGAGCAGGAGGCGCTGAGCGCCCGCGTGCAGCTCGTTTCCGCGCGGCGGAACGCCTATGTCGCGGGCTTTTCGCTGCTCGCCGCCATGGGCCATGCGCAGGCCGACGACCTCAGCCTGGATGGCGGGGCGCTTTACGATCCGACCACCAATTATGACCGCGTGAAGGGCAAATGGTTCGACTGGGACTATGACAAGGCGCCCATGCCGGTTGCCACGCGCACCGTTGACACACATGCGCAAACCGCCAATGTAAGCCCGACAGCCGCGCAGTAACCTAATGCGGTGGGGAAAAAGCATGGGTGATCTCAGCAGGGAACCGTCGATGGAAGAGATCCTGTCCTCCATCAAGCGGATCATCGCCGAAGAGGGCGAGGAAGCGGCCAAGGCCGCGACGGCGAAGCCGGCCCGGCGCGCACGTGGCGAGGCCCAGCCCGAGGCAGCCGATGAAAGCGACGAAATCCTGGAACTGACCGATCCCGTGGCCGAAGCCCATCATGCCGCCATCGCCGCCGATCCCGGGGCTCCGGCACCCGCAGCGGCGGCCGACCCCGTCTCCGCGCCCGACGACGGCATCCTGTCCGTCGCGAGCGAGGTTTCCGCGCGCCTTTCCCTCGCGGCCCTTTCTACCATGCTGGTGAAGCCCCAGCCCGGCGAGGACAATACGCTGGAAGGGCTGGTGCGGACGATGCTGCGCCCGATGCTGAAGGATTGGCTGGACGCCCGTCTGCCGGCGATGGTCGAGGATATGGTGGCGAAGGAAATCGCCCGGATCACCGGCCGCTGACCGGCCCGGCGCACCTGCCGGCCCGCCATCCCCCTCGGTCGGGCATTTTATGGCCATTGTCACCGCCAAAGCCTGTTTGACGACACGCACGCAGGCGTTAAAGCGCCTGTCATGACCGACCTGCCGAAGACATTCGATCCCGCCGCCATCGAAGCGCGCTGGTATGCCCATTGGGAAGACAAGGGCCTGTTCCGCCCGGCGCGTCCGGACGCGCAGCCCTTTACCATCGTCAACCCGCCGCCCAATGTGACGGGTTCGCTCCACATCGGCCATGCGCTGGACAATACGCTGCAGGATATCGTCATCCGCTATGAGCGGCTGCGCGGCAAGGATGCGCTGTGGGTGGTCGGCACCGACCATGCCGGCATTGCGACCCAGATGGTGGTCGAGCGCCAACTGAACGCCGCCGGCAGCAAGCGCACGGACTTCACCCGCGAGCAGTTCATCGAAAAGGTGTGGGCATGGAAGGCGGAGAGCGGCGGGGCGATCACCGGCCAGCTGCGCCGCCTAGGCTGCTCCATGGACTGGGCGAACGAACGCTTCACCATGGACGAGGGTTTTTCGGAGGCGGTCGTCACCGTCTTTGTCGAACTGCACAAGCGCGGCCTCATCTATCGCGACAAGCGGCTGGTGAACTGGGACCCGGGCCTGCGCACCGCGATCTCGGACCTGGAGGTCGAGACGCGCGAAATAAAGGGCGGCTTCTGGCATTTCCGCTATCCGCTGGCGGATGGCGTGACGCTGGCGAACGGCGCGGATCATATCGTCGTCGCCACGACGCGCCCGGAAACGATGCTGGCCGACATGGCTGTCGCGGTGAACGCGGAAGACCCGCGCTACCAGTCCGTCATCGGCAAGGAGATTCTCCAGCCGATCACCGGCCGCCGGTTCAGGATCGTCGCGGACGAACATGCCGACCCGGAACTGGGATCGGGCGCGGTGAAGATCACGCCGGGGCATGACTTCAACGATTTCGAGGTGGGCAAGCGCGCGGGCTTCAAGGCCGGCGACATGCTCAACATGTTCGATGTCGACGCCAATGTGGTGCAGACCGCCGATGGCCTGGTGCCGGAGCGCTTCCTGGGGCTGCACCGCTTCCGCCGCGATGGCGTGGATGGCGCGCGCGAACTGGTCGTGGCCGAGATGAAGGCGCTGGGCCTGCTGGTGCCGCATGTCAGCAAGAACAAGGACGGCGAGCCCGTGGTGGCCGATGCCGAGCCGCGCACCATCCAGACGCCCTATGGCGACCGCTCCAATGTCGTCATCGAGCCGTGGCTGACCGACCAATGGTATGTCGACGCGGAGAAACTCGCCGGTCCCGCGATCGAGGCGGTGAAGACCGGCGCGATCGAGATCGTGCCCAGGACGTGGGAAAAGACCTGGTTCAACTGGATGGAGAATATCCAGCCCTGGTGCGTCTCCCGCCAGCTCTGGTGGGGGCATCAGATTCCGGCATGGTATGACGAGGACGGCAATCCCTATGTCGCCGCGACCGAAGCGGAGGCGCAGGCGCTGGCCGGCAACAAGGCGCTGGTGCGCGATCCCGACGTGCTCGACACCTGGTTCTCCTCCGCGCTGTGGCCGTTCGGCACGCTGGGCTGGCCAGAGGAAACCGAGCTGCTCAAGCGCCATTATCCCAATGACCTGCTGATCTCCGGCTTCGACATCCTGTTCTTCTGGGATGCGCGGATGGCGATGCAAGGCATCGAGTTCATGAAGGAGGTGCCGTGGAAGAAGCTGTACCTCCACGGCCTCGTCCGCGCCGCCGATGGCAGCAAGATGTCGAAATCGAAGGGCAATACCGTCGATCCGCTGGGCCTGATCGACCGCTATGGCGCCGACGCGCTGCGCTTCTTCATGGCGGCGATGGAAAGCCAGGGCCGCGACATCAAGATGGATGAGAAGCGGGTCGAGGGCTATCGCAACTTCGCGACCAAGCTGTGGAACGCCGCGCGCTTCCTGCAGGCCAATGGCGTCACGGCATCGACCACGCATGAAGCGCCCCATGCGCAGGCGCCCGTCAACCGCTGGATCATTGCCGAGACGGTCGTGACCGTCCAGGCGATCGACCAGGCGATGGCCGACCTGCGCTTCGATGCCGCCGCGAACGCCATCTATCACTTCATCTGGGATCAGTATTGCGACTGGTTTATCGAACTCAGCAAGGCCCAGATGGACGATGAAACCCGCGCCGTCGCGGGTTGGGTGTTCGACCAGATCCTTGTCATGCTGCATCCCTTCATGCCCTTCATCACCGAAGAATTGTGGCATGCGATGGCCGATCCCGCCCATCCGCGCGCGCATGAGCTGATCGTCGCGCCATGGCCGCAGGCGCTGTACGAGGTGGATCAGGCGGCGCAGGCGGAGATCGACTGGCTGATCCGGCTGGTCTCGGCCATCCGCACGGCCCGCACGGAGCTGAATGTCCCCCCCGGCGCGAAGATGCAGGCCGTGGTGCGCGACGCGACCGAGGAAACCCGCCGCCGCCTCGACCGGCAGGGCGCGGCCCTTTCCCGGCTCGCTCGCGTCGACACGCTGAGCTTTGGCGAGGGCGTGGAAGGCAGCGCGGCGCAGATCGTGATCGAGGAGGCCACCTTCTTCCTGCCGCTGGCCGGCGTCATCGACCTCGATGCCGAGAAGGCCCGCCTTGCCAAGGCGCGCGAGGCGGCGGTGAAGGAGCGCGACAGCCTTGCCGGGCGCCTGGCCAATCCCAGCTTCGTCGAGCGGGCAAAGCCCGAGGCGGTGGTGAAGGCGCGTGAGGACCATGCCGAGAAGGCCGCCGAGGCCGATCGTCTGGAAGCGGCGCTCGCGCGGCTGTGCTGAGCGGGCGCACCGGGCATGTCCAGGCGATGAGACGACGGGAGGGGGACGGCATGGCGACAGCGGCGAGCGCACCAAAGCGGCGTGATTTGACGACCGGCCCTATCGGTCGCACGCTGCTGCTGTTCGCGGTGCCCACGCTGGCGTCCAATATCCTCCAGTCGCTGAACGGATCGATCAACTCGGTCTGGGTCGGGCGTTTCCTGGGCGAGGATGCGCTGGCGGCGACGGCCAATGCCAATGTCATCATGTTCCTCATGTTCTCGGCGGTGTTCGGCTTCGGCCTGGCCTCCACCGTGATGGTGGGGCAGGCGATGGGGCGGCGGGACATCGCCGCCGCGCGCGAGGCGTTCGGCGCCGCCATCGGCTTCTGCCTCGGCCTGTCGATGATCGTTGCCGTCGCGGGCTGGATCTTCGCGCCGGACATCCTGCGCGGCCTGTCCACGCCGGCCAATGCCTATCCCATGGCGCTCGCCTATCTGCGGATCATCTTCCTGGCGATGCCCGCGATGCAGATCGTGGTGATGCTAATGATGGGCCTGCGCGGGGCGGGAGATTCGATGACGCCGCTGTGGTTCATGATCCTCTCGGTGATCCTCGACGCCGGGTTGAACCCGGTCTTCATCCTTGGGCTGGGGCCGGCACCGGAATTGGGGATCAGGGGCGCGGCGACGGCGACCGCCATCGCCAACTATGTCAGCCTGTTCGCGCTCGTCGCCTATATCTATTGGAAAGACCTGCCGCTGCGGTTGCGTGGGCGCGAACTTGGCTGGCTGCTGCCGCGCTTTGCCGAGCTTCGGCTGCTGGTCGTCAAGGGCTTCCCGATGGGCGTGCAGATGATCGTGCTGTCCGGCGCGGGGCTGATGATGGTCGGCCTGGTCAACCAGCAGGGCCTGCTCACCACCGCCGCCTATGGCGCGGCGCAGCAGATATGGACCTATATCCAGATGCCGGCGATGGCGATCGGCGGCGCTGTCAGCGCCATGGCGGCGCAGAATATCGGCGCGGGTCGGTGGGACCGGGTGAACAGCACCGCGCGCAGCGGCATCGCCATGCATTGCCTGATCACCGGCGTCGTCATCACGCTGATCCTGCTGTTCGACCGGCCGGTGCTGGCGCTGTTCCTGGGCGCGGCCAGCCCGGCCATCGACATCGCCCGGCACATGCAGTTCCTGGCGAGCTGGAGCTTCCTGATCTTCGGCATTTCCATGGTGCTCTTCGGCATCATGCGCGCCAATGGCGTCGTGCTGCGGCCGCTGTTCGTGCTTGCCTTTGCGATGTTCCCGGTGCGGCTGGGCTTTTATCACTTCGCCTATCCGGCCATCGGCGCGGACGCCCTGTGGATCGCCTTTCCGGTCGGGTCGATCGTGGCGGCGGCCTGCGCCCTGGCGCTCTATCTGGAGGGCAGCTGGCGCAAGGCGAGGCCGATGGTGCCGCCGCATGCGCCGGAGGACGGCGAGACGGCGCAGGCATCCGATGTCCCGGCCGGCCGTGTCGCGCCGGCCGAGTGACGCCAGCCGAGTGACAAGGCCGCCATTCAGCGCCCCTGGTTGCGCCAGCGGCTGACGGTGCGTTCCAATATTTCCTGCTCGCCGCCGGTCTGGCACCACAGGTCGGAGAAGCTGGGGTCGCTGGAGGCGGGGCGGCGATGTTCCTCCAGCGTGTCGAGCGCGACGCGGATCGGCACGGCGACGCCTTCGCCGCAGATGATGCATTCGCGGTTGCGCAGCGCCGGGATGGAATCGAGGAAGCCGCGCGCGCCTTCGGGCATGGCGGCCTTCACGAAGGCCTGGTCGCGATCGTTGTTCAGGCGCATGGCGATGATGGTGCCGCATTGCGACAGCACGCCTTCGGCAAGGTCGGACGGGCGCTGGGTGATGAGGCCCAGCGAGACGCCGTATTTACGGCCTTCCTTGGCGATCCGCTCCAGGATCTTGCGCACCGCCTGACCGCCGCCGGTGGTGGTGTTGGGGATGTAGCGATGCGCCTCCTCGCAGATGAGCAGGATGGGCCGCTGCGGCTCCGTGCGCGCCCAGATCGCATAGTCGAACACCATGCGCGAGAGCACCGACACCACGACCGAGGTGATGTCGGACGGCATGGCCGACACGTCGATGATCGAGATGGGCTTGCCGTCGGAGGGCAGGCGGAAGATCTTGGCGAGGAACGCCTGCATGGTGTCGGCCACCAGCATGCCGGAGAACATGAAGCTGTAGCGTGGGTCGCCCTTGATCTCCTCGATCTTGGTCTTCAGGCGCAGATAGGGGAGGGTGCCGGTGCCCTTGTCCAGCTTGCCCATTTCATTCTGCAGGATCGTCGTCAGGTCCGACAGCAGATAGGGGATGGGGGAATCGACGGTCAGGCGCGCGGCGCCTTCGGCCAGCCGATTCCTGCCGCGCGCGGCCAGCAGGCATTTGGCCAGGATGTCCCGGTCCATGGTGCGCTCGGCGCCCTGCGAGGTGACGAAGACCTCGCAATGCTCCTCGAAATTCATCAGCCAATAGGGCAAGGCAAGGTTGTTGATATCGAAGATCGCGCCATTATCCCGGAAGGCCGCGCCATATTCGCCATGCGGGTCGATCATCACGATATGGCCCTGCGGCGCGAGATCGCAGATGCGGTGGAGGATCAGCGCGGCGCTGGTCGACTTGCCGGTGCCGGTGGAGCCCAGCAGCGCGAAATGCTTGCCCAGCATGGAGTCGACATAGAGCGCAGCGGGCGTGTCCTGCGTGGGATAGACGGTGCCGACGCGGACATGGGCGCGATCGTCGGCGGCATAGATCTGGTGCATGTCGGCGGTGGAGACGGGGAAGATTTCCGTGCCCGGCGTCGGATAGCGGGTGATGCCGCGGCGGAAGTGGGCGATGCGGCCGCTGCCCGCTTCCTCGTCGCCCTCGCCCAGAAAGTCGATATCGGCGACGATGATGTTGGGATCGCGCCGGTCCAGCGTGACCGCGCGGATACTGGCGATCAGCCACACGCCGCCCACGCGCATCTTCACCTGGCTGCCGACCTGGCCCGCCATGCGGATGGACTGATCGGCATGATCGGCGAAGGAGGAGAGGCCACGGGTGTCGATCAGGATCTGGGAACTGGACCCGGCGATCTGGAACACGACACCCATCGCACCGTTGAATGGCCCGCTTGTCGCCCTGGCGCCGTGCATCGCGAACTGTTCCGATCCGGTCATGTGATTCATGTGGTTCCCCCGCCGGCCACGCGTCTTTATCGCATCGGCCAGCGGGTGAGATTAGATCGCAAACGTAAAGATTGGCTTAGAGCGCGTGGCGTTCGATCCGGCGCATGTCGCGCAAGCTCATTTCATTTCCCCGTCGCTTTGCGAAAAGCCGATGCCCGGGGCACATGCGACCGGGCCGGGCATCAGATCCGCCGCGCGATGGCGCCCGCCCCCCATCCCATGCCGACGGCAAGGGCGATGGCGGTGAGGCCGTAGAGGAAGGACCAGTCGGTCGCGGCCAGCGCGATGAAGCGTTCGAAACTGGATTTCTGCACGGTGATGTCGCGCACCGCCGCCGCGACGACGCGCCCGTCCTGGATGAGGAAGGTTTCGGCGGTGTAATTGCCCACCAGCACGCGGGCGGAGAGGGGCAGGCGGGCGCGATAGAGCACGCTGTCGGTGATCTCCACCGTGCCCGGCCGCTCGACATAGAGGCCGTTGCGGCGGCGCAGGTCGACCAGCCCCGCCTGGAAGCGCTCCATTTCGGCATTTTCGTTGATGGAGGAGGGGGAGAGTTGCAGCTTGTCGACGCCCAGTTCGTAGATGGCGGCGGTGCGTTCATCGACGATCCGGTCGATCGGGCGGGACGATGCCATGGCGTAGAAGCTGGGGGCGGAGCGGAAGGCGGCGCTGTCCGCATTGACCCAGATGCCGGCGACCTTCTGTTTCTCGCGCATGGTGATCGACTGGGCCGGGCCTTTCAGCACGACGACGATGTCGGCGGGGCGGCGCGGCGGGCGGCCATCGGGATAGACGATGGCGCCGAACAGCAGCAGTTCGGCGCCGGTGAAGCTGTACTGGATTTCCACCGAGCGCTGCGACACGTCGGGCACGAGGATGGGCGCGCGCACGGCATCGGCCGCCGTCAGCATCAGCCAGCAGCCGAGCAGGGCGGTGGCGAACGCTGCCCGCCGCGCCCTCATCGCACCTGCACCGTATAGATTTCATCGGGCCGCCAGCCCAGGCCCAGCGCCATGCGGATCGCAACCACCAGCACGACGAAGGCCAGCACGATGCGCAGATATTCCGGCCGCACCTTCATGGTGATGCGGGTGCCGACCTGCGCGCCCACGACGCTGCCGATCAGCAGCAGCAGCGCCAGCACCAGGTCGACCGCCTTGGTCGTCAGGCTGTGGATCATCGTCGTCGCGATGGTGACGAACAGGATCTGGAACAGCGACGTGCCGACCACGACCTGAGTCGTCATGCCCAGCAGATAGAGCATGGCGGGCACCATGATGAAGCCGCCGCCCACGCCCAGCAACATGGTGAGGATGCCCGTCGCCGCGCCCAGCAGGAAGGGGGCGAGCGGGGAAATATAAAGGCCCGAGCGGTAGAAGCGCCAGCGCATCGGCAGCGCTGCGACCAGCGGGTGATGGCGGCGCTTGCGGGCCGGGGGGTGCTGGCCGGTGCGCATGGCGACCAGCGCGTGGATGGATTCCTGCGCCATCAGCAGGCCGATGGAGCCCAGCATCAGCACATAGAGGATGCCGATGACGGTATCGATCTGCCCCACCTTCTGCAGCAGGCGGAACAGCAGCGCGCCGATGCCCGCGCCGACAAGGCCGCCCGCCACCATCACCGCGCCCATATGGACGTCGACCGTCTTGCGATGCAGGTGCGTGACGACGCCCGAGACGCTGGCGCCCGTCACCTGCGTTGCCGCCGATGCCGCGGCGACCGTGGGTGGGATGCCGTAGAAGATGAGCAGCGGCGTCGTCAGAAAACCGCCGCCCACGCCGAACATGCCGGAAAGCAGGCCGACGATGCCACCCAGGCCGATGATGACCAGCGCATTCACGGAGAGATTGGCGATGGGGAGATAAAGGTCCATTGTCGGCGCGATCCTAGAGCGTTTCCACCGTGAGCGGAAACCCTCTTTCCCCTTGCGATCGCATTTTCGGATCGCATGGCTGCGAACGGTCAGAAGTTGCTCGCCAGCGTGATTGCCGGGCCGGAGCCGGGCCGTGCATTTCCCGCGATCCGTGTGCGCCAGCCGGCATCCAGCCGCAGGGTGCCGCCCGCGACCTTGAGCTTCGCGCGAAGCTCCGGGCCGAAATCGAGGCGCGCGACCTGCGGTTGCGCGCCGCCCGACAGGCCAAGGCCAAGGGCGATGCGGCCGTCCCCGACCGGGCGCAGCAGGGACAGGCGGCCATCGCCAAAGGCATCGCGGCTGCGGGCGCCGACCATGCCGGCCTGCGCATAGCCATCCAGCGCGATCCTGCCGGGAAGGGCGAGCGGGCCGATGCCGGCCGCGCCCATGATGGCCATGGCGTCGCGATCGCCAGTGCCCAGCGCGATCCGGCGCTCGATCCCGATGGTGAAGGGCACGGCGCGCACGGGTTGCAGCGCGATGCCGAGGGCGGCTTCGGGCGATGCGGGCTGGACGAAGGCGCGGGACAGGCGGGCATAGCCGGTCAGGCGCCCGCCGCCGGCGCCGCCCGCCAGCAGTTCCCGGTCGATCCGCATGCCGGCCTGCGACGCGCCCAGCCTGCCCGTGCCGGCATTGGCATGGCCGTCCATGCCGGGGCGCCACAAGGCCCAGATCGACAGTTGCCAGCGGTCGGATGCCCCGGACCTTGCGCGTCTGGGAAAGCCGAGGCCGGGCGGGAAGCCGGCCAGTGCCCCGGTGCCATCATGCGCCGTGCCCCGATCGAGGGATGCCGGGCCTTTGCCGGCGGCATAGCCATGGGATTCTGCGGCCAGGGAAGACGCAACCAGGGAAGGCGCGGGTAAGGCGGGCGCCGGTGGGGAAAGCGTGGGCAGGAGGGCCGCCATGCCGTGGGCGCCGGCCATGGCCGGGGTGACATGCGGTGGGAGCGGGCGTCCATAGGAGACCGTCGGCGCCCCGATGGGCCCAGGCGCGACCGATGCCGTCCGCCGGGGCGTCGGCGCCGCGGATGGCGGGGGATGATCCGCATGGGCGACAGTGGCCTGCAATGGCCGCGCCATGCCGAAGTCGAGGCTTTGCGCCAGCCGCGCGCCGGACCAGCACAGCATCACGACCAGCAGGAAACGCAACGGGCGGCCGCGCGCCGGCTTCGTCATGCGGCGGGGGTTGGCATTGCGGCCGGGAAGACATGCGGCGTCTTGTCCCAGATCAGCGGATGGCCGCGCAGGGTGCCGAGATAGATGAAGATCGCCCGTCGCGCGGCAAGGATCGCGACCAGATTGGCGACAAAGGTGCGCGGCACCGACAGCAGCCCCTGCGTCCAGCCATGCGCGCGCGTCACGAACAGCATGCGGATGATGAGCCGCCAGGCCATCAGCACGCCGGTCGCCAGCAGCAGCATGGAGAGCAGGGGGGAGGGGGACAGGTGGGAAGGCGCGCCGGCCAGCGCCAGCATCCAGATCGGCAGTTGCAGCACGAGCGAGAGATAGGCGGCGAACAGGATCAGCGCGGCCAGCGCGGCGCGGCGGTCGCGCAGGCGCATCCAGCGTTCGGCCAGGCCATTGCCCCAGCCCATGCGATCCCAGCCGGCAAGCGCGATGCCCACCGTCCAGCGCGCCTTCTGCCGGACGGCGAGGCGCAGCGTGTCGGGGAAATGCTCGCGCGTGCAGACGATCTCGCCCAGCGCATCGGCCATGCGCACGAAGACGCTGCGGCCGCCATGCTCCACGATCCGCAGGCCGATCTCATAATCCTCCGTCAGCGAACCGGGATCGAAGGGATGGCCACCCTGTTCGGCCGCCAGCCGCGCCAGTGCGGCGCGGGAAAAGGCGCAACCCACGCCCGCGCTTGGCACCGCCGCGCCGATCGCCTCCCGCACGCACAGATATTTGCCGTGCGCTTCGGCGAATTCATCCAGATAGTGGCCGGAGACCCAGCTGCCATATTGGCTCTTATATGGTTTGACCGGCAGCTGCACCAGATCGAACCGGTCGGCCATGCGATCCAGCAGGCGCAGCGCATCGGGATGCACGACATCTTCGGCATCGTGCAGGATCACGGCCTTGTAGCGCTGGCCGGTGGCGGCTTCGTCGCGCAGCATCGCGTCCCACAGGGCATTGAGGCAATCGGCCTTGGTCGTGGGGCCGGGGCGGGCGGTGACGACCGGCATGATGACGGGCCGGTCGCGGGCAGCGGCGGCGACGATGCCGATGGTCGCGGGATCATTGGGATAGGCGCCCACGAAGACGCGGTAGCGCGCCGCGCCCCATTTGCCCGTCAGGTCGCGCAGCATCTGGCCGATGACCGCCGCTTCATCCCAGGCCGGCACGAAAATGGCGAGCGGCGCGCGGTCGACGGCGTCCGGCAGGGTCGCGGTCGTCATCGGCTGGTAGCGGCTGTAGATGAACAGGCGGCGCCACAGCCAGCGCCAGAAGAACAGGATGTCGATCAGCGCATCGTCCAGCCCGCCCAGAACCAGTCCGCAAGCGGCGAACAGCATGATTTCATGCTGTGCGCCCGCCAGGAGAAAGGCGAGGATTTCCGGTGTGTTGATGACATGCCCCCATGACGTCACCATGCCATGTGCCGTGAAATCATTGTGCTGTGCAAGATGATTATTGCAGGTGCGAAAAGAACGGCCATTTGACCCGTGGAAGCGCTATCCCTACCCTTGCACCCATGACACTGGACAAAGGGCTGGACGTGAACGGGCGGACGAACCCATCGGCGCTGCGCGACTTCCTCGCAAGCGAGGCCGGCGGCGGCGTTCTGCTGATGGCGGCGGCGGCGCTGGCGCTGCTGCTTGCCAATTTTTCGGCGGAAAGCGGGCATTTCTACCATGCAATCACGCATGCGACGACGGGGCCGGTGCTGGCGGGCACGCTGGGGCCGATGACGGTGCATCTGTGGATCAACGATGGGTTGATGGCGCTGTTCTTCCTGCTCGTGGGGCTGGAGATCAAGCGGGAATGTGTCGACGGGCGCCTTTCCAGCTGGGACAAGCGCGTGCTGCCGGCAATCGCGGCGGCGGCGGGCATGGCCGTGCCTGCCTGTATCTACCTTGCAGTTGCGAAGGGCGCGCCGGGCCTTGGCAATGGCTGGGCGATCCCGGCCGCGACGGACATCGCCTTTGCGATCGGTGTGCTGGCGCTGCTGGGCAGCCGGGCGCCGCTGTCGCTCAAGCTGTTCCTGACGACGGTTGCCATCGTGGACGATATGGGCGCGGTCGGCATCATCGCGGTCTTCTATACCGATGGGCTGGCATGGGGTGCGCTGGCCGCCGCCGCCGCCGTCCTCGCGATCATGTTCGCGCTCAACCGCATGGGCGTGAAGGCATTGCCGGTCTATCTGCTGGGCTTCGCGCTGCTTTGGTATGCGGTGCTGCTCTCCGGCGTGCATGCGACCATCGCGGGCGTGCTGGCGGCGCTTGCCGTGCCGATCCGCCGGACGCCGGGCGCGCCCGATGCCGTGGACAGCCCGCTGCACCGGCTGGAACATGCACTGCATCCCTGGAGCGCCTATGTCATCGTGCCGCTATTCGGTTTTGCCAATGCCGGCGTCGCATTGTCCGGCATCGGGCTGGCCGATATCGTCGCGCCTTTACCTTTGGGGGTCGCGGCGGGCCTGTTCCTGGGCAAGCAGCTGGCGATCTTTGCCGCGGTCTGGCTCTGCGTGCGGATCGGCATCGCGACGCGGCCGCGCGGGGCGACATGGCTACAGATCTATGGTGTCGCGATGCTGTGCGGCATCGGCTTCACCATGAGCCTGTTCATCGGCGGCCTCGCCTTTCCCGGTGCGCCGGAACTGGTGGAGGATGCGAAGATCGGCATCCTGATGGGATCGGTCGTCTCGGCGCTGGCGGGCTTCGTGCTGCTGCGGTTCGCGCCGCTGCACCCCGACCATGCATACGAGGAAGCGGCGCAGGCGGGCGAGATCGACGCCGATGGGGATGTGGCGGAGTAGGGTGTGGTGGCGGCTTGCGACCATTTTTTGCCGAAAACTATCGCCAATATCATTCCTGATTGCAGACGTTCTGGTAGGCAGGCATCGTACCAAAATGGCGTGGCTTGCTGAAATTATAATCCAAGGCTTTTGGGAAGGCGTGGTCGAACTATCCTATCGAAAATGGGGATGGATCGGCGGTGCGGCAGCGTTGCTAGGGCCTTTCATCATCGGCGGCTTACTGCTGTGGATAATCTTTGGCTGACGGCATCCGCAAACGACCATTTTTGGTCATCAAACGCACGATCCATGTGCCTCCAAACCGGTCAACTAAAATGGCCTCCTGCCGCATCGGCAAAAGCGGCTTCAACTTCGGAGAGTTGATCGTTCGACAACCCTAAGCGTCGAAGATGGGGTAGGCTCTTCGCTAACCCGCCTACATACTCCCTGAGTTGATCCTCAAGGCTCCCATTTACGAAAACATCATAGAAAAGATGAGGTGCGCAATCATAAAGCTGTTGCTTGATTCTTATCCGCGATCTTTCTTTGTAATGGTCGTGCATGTCGGTCGGCATGATGATTGGAACATAGCGCAGTTCAATCGGTGAGGCCTTGAGCGTGCCACTTGCAAAACGCTTTTGAAGAAAATCGCCAATTGGTCCCGCACAGCGCATCAGTGCCGCGTCTGCGGGCATGTGACTTTCTGACGACCAACTGAATTTCATGTGAGGCTCCACAGTCGTGCTAGCGATAAGCACAGCGCATCCCTTAGCTTTCCGATGTCCGATTGTTGCACGAAAGCGTCCCAAACCTGCCTGTCTGAAATCCACCCAAATCGACATAAGCGGCTCCGACTCACTCCTCCTGGGGGAGGCCCATATGCACGGCTAGCCAGACGGTGGGCTCGTCGGGCGCGGTGAACGTTACCCAATGGCGTATGCCGCCGGGGATCAGCATGTGGTCGCCCGGGGCGAGCGCGCATTCCTCGCGGCCTTCCAGCAGCAGGCGGGCGTTGCCGGAGATCAGCGTCACCCATTCGTCATGGGCCTGAACATAGGGCTGGTCGGGCGGGGTCGTCTGTCCGTGGGAGACGATGCGCTCGATCAGCAGGCCGGGCCGGCGCAGCAGGGGTTCGAAAATCTCGGCGCTCACTGGCGGCATCCCATGTCTGGGGCCTATGCAAAAGGCCCCGGCGGGCTTCTCACCGGGGCCTTCTGCTTTCAGGGCAGGATCGCGCGGATCACAGCTTGGCGGTGAGTTCCGGCACGATCTTGAAGAGATCGCCGACCAGGCCGACATCGGCGACCTGGAAGATCGGCGCATCCTCGTCCTTGTTGATGGCGATGATGGTCTTGCTGTCCTTCATGCCGGCCAGATGCTGGATCGCGCCGGAGATGCCGACCGCGACATAGACTTCGGGCGCCACGATCTTGCCGGTCTGGCCGACCTGATAGTCGTTGGGCACATAGCCCGCGTCGACCGCCGCGCGCGATGCGCCGACGGCCGCGCCGAGCTTGTCGGCGAGCGGCATGATATATTCCTCGAACGTGGGTCCGTCCTTCAGCGCACGGCCGCCCGAAACGATGATCTTCGCGCTGGTGAGTTCAGGACGCTCCGACTTGGCGATCTCCGCGCCCACGAAGGACGAGATACCCTTGTCGCCGGTGGAGGAGACGGCCTCGACCGCGCCCGATCCGCCGTCACGCGCCGCCTTTTCAAAGGCGGTGCCGCGCACGGTGATCACCTTCTTGGCGTCCTTCGAGCGGACGGTGGCGATGGCGTTGCCGGCATAGGTCGGGCGGGTGAACGTGTCCTCGCTCTCGACCGACAGGATGTCGCTGATCTGCATGACGTCGAGCAGCGCGGCGACGCGCGGCGCGATGTTCTTGCCGTTGCTGGTGGCGGGCGCGACGAAGGCGTCGTGATGCCCCATCAGGTCCACGATCAGCGGCGCGACATTCTCCGGCAGCGCATGGCCGAAGGCCGCGTCGTCGGCGACATGGACCTTGCCCACGCCGGCGATCTTCGCGGCCTCGGCGGCGACGCCGTCGACGCCGGCACCGGCGACGATCAGATGTACTTCACCCAGCTTCGCAGCGGCGGTGATGGCGGAGAGGGTCGCGTCCTTGACGGCGCCGCCCTCATGTTCGACCCAGACGAGCGTCTTCATGCGGCAACTCCCAGGCTTTTCAGTTTCGCAACCAGTTCATCGACATCGGCAACCTTCACGCCGGCAACGCGCTTGGGCGGCTCGGCAACCTTGAGCGTTTCCAGGCGCGGGCTGATGTCCACGCCATAATCGGCGGGGGTCTTGTTCGCCAGCGGCTTGGCTTTCGCCTTCATGATGTTGGGCAGCGAGGCGTAGCGCGGTTCATTGAGGCGCAGGTCGGTGGTGACGATCGCGGGGACGGAAAGCTTCACCGTCTCCAGGCCGCCATCGACTTCGCGGGTCACGTCGACCGTGTCGCCCGATACTTCGACCTTCGATGCGAAGGTGCCCTGCGGCAGGCCGAGCAGCGCGGCGAGCATCTGGCCGGTCTGGTTGCTGTCGTCATCGATCGCCTGCTTGCCCAGGATCACCAGGCCCGGCTGTTCTTCCTCATAGACCTTGGCGAGCAGCTTGGCGACGCCCAGCGGCTCCACTTCGTCGTCGGTCTGGATCAGGATCGCGCGGTCGGCGCCCATGGCGAGCGAGGTGCGCAGCGTTTCCTGCGCCTTGGCCGGGCCGATGGAGACCACCACGATCTCGGTCGCGACGCCCTTTTCCTTCAGGCGGATGGCTTCCTCGACCGCGATCTCGTCAAAGGGGTTCATGCTCATCTTGACGTTCGCAAGATCAACGCCTGTTCCGTCCGCCTTCACCCGCAGCTTCACATTGTAATCGATCACCCGTTTCACGGGTACAAGGATTTTCATTTCATCATCCTCCAGTTGCTGCGCCTCTTGTCCCCTGCACGGGCAAGGACGCGGCCGCCTTTTTCAAGGCTGCCGCGTCCCTTGGCGCGTTTAGTCGTGATGTGCAAGCCGATCAGGCGGCTTGCTTCACTTGTGCGACGATCTTCTTCGCCGCGTCGCCCAGATCGTCCGCCGGGACGATGGCAAGGCCGGATGCGGCGAGGATTTCCTTGCCCTGCTGGACGTTCGTGCCTTCAAGGCGAACGACCAGCGGCACGGAAAGGTTCACTTCCTTGGCGGCAGCGACGATGCCCTCGGCAATGATGTCGCACTTCATGATGCCGCCGAAGATGTTAACCAGGATGCCCTTCACATTGGGATCGGCCAGGATGATCTTGAAGGCGGACGTCACCTTCTCCTTGCTGGCGCCGCCGCCAACGTCGAGGAAGTTCGCGGGGAACATGCCGTTGAGCTTGATGATGTCCATCGTCGCCATGGCCAGACCCGCGCCGTTCACCATGCAGCCGATGTCGCCATCCAGCTTGATATAGGCGAGGTCGTATTTGGAGGCTTCCAGCTCGGCCGGGTCTTCCTCGGTCTCGTCGCGCAGTGCCACCAGGTCCTTGTGACGGAACAGGGCGTTGCCGTCGAAGCCGACCTTGGCGTCGAGCACATAGAGCTTGTCGTCGGTGGTGACGGCGAGCGGGTTGATCTCGATCTGCGCGGCGTCGGTGTCCAGGAACGCGTCATAGAGCGACGAGGCGACCTTGGCGGCCTGCTTGGCGAGGTCGCCGGTCAGGCCCAGGGCGGCGGCGACGGCGCGGCCGTGATGCGGCTGGAAGCCGGTGGCCGGATCGACGGCGAAGGTGTGGATCTTCTCGGGCGTCGAATGGGCGACTTCCTCGATGTCCATGCCGCCTTCGGTCGACACGACGAACGCGACGCGGCCGGTGGCGCGGTCAACGAGCAGGGCGAGGTAGAATTCCTTGGCGATGTCGGCGCCGTCGGTCACGTACAGGCGGTTCACCTGCTTGCCGGCGGGGCCGGTCTGGATGGTGACCAGCGTGTTGCCGAGCATGTCGGTCGCGGCGGCTTTCACATCGTCCAGCGTCTTGGCCAGGCGCACACCGCCCTTGGCTTCAGGCGGCAGTTCCTTGAACTTGCCCTTGCCGCGGCCGCCGGCGTGAATCTGCGCCTTGACGACGAAAAGCGGCCCGGGGAGCTTCTTGGCGGCCTCGACAGCTTCCTCGACGGTGAAGGCGGCATAGCCGGCGGGCACGGGCGCGCCATATTTCGCCAGCAGTTCCTTGGCCTGATATTCGTGAATGTTCATGGAAAGCCTGTCCCCTGAATGGTGCGGTGCAATGCACAGGGCATAAGCACAGCTGCAGGGCGATTTCCAGCGTGACTTCGCAAAATGGCTTTGCAAAATTGCAAAGTGCCGGGAAGGCGTAGGGTCAGCCTGGAGCGTCATAAGACAAATGTGGATCGCCCGCCTCGCTCGCTCCCGGATCGGGGGCCGTACTGCTCTTCCGAAGAAAGGGACAAGGCTTTGGCAGGCTCAGCCCGAACGGGCTGGAACCGGCTTTCTCAAACGGTCTCTAACCGGAAATGGCGCAGCTCAAGGCGGCCTTGCTGGTCACGACGAAAATCTCCGGGTCTTCCAGCGCGCGGACCTTGTGCAGGAACTGGTCGATCGACAGGCGATGCAGGTCGGCGCCACGCACCTTGGACAGCGATTGCAGGCGGCGCAGCTGCACCAGGCTCAGGCGATCCACCATCCGGTCGGCCATGCAGGCGGCGAGCGGCGGGGGGAGCCCTGCATCCATCAGGCCCGTGCGCACGCGGGTTTCCGGCGTAGCGCAGGCGGAGAGGGCGAGCAGGGCGGCGAGCGCCGCAGCGGGCGCGCGGTGGCGGAGCAGGTGCCCGGGCAAGAAGTTGTGCAGGGCGTTACGCAGGGTTTTGGGCATGGTCATGGCCATCGGCATGCACCGGCAAGCCTGAACGGGAGTTTTACGGGCGCCCCTACGGCCTGTCTCCGGAGGCAACCGAGGGGAAGGAAAGGCGAGCGATCACAGGCAGGCGCGCAAAGGCGGCGCGGCATTCCGTTTTCCGCATCGCGGGCGGCGGTGCGTTGCCCGGCGTCGCGCCGCGATCAGCAGAGGGCGTCTGCGGTGGCGAGTGCCCTGATGGTTGTGGCCCTGCGATTGGCGCGTGCATAATCGCGGACCTGATCGAGATAGGCGCGCGCCATGTCTTCATGGACCGCGCGGCTTTCCGGGCAGGACGCGACCGCTGCCTGAAGCAGCGACATCTGTTGCCTGTGCAGCAAATAATTGACGTCCAACATCGCTGTTCTCCCATCCTCTCCTTGGGGGAAACATCGTGCCGGATGCGGTTGTTATGATTGTACTCGCGACTCCGGCAAGAGATAACATTAGCATGGAATCCGGCGCGAGTCCCAGCCCGTGCCATATGCCTTGCGGCGCGGCGCGTTCGGCGCCTGACCAAGCGTGCGCGGGGACGGGTGAGAGGCTGTCCGTCGCGCGGAAATGGCCGGTCAGTGGGCTGCCCTGGAGGCGGGCATCGCCGACCGACGCCCACCTGTCTTCGCAGCGCCCATCTTCGTCGTGCCCGTCTTCGTAGCGGCCATCATTCGCAGCGCACGTCGTTCTTGTCGATCGCGCGGCCGGCGAGCGCGCCGCCGCCGGCGCCCAGAATGGTGCCCAGCGTCTTCGATCCGCCGGGCGCGATCACATTGCCCAGCACGCCGCCCGCAATCGCGCCGACGATGGTGCCGGTCGTCCCGTCATCCCGCTTGCAATAATAGCGGCCGTCATTGTCGCGGTAGATATAGTCGTTGTCGCGAAGCTGGCGGTGGTGCGGCGGGCGCCGGTCGCCGGGGCGGTCATAGCCATAGCCGCGCCCGCCGCCGCCATCCGACATGCAGGCGCCCAGCGGTAGGCTGGCGAGGATGACGGCGGCAAGGATGGGGGTACGCATGGGATGTCTCCGCATGGAAAGAGGGGCAGGCGGCGCGCGCCGGGGCCTCAGGCGATCGGTTCGGGCGTGCGTCGGCGCGCGGGCGCCGTGCCGGTGGCGGGAGGCTGATCGACGGCGCGGGTGGCGCCCCCGGGGCGGAGGCGGCGGGTCAGGTCGTCCTTGAATTGGGTCAGCGTGCCCTCGTCATGGAGCTTCTTGCCGACATAGGCGACGATGCCGCCCAGAATGAGCATGCGGAGCATGGCGTTTCCTTCCTCTCCTCTACGGGGTTCGAGGGAGTAACGGGTGACGAGGCGAGGGGTTCCGGCCAGCGGTTCGGGGACAGGCGTTGTTGGCCGGGGGCTTTGGCATGGCGCCGGGCCGCTTGCGTTTTGGTGAGCAGGCTTGGCGTGCGGACGCGCGATCAATGTGGCGTCACGGCCTGTTTTGCACCGCTTCCTCATAGGCGGTGCGAGCCTTGGCGATCAGGGCGATGGCGGCTTCGCGGCTGACGATGCCGGTATAGCGGGCCATATTGCCGCAAAAGCCGCCGACGCGTCCTTCCCTCTCCACGCTGACGGTGAGGGGAAGCGTTGTCGTAGAGCCGTCCGCTGCAGCAAATTGCGCCTGGGCGGAGAGTTTCACTTCATTCTTGCAGATATTCTTGAATTCGCCCGTGCCCAGACAGCGCAGCAGGGTGGAGCCCTTCACCATGTGCAGGGTCAGGCCGGACGTGGCGGCCGGCATGGGAGAGGGTGCGGCAGGCGGCGCGGCGAGGAGTTGCAGCAGCAGGGCGGAGACGGGATTTTCCACCTTATATGCCTGGCAATAGATACTGACCACCTTGACGATGTGGTTCGCCGCTGTCGGTTCCGTCAGCGTGACGGGATAGAGCGGTGGGGCGGGCGTGTCGGAAAAGGGGCCTTCGATCCCCTGATCCTGTGCAGCGGCCTCTATCGCTGTCTTGTCCAGGCCATAGTCGACGACACGGGCGGATGCGGGGGCGGTCGCGGCTAGCATGACGCCGGCCGCTACCGCCATGGGCCATGCCCTCATTGCGCCGCGGCGGGCGCCGTTGCGGCGGCGACCTTCGTGGCCTCCTCACGCGCTTTCAGCCGCTTCTTCCAGTCCTTCTTGGTGCTGCCGGTCAGGATGCGGGCGCTTTCCAGCGAGAACTCCTCGGCGAGCTTCTCGCGGATGCCGCCGCCGCGCATCAGCATGCCGCCCCAGCCACCATGGCTGTTCACGACATGGACGTAGAAGGAACCGATGCTCTGCCCATCCTGTGCATTGAGCACCTCGACCTTGCCGGCCAACTCGTCCGAACTGCTGCTGAGCAGGATTGCCATGGCGGCGTTCGCCGTCTTGATCGTCTCCACCGTGACGCGCAGAGTGATGGGGGTGCCCTTTTCCTCCGTCAGGCCCCATTCGTGGGTGACATCCTGCATGACGAGGGGGAACATGACCTCAAAGGGCAACGTATCGTAGCTATCCTTTGATGGATGGCCGGAAACCAGCGCTGCGTCATAGGGCGCGAGCCCGGCCTCCTTGCGCTTTTCCGCTGCCTTCAGCTCGATCTTGTCCAGTTTTTCCTTCGCGGTGTCAGCGATGGACACCTCGACCGTGGCGACATGGTTGTTGTCGATGATTTCCTTAGGCAAATCCTCGATGACCGTGCGCTGTTTTGCGTGCGCAACGGTCCCCATGGCCAGAAATGCGGCCAGAATGACAATCTTCTTCAATGTGTTTCCCCCAGAGAACGCAGCCCCGCGCATCCCCATGTGCGATGGCCGTCGCCTGTATGAAAGGGGTGCTGGAACCGGTCAATCGGGAAAAGCGCGAGGATGGTGGAAAGGAAGATGGACGAATTGGCACTCAAGCCTGAACCGATAGCTTACAATATCGGGCTGTCCCTTTTGATGGCGAGTCTTACGACGCTCTATTAGCGGGTTGTGCAGCATATTCCGTGTTCGCTGGTGAATGGAACGAACAGGATTTTCCGGCTTCCGCTCCAATCGCACTTCTCACGCCGCCGCCACGCTCTCCAGCCCCAGCAACGGTGCCAGATAATGGCCGGTAAAGCTCCGGGGCTCCTTCGCCACCTTCTCCGGTGTGCCTTCGGCGACGACTTCGCCGCCCTTCACGCCGCCTTCCGGGCCCATGTCGATGATCCAGTCGGCGGTCTTGATGACGTCGAGATTATGTTCGATCACGACGACGCTGTTGCCCTGTTCGACCAGGGCGTGGAGCACTTCCAGCAATTTGCGGACATCCTCGAAATGGAGGCCGGTGGTCGGTTCGTCCAGGATATAGAGGGTGTTGCCGGTGGCGCGCCGGGAGAGTTCCTTGGCGAGCTTTACCCGCTGGGCCTCGCCGCCCGAGAGCGTCGTCGCCTGCTGGCCGACCTTCACATAGCCGAGGCCGACTTCCGCCAGCATCGCCATCTTGTCGCGGATCGGCGGCACCGCCTTGAAGAATTCCACCGCATCCTCGACCGTCATGTCGAGCACGTCGGCGATCGACATCCCCTTGAACTTCACCTCCAGGGTTTCGCGATTATAGCGCGCGCCGTGGCAGACGTCGCAGGTGACATAGACGTCGGGCAGGAAGTGCATCTCGATCTTCAGCACGCCGTCGCCCTGGCATGCCTCGCACCGGCCGCCCTTGACGTTGAAGCTGAAGCGGCCCGGCTTGTAGCCGCGCGCCTGGCTTTCGGGGAGGCCCGCGAACCAGTCGCGGATATTGGTGAAGGCGCCGGTATAGGTGGCCGGGTTGGAGCGCGGGGTGCGGCCGATGGGCGACTGGTCGATGTCGATCACCTTGTCGCAATGTTCCAGCCCCGTCACCTTGTCATGCGCGCCGGCGATGATGCGGGCGCCGTTGAGGGCGCGGGCGCTCGCGGCATAGAGCGTGTCGATGGTGAAGCTGGACTTGCCCGATCCCGACACGCCGGTGATGCAGGTAAAGGTGCCGAGCGGGATCGCCGCGGTGACGCTGCGCAGATTGTTGGCGCGGGCATTGTGGACGGTCAGTTTCTTGCCCGATCCCTTGCGGCGCTTTTTGGGCACCTCGATCCGGCGGGTGCCGTTCAGATAATCGGCGGTCAGGCTGTCCTTGTGCGCGAGGATGTCGGCCAGCGTGCCCTGCGCGACGATGGAGCCGCCATGCACGCCCGCGCCCGGCCCCATGTCGACAATATAGTCGGCGGTGCGGATCGCGTCCTCGTCATGCTCCACCACGATGACGCTGTTGCCAAGGTCGCGCAGGCGCTTGAGGGTGATGAGCAGCCGGTCGTTGTCGCGCTGGTGCAGGCCGATGCTG
Organism: Sphingobium aquiterrae; assembly: GCF_037154135.1. Classification (NCBI taxonomy): domain Bacteria; kingdom Pseudomonadati; phylum Pseudomonadota; class Alphaproteobacteria; order Sphingomonadales; family Sphingobiaceae; genus Sphingobium; species Sphingobium aquiterrae. Next base: position 128,660 of record NZ_JBANFL010000013.1, read on the forward strand.
GGCTCGTCCAGCACATAGAGCACGCCCGACAGGCCGGAGCCGATCTGCGAGGCGAGGCGGATGCGCTGGCTCTCGCCGCCCGACAGCGTGCCCGAGGTGCGGTCGAGGTTGAGATAATCCAGGCCGACATTGTTGAGGAAGCCAAGCCGCTCTACGATTTCTTTGAGGATAGCGCGGGCGATCTGGTTCTGCTGGTCGGTGAGCTTGCCCGGCATGGCGGTGAAGAAGGCGAGCGCATCCACCACCGAGCGGCGGGTGGAGAGCGAGATATCCTCGCCCGCGATCTTCACGGCCAGCGCTTCGGGCTTCAGGCGCGCGCCGCCGCAGGTCTCGCACGGCATGGCGGTCTGATATTTGGACAGTTCCTCGCGCATCCAGGCGCTTTCGGTCTGGAGCAGACGACGGTTGAGGTTGCCGATCACGCCCTCGAACGCCTTCTTCACCTCATAGCTCTTCTTGCCGTCGACAAAGCGCAGGGTGACGGGCTTGCCGCCGGTGCCGTGCAGGATGATGAGCTTCACCTCGCCGGGCAGATCCTGCCACGGCGTTTCGAGGGAGAAGCCGAATTCCTTCGCGAGGGAGCCGAGCACCTGCATATAATAAGGGCTGGGCGGGTTGGACTTGGCCCAGGGAACGACGGCACCTTTTTTGAGGCTGAGCGCTTCGTTGGGGACGACCAGTTCGGGGTCGAACTCCTGCCGCTCGCCAAGGCCGTCGCACGCCGGGCAGGCGCCCTGGGGGGCGTTGAAGGAGAAGAGGCGCGGCTCGATCTCCGATATGGTGAAGCCGCTGACCGGGCAGGCGAATTTTTCGGATAAGACGATGCGGTTGGCGGGGATGCCGCTGTTCTTCATCTTGCCTGCGGATTCCGCTTCGCTCTCGCGTCCTGGGACAACGCCATCGGCCAGATCGACAAAGGCGAGGCCCTCGGCCAGCTTGAGCGCCTGTTCGAAGCTGTCGGCAAGGCGGGTGGACATCTCCGCATTCACCGCGAGGCGATCGACCACCACCTCGATGTCATGCTTGTATTTCTTGTCGAGCGCCGGGGCGTCCTCGATCAGATACATCTCGCCATCGATGCGCACGCGGGTGAAGCCGGCCTTCTGCCATTCCGCCAGCTCCTTGCGATATTCGCCCTTGCGGCCGCGCACGACCGGCGCGAGCAGGTAGAAGCGCGTACCCTCCGGCAGGGCCATGACGCGGTCCACCATCTGGCTGACGGTCTGCGCGCTGATCGGCAGGCCCGTGGCGGGGGAATAGGGAATGCCGACCCGCGCCCACAGGAGCCGCATATAGTCGTAGATTTCCGTGACGGTCGCGACCGTGGAGCGCGGGTTGCGGCTGGTCGTCTTCTGCTCGATGGAGATGGCGGGGGAGAGGCCTTCGATATGCTCGACATCGGGCTTCTGCATCATCTCCAGGAACTGGCGCGCATAGGCGGAGAGCGACTCCACATAGCGGCGCTGCCCCTCGGCATAGATGGTGTCGAAGGCGAGCGAGCTTTTGCCCGATCCCGACAGGCCGGTGATGACGATCAGGCTGTCGCGCGGCAGATCGACGTCGACGCCCTTGAGATTATGTTCGCGCGCGCCACGCACGCTGATGTGAGTCAGCATCGGATGGACCGGGGCGTGAGAATGTGAGTCAGCATGAGTTGACTTGTTCCATATTTGTTCTTTTAGGGCAAGGGCGGTTTCGTGGTGCAATATGGCGGCAGGGGTGCCGGGCCGCAAGGCGGCGCGGCCGCGGGGCGATATGGGCGAGGGGGCCGGGGCGGGCGCGGCGCGGGCTGGCATCGGGGCAAAGAAAAACTATCGCATGCCGTAACGTCAATGGATTGACCGGCCATGCCCGCGCCGGCATGTGCGATGCACCCTGCGTTCGTCGTCGCCAGATGGCTGTTGGTCGAACCGGATGTCATTGGCCGATCCTGGGCGCGGAAAGTCGATACGGGAATGAAAGGGGCGTGCCGTCAGGCTAGTCAGGAGCGGCGGCGGGATACCCCGACCCCCACCCGACCCGCCGTCGCTCCATCGTCACCGTCCCGTCATCCGGGCGTGCGAGGGGGCCATCCCAGCGAGGAGGCCGGCTGAATCCGACCGTTTCGCAGGCAGATTTCAGTGATCCTGCGTGCCCGACAGCAACAGGATGCGCCCCCGGTCATCCCTTGCACCGGGGGCGCTCATATCTCTCCCCCTTCCTCCCGCTATGCGCAGTCGCCGCGCCCGGTGCCGCCGATGCCGCGCCATCGTGGCGCGTGGCATTTTCCGTTACGGAATAAACGGATTTTCCGCGCCGCCCGACGTTCGTCGCCGCCGGCTTGTCGTTTGTCGACATATCTGTCGCCTGCCGAAACGCACCGCCGTCAGTCGAAGCGCGACTGCATCGAATCCCGGCCCGTCATACACCGGCGATGCGGATCGATCGAAGCCCCCGACATGCGGTCGATCTGCTCCGTATCGACGGCCCAGCCCCCGGGCGCCGGCACGGAACCCACCGGATAATGATATGTGAGGAGACCCCCCAATGTTCGCCCCCATCAAATTCACCGCCCTTGCCGCCAGCACCCTGTCGCTGGCTTTTGCCGCCCCCGCTTTTGCAGACAGCGCGCCGGCCAAGGCACCGCAGGCCCGCGTCCACCATGCGGACCTCGACCTGACCAGCGCGAAGGATGTCGAGCGCCTGAAGATGCGCATCCGCCGGGCCTCGGGCGGCGTGTGCGCCCAATATCAGGGCACGTCTTTCTTCAAGTGCCAGGACCAGACGATCGCCAATACGGAACCGATGATCGCCAAGGCCATCGCCCGTGCCGAAACCAGGGCCCGCTATGCCGATGCCGGCACCTCGGGCGCCCGGGTGCAGGTCGGCAACTGATCCTTTCCGCCTTCGCGCAATACCAGAACCCCCGGCGTGCCCACGCCGGGGGTTCTGTGCTGTTGCCGATGCATCGTTGGTGAGGTCGCAGCGCAAGGGGCTCAGCGCCCGGCAAGCGCCTTTGCCGTGTTGAGGTAGCTGCGGCCGATGCGGATATCCTCGCCCTCGGCAAGGCAGGCGTACCACACGCCGCTGCCGTCATGGCGCAGCCGGGCGATATGGCCGCGGCGGACGATGTGCGATCGGTGCAGGCGGATGAAGTGCTGCGGGTCCAGCCGCTGTTCCAGCGCGCTGATCGTCTGGTGCAGCAGATAGCTGTGCGGGCCGACATGCAGGCGCATATAGTCGCGTTCCGCCTCGATCCGGTCGATCTGGTCGGTGCCGATGCGGATCAGTTCCGAACGGTGGGGCACCCAGAATTCCTCCGCCCATGCCGATGCCGGCACGCCGGCCGGCGACGGAAGCGCCTCGTCGCGGGCGCCCAGCGCCAGCGCGACGCGGTCGATGGCGCGGGTCAGCCGGTCCTGCGCGACGGGTTTGAGCAGATAGTCGATGGCGGCAAGGTCGAACGCCTCGACCGCGAAGCCTTCGAAGGCGGTGACGAAGATGATCGCCGGGCGGATGCCGAGCCGGCCCACGGCGCGGGCCACGCCCAGACCGTCGAGCAGCGGCATGGCGATGTCGAGCAGCAGCAGATCGGGCGCCAGCCCCTCCACCATGCGCAGGGCGGCCTCGCCATCCGATGCGGTGCCGACCAGCGCGATCCGGGGTTCGCGGGCGCACAGGATCTGGAGGCGCTCGATGGCGAGCGGTTCGTCGTCGACGATCATGGTGCGGATGGATGGCGTCTGGATGGGCGCTGGCTGGCCGGGTGCCGGCTGGATCGGCGTCGTCATGCGATCAGCATCCCTGTCGCACCATGGGCATGGTCAGCCGCGTGACATAGCCATGATCCGGGCCGCCATCGCCGGGCTGGACGATGGCGAGCCGGCCATCGGCGCCGAAGCGGGCCGCCAGCCGATCCCGCACATTGGCAAGGCCGATGCCATTGCCTTCATACAGGCTCGCGCTGCCCGGCGCGGCGGCGCCATCGTCATGCACGCTGACATTGAGCAAGCCATCTTCCTCCCAGGCGCGGATCGTGACGGTGACGGGGCGTGTCGTCCGCGATACGCCATATTTGATGGCGTTTTCAACGAGCGGCTGCAGGATGAGGCCGGGCACGCAGCAATCGGCCAGCGCGGGGGGGATGTCGATCACCACCCGCAGCCGGTCGGGAAAGCGCACCGTCTCGATCTCCAGATAAAGCTGCTGCAGCTGGACTTCCTCCGACAGCGGCACGTCGTCCAGCGGATCGCCGGTCAGGCTGGTGCGGTAGAAGTTGGAGAGGGAGAGGATCATGCGCTCGGCCTCGTCGCGCTTGTCCGTCATCACCAGGCTGGACAGGGAGTTGAGCGTGTTGAACAGGAAATGCGGGTTCACCTGATAGCGCAGCGAGCGCAGTTCCGATTGCTGCGCGGCCTGTTCCAGGCGGGAGGCGTGGCGCTCTATCCGGCGGGCCTCCGCGGCATAGGACAGGGCAAGGTAGAGCGCGGCCCAGGCGGCGAGGAAGAAATAGCGGCCCAGCGCCACCTCCACGATTTCCTGCAGCGCATAGCCCTGTTCGGCGAGCGAATTATGCCGCTCCAGATCCTGGAACAGGCCCGCCGGATCGTAGAGGTTGAACATGTAGAAATTGACGAAGGCGATGGCGAAGGCGCCGGGCACCGCCGCCAGGAAGGCGACGACGATCCGCATCCACAGCGCGCTGCGATCGAACTGGCGCAGGATCAGGTACATGACCCAGGTGATGACGATGCCGATAATGGTGACGATGCCGCGCCTGATCGCCATTTCCCCCTGCGCCTCGAACCCCATCACGGTGGCGCGCACGGTGACGAGCGACATGTAGAAGAGCCAGAAGCCGAGGATGGAGAACAAAGCGAGGGTCGGGGAAACGCCGTTTTCACCCTCTTGCGGTGGAACTGTCATTCCATCCTCATATGCCCTCTACATGCTGCTGTCGCCCCTCTCGCCCGGCGCCGGTCGAAAAAGCCCCGATGTTGGTCGATCCGGCCCGATGCGCCCGGGGGAACTCCCGGTCGTCGCAGCCGTTGGAACGGAAGAGGAGAAATGAGATGGGCGATCAGAAACTGATTCGGCCGAACCGCGACAATGAACCTCCCGAGCGCCCGAGCGACGCGCAGGACCATGTGTTGTCCGACGAGGAAAGCCTGGAGGAAGGGCTGATGGATTCGATGGATGCCTCCGACCCGGCATCTTCGACGCAGCCGAGCCACCATGGCGAACCCGTGCCCTCATCGGGGTTTCACGAGGAGGATGACGAGGTCGGCGACGAAAGCGACAGTTGAGGCTGATCCGTTGGACGATGCGACCGGCAGGGGCGGCGGCGGACATGCGCGGCCGGGCGGGCGTGTGTTGCGTGACATCCGATGCGAGCCGCGCGCGCCAGCATCCTGATGTCGCATCCTTTTTACAGAAGCGCGGTTCAGCGCAGCCAAAACCGGTGCCCGCTTTTCCAGATGACGCCCCCGAACCCTGTCGTGCAATCGACATTTTTATGTTGCACCGCACAAGAATTTCTGATTCCATGTGAACGTCAGCCGAACAGGCGCTTAATGCTTCGGTAACTATGTTGGGCGCATATTTGGCCTGTCTGGACTTACAGTCGGAGGCATGAGCATGGGTACGGGCATGGGATCGAAACCTGCGGATGGCGCGATCACCCTCGCAGAAATGCGGGAATTCGCGAGTTTTCCGGCATCCACCCAGCGCTATATCCGGCGCTCCCTCGACATCGGCCTGCATCGTCGCGACGCGATGAAGCTGTGGTCGCGCGATCTGGTGGAAGAGGCCAGCATCCGGGCGCAGGCGCGCATCTATCACCGGCTGGACGAGATCAAGTCCATGGTCCCCGACGACAGCGGGCTGGAACAGGTGGAGCCGTTCATGGCGCCGCTCGTCACCGTCTCCGCCTTCGACCTGGGGCAGGACAGGCTGAACGGCTTTTCCGCCTATCGTTTCCTCTATGAACGGCTGATCGGCGCGGGCGCGCGGCCCTGGCTCCCCGGCGCCTTCTGCGCGGCGGCGAGCCTGCCGCATCTCCACCCCGAAAAGCGGCGCATCCTGCTGCAGTCGATCAGCGAGGCGGCGGCGACGGCGGCGGGCTGGTCCAACCGCGAGCCGAGCTTCTACCCGGAATGGGTGGAAAAAGTGGATACGAGCAAGGCGCCGAACTGATCGGCCATCGGGCGGTTTCCGTTTGCGCGGAATCCGCCCCTTGCTGTCGGCCCCATGTTGCTAGGCCGTCAACTGAATCCGCCTGATTGTCTTTTGTTTTCCGTATTCTGCGCACCGTCGACTGTTCCAGCCGACTTCAGACAGCTCTAGGCGATGGGCGTTTCGTTCCGCCGATAGCGGAAATACCAGACCTTGAGAATAAAATTCTCATAAAATGTTGAATTATCATCCGAAAATTGCGAATTTGAAGCTGTAGAGTTCTGCAATGTAATCACCGGGTAATCACCATTTTTGCCAGGTGTGCTTACCCTGCCGACAATCAGGATCGCCTCTGGGCTCACCTTCACGGAAAGCTTATTTAACGAGGCGCGTAGCAATCGCCGAACCGGTCGAACGCTCGGTCTACGCGAGCGACACGGTCACCGTCCCGAAATGGTGGTATCTCCCATGGAGCGAGCAGCTTCGGTGCCGGCAGGGTAGAGGTGAAGAATGACAGATCGAGCGATACCGCCGACGGAGCCTCGCCCGATCCCTGCCGTGTCCGCACTTCGGTATCCGACCTATCGACGATTTCTTCCCGGAAGACCGTTCGCTCTGCGCGGCGGCGCGACGCCCAATGGACTGCCGCTGACTGCAATGTCTTCTCGAGCATATCAGGGGATGCCAACAGCACCGCGTGAGCTGCTTCCCACTGAAGATCGTTGATCAGGGCAATCTGCTCATCATCATCGACTTTCAGGATGCCCCTTGGGTCCGTCTGCACGGTGTACGCGACGCTGTCGAAACCAATGAGAGCGATCCGTGGCCCCAGGGGTAGGAACAGTTGCAACCCCACATTGGCGTAACCGGTGACACTAATATGCTGACCTTCATATAGCCTGTTGTGAAGGACGACGGGGGTGTCGGACGCGATGAAGGGTGTATCGCTACCGTTCTGAAGGAGGACGAACGTAAGATCGGCGAGGAGGCTGGCGCCGATCGTCGCGTAGCCCACCACCTCGGAAACCGCATTCGTGCGCTTGATCCTCACGCAGTCGAGCGCAGCCAGGATTTCGCTATTCCCTTCCAGCTCCGCCTTGCGACGGAGGATTGATTTAGCGACCTTTTCCGAGCCTTCATTGTGCTGTTCGACTGCGCCAACCGTCCGGGCGTGCTGCATGCCGAGATAGAAGATCAGCCATTCATGATCCTGGCTCCCTGGCATCGGCAGCCGGTTCTGATGGACCGCTTCGGCGAAGATTCTCGAAGCGTGACCTTCGATGTGGCCAAACGCCCGCTCTGCGCGCGGGTCTTTGCCGTAAAAGTAGTCGCGACAGGCCTGGCCACGGATTGGCGCATTGGGAATGAACTTGGCGCGGTCGATGACATACACGCCGATCCGGTTGTCACCGGCGCGCGCGAACAGACGCATGTACATCTGCGGCACATAATGATGGCTCTTATGTTCGGGCACCCCGGGCACCTTTCAGCTGCGCGGTCAAAATGGAATCACGCCGGCCCGATACAGTGCGATCACTTCATCGCGGTCCACGAAATTACGTCCGGTCTCGACCGACCAATCGGGATATTCATCGAGCAGGAATCCGTCGGCCAGCGCGCCTATGATAGGCCCGCGGCCTGGGAACTGATGAGAGGTCAGATCATAAATCAGATCGCCAACCATGACCCACAGATGGTGTCCATGCCGGCGATCGGTGCCCTTGATGATCCTGACGTTCTCAAGGCCATATTTTGCTTCCAGCAGGAAGGTGAGAATGAGCGACACACTCTCGCAGCTATTTGCCGGGTACGAACTGCCAAGAGGGTATCTGAACAACCGTTCCTGACGATTCAGTTCTAAAAAAGCCAACAACGCCTCTGCTGAGCGATCAAGATGTGCCTTCGTCGGCTGCTCACCTTCTGTCATCGCGCCTACCTCTCGCGCTCAGGAGAGAGTGATCTTCGGCGCTTTGCCGGAAGAAATCGAAAAGCGGCGCAGTGCGATCGACAGAGATGCCAATGATCTCTCCAAATCAGGCGGGATTGGCCCTTCCGGCAGAACCAGTGTTCGCTTGACGCCTGGCACCGCATCGGCGGAGTGGCTGATAAGTTGGCCGATCGCGGTATAGATCGACTGTCGATCGACGCTTGTTTTGATCTCATAGATTTCCGTCATGGACTGGCCCGTGCGGACATAGAGGTCGATCAGTTTGCTGTTCAGGACGCGCTCGCCATTGGCGCAGCGGGCCTGCCGTTCCTCGAACAGCCGTTCGACGATGTCGCCATGGTAGGAAATATAATCGATTTCCGAGCGCCGTCGTCCATGTCGTCGGCCGGAGCCTTCGCTTTTGAAATTCTCCCACTCGGCGATCGCCTGCCGCACGTCCGGGTTGTCAAGTTCGCCACGGGCGACGGCATCCTTGAAACCTTTGACAAGTTGGACAAAGCGCCAAAGGCGAGCGGCCATATCGTTGGAATCGACCCGGCCGATGACGATGCCTGCCCTGTCATCGCCGTCGTCGCGACTGACGTCCTCAAGCGTTGCCTTCGACCATGCAAGAAAGGCACTGCGCCCGACGCCGGCCTTGCCGCCGCCGATGCTGCCATCGTGCATGAGATAGACTTCGTTGGTTACCGGGTCGCGAGCGAAAAACCCGGCCACCCGTGCGGAATTGGATGTGGTCGGGATATTGATCTCGACAGTGATGATTTGCGCGTGCCGCTTAGGGTCGAAGACCCCAAAGGCATTCCAGCGCCGGGGAATGGCAGCGTCATCCACCTTGCCGAACGCTGCCCACAACTCGCCAAGGCCGTTCGCATAGAGGCGTTCATCGACATTCCCGCTCGGGAAGCCGATATTCCGCACGCCTTGATCCGTCAGATGCTGGCGAACCGATACCTCCAGCGCCTTTTGCGCGGCCCGCTTCTTGCCCGCATCTTCAACCATCAATAGCATTGCATGTCCCCTCCCTATGGCGAGGATCTGTAATCCCCCATTATTCCTTCACAGTTCGACAGGCGCTGCGCAATGTTTGAGTAGACATGAGCAATCTGACTATCATGATCTGAACTGCACCAACCACCTGCTGGTCATGCGGTGCCGAAACCACAATGATCTCCCCTCCTTCTGACACGCGCTGACGATGACGCCGAGTGCGCGGTCGGCTCAGTCTCGTCATCGCTTTGCTCCGAGTTCAATCGAATGTACGTAATAGAAATCGAAAGATCGGCGCATGCCAAGACGTCAGGTACAGCAGGCGTCGTCTAGCGTAGAGAAACATAGCGTCGGTGGCATTCGACGCGTCGCAGGCGACGCGTCGAGCTGATGGCAATCAGCATTGCGCGTGGAGCGAGTCGTGAACGGGGAGGCAAAGAAGACTCCGAAGTTTGATCTTCTCATGGCGGCAGCTGCGTTCGCTCGCGAAAGCGGCGTGGCACTAAACGACCCTACGCTGATCACGCAGTTCCTGGCGGCCGCCGGGGGAACCCTCACGGCGGCTCTGCAATCCCACACACTGGTCCATGGCAAACGCGTCGAGAATCTGTTCGAGGCAATGGTGGTCAGCCTCGGCGGATATTCGCTGCTGAAGGTCGAGGATCTCGGGCGCGTCCACGCCCCGCGACACCTGCGGGCGCCAGACTTCCGCGTTGTTCTCAAGGATGGCAGGCAATGGCTCGTCGAGGTCAAGAATGTTCGGTGCAAGGACCCGAAGCGTCAGCGCACCAAGCTGAGCGCTGCCTATATGCGCACGCTGGACGATTACGCGGCGTTGGTCGGTGCGCCGCTATACTTGGCAATCTACTGGTCGCTCTGGAAAATCTGGACGCTGGTGCCGCCGGCCCGGTTTCGGATGCCGGGTGGCGGTGTCCACATCTCCATGGAAGGAGCGATGATGGCCAACGCGCTTGGCTGCCTCGGCGATGTGTCGCTCAATACCGTTGCCCCGCTCCGACTCATGTTCGCGGGGACGCAGGAGGAGCCTCTTATGCTGGATGGCGAAGGGTTGCCCGAAAACCGCGTGCCCGTAGCGAAAATATTCAGTCGGAACGTCGAGCTGATCGACCCCAAGGATCGTCAGCTGGCGATGGTGCTGATGCAATATGGCGAATGGCCGATCAGCGGCCCGAACCCGGTTCCGAACGATCCTGCCGGAGCGGTCGAGTTTATCGCCGAACCCGTCGAGCCCTCCGATGAAGGATATGACGGGATCGGCACGGCAAGCCGCATCTTCTCCCGCTATTTTTCGAGCCAGACGATCGCCGGCGATCAGGTGATCCAGTTGCACGGCGCGCCGGTGCCGCAATGGTTTGCGCCAATCGCCAGTTGGGATTTCAAAGGCAGCCGTTTGCCGCTTTGGGTGTTCCGGATGCAGCCGAAGGTCGATGAGCCCGCATCATCCGATAGCGTCCTCGACCCACCGCAACCTACTAGCGCTGGGACTCCGGGCAGGATAATACAGGAAAGTCCAAGCAGGAAATAACAAACTTCCTGCGGCAAAAATTTGACTTCCAAAGAACGTGACACTAACTTCCACTCAGGCTTGAGGGGTTGATGTGGAAGCAAATTGTTACGAGTTCACTGCCATCCGCGGCGTTCAAGCCGGTGCGGCCTATTTTGTCATCATGGTGCCGTTGAAGCTGGTTCCGCGAATCTTTCGATTCGACGATGAGGCGATTCCCGCGCCGCTGCGCGCGCAGCGGACGCTGAATCGTGCGCGGGTGCCGGCCATCGCGCGCTACATCACCGAGCACTCGACGGAATATATCCTGTCGTCTTTGTGCGCCTGCATCGATGGCGAGATGACTTTCGAGGCGGCGGCCGACGATGGACCGCTTCGCTCGGTCGGCCGCCTGAAGATCGGCATGTCGGCCACCATCCTTATCAATGACGGCCAGCACCGCCGCGCGGCGATCGAGGAAGCGATCAAGGAGCGCCCGCACCTTGGCGACGAGACCATTTCCGTCGTCGTGTTCGCGGATCGTGGGCTCCAGCGCAGCCAGCAGATGTTCGCCGATCTCAATATGCATGCCGTCCGCCCCACCGCGTCAATCCGGCTTCTTTACAATCATCGTGATGCGCTGGCGCGGTTGTCGCGGGCCGTGGTCGGTGCCGTCCCGCTCTTCCGGGACTTCACTGATCTCGAAAAAACCAGCATTTCGAACCGATCGCTCAAGCTGTTCACGCTGAGCAGCGTCCACCAGGCAACGGCCGAATTGATCGGCAAGTCACGCTCCGGCAAGGTCGCGCCCGAAGACGAAGCGCTTGCCATTCGCTTCTGGAACGGCGTCATTGCTCAGATGCCGGACTGGCAGCGGGTCGCCACGCGCGATGTCGCTGCGAGCGAGCTGCGCCGCGACTATGTCCATGCGCATGGTGTCGCCGTACAGGCGATCGCTAATGCTGGCGCGCGGTTGATTGCCGCGTATCCGCGAGACTGGGAGAAGCGCCTCTCGGGGCTGCGGAAGGTCGATTGGTCGCGCGCCAACACAGTGCTCTGGGAAGGCCGAGCGCTTATCGCGGGCAAGGTCAACCGTTCGAAGAACAATGTTCTTCTCGTCGCCAATGTCATCAGCGAGACCCTCGGTTTGAAACTTGGCGCCGAAGGCGAGGCGCTCGAACGCGCCGTCCGCGGCGAAGCCGCACCCAAGGCGAAGGTGGCCTGATGTCGGATCTTATCATCGCTACCGATCCGATCGCGATCCTCAAGAACGAGGTTCGCGAAATCTATCTAAGCGACCAGCGCCCCTGGGTGATCGGCTATAGCGGCGGCAAGGACTCCACCGCGACGCTCCAGCTGATCTGGCTAGCGCTTGCCGATATGCCGCCGGAGGAACGGACCAAGCATATCTACGTGATCAGCTCGGACACGCTGGTCGAAACGCCGGTCATCACCAATTATATCGACCGGTCGCTGAAGAAGATCGGCGAGGAAGCCGAGCGGCTCGGCCTGCCCATCTCGACCCACAAGGTCACGCCGACCACGAAGAACAGCTTCTGGGTCAACCTGATCGGACGCGGCTATCCCGCGCCATCGCGGCGTTTCCGCTGGTGCACCGAGCGTCTAAAAATCGAGCCGGCCAACGATTTCATCAAGAGCCGTGTCGCGGAGTTCGGCGAGGTCGTGATGGTGCTTGGCGTGCGCTCGCAGGAATCGGCCACCCGCGCCCAGGTCATGTCGCTGCACAAGATCAAGGGTTCCAAGCTGTCACGCCATTCGTCGCTGCTGAACGCCTTCGTCTATGCTCCGATCAAGGATTTCTCGACCGACGATGTCTGGGACTTCCTGCTGCAAGTCGAATGCCCGTGGGGCAATGACAATCGCGACCTGGTCGCAATGTACCGAAACGCCCAGGCCGGAGAATGCCCGCTGGTGGTCGACAAGACCACCCCGTCCTGCGGCAACTCGCGCTTTGGCTGCTGGGTCTGCACCGTGGTCGAGCGCGACCGCGCCATGGAGGCGATGATCGAGTCCGGGGAGGACTGGCTCGAACCGCTGCTCGATTTCCGCGACATGCTTGCCGAGACGCAGGACCCCGTCAGAAAGCGTGAGTTCCGCGATTTCCGGCGGAAGAACGGGTCGGTCTCCTTCATCGGCGAAACCGATCGTCCGATGCCCGGGCCCTATATGCTGGCCTTCTGCAAGACGCTGCTGCGGCGCCTGCTAGAAGTCCAGGTGCGCATCCAGAAGGAAGCCCCTGTCGGCGAAGCTCCGCTTCTGATTCTCGACAGCGAGTTGCACGAGATCCGTCGGCTCTGGCGCAGCGAACGTGGCGACTGGGAAGATAGCGTGCCCGCCATCGTGCGCGATGTCCTCGGCCGCGACATCAACTGGGTTATCGAAGATGCGGCAGCGTTCACCACCGAGGACGGCGCGCTGCTCGATGAAGTTTGCCGGGTCCATGACGTGCCGACCGATCTTGTCGTCAAGCTGGTCGACATCGAACGCGCCGCTCATGGACTGAAACGCCGCCATGCCGTTCACACCCGCATTGAAGATGCCCTTCGACAAGAGTGGCGGGATGTCGACACGCTGATCGCGGAGCGGCGCCGGGTGCTCGGTATCGCAGCTGAAACCATCAACGATAGCGACCTCGACCTCGAACCGACAAGCGAGGACGAGCTATGATCCTGCGGACAATCCTCCTCGAAGATTTCGGGCTCTATGCCGGCAGGCAGACGATCGATCTTGCCCCGCGCAAAACCGCTTCACCGCGCCCCATCATCCTGTTCGGCGGCAAGAATGGCGCCGGCAAGACCACCTTGCTCGAAGCGGTCCGCCTTGCGCTCTACGGGCGCCGCGCACTCGGCGCGCGCGTGGGCGAGGGCGAATATCATGCCTATCTGGATGGTCGCATTCACGCCGCGAACCGTGTCGCGGGCGAAGGTCATGCCGCGGTCGGCCTCGAATTTGATTATGCCGAAGCGGGCGTCGTCCACCACTACAAGATTCGTCGGGAGTGGACTGCACGTCGCGGAAAAATCAGCGAAGCGCTGATGCTCGAAAAGGATGGCGCGCCGATCACTTCCGTGCCCAAGGAAGAGTGGGCGCATTTTCTTCAGGAGTTGATCCCACCTGGTGTCTCGCAGCTCTTCTTTTTCGATGGCGAGAAAATCGCGAGCATCGCGGAAGGCGACGATGACGAGGGCCTCGCGGCCGCGATGCGCAGCCTACTTGGCATCGACCTCGTGGGCCGCCTGCGTACCGATCTCGGGTTATACCTCGCCCGGCATAGCCGGGGCGAGGATGCGTCCGCGACCGCTGAGCTCGAGGCAGTGCTGAAAGAGATCGCGCAGGTCGAACGGCGGATCGAAGAGCGGACCGATGCGCTGGCCGACCGGCGCACGCAGCGAGAATCCCATGCCCGTGCCGTCGAAGGCCTGCGCCGTCGCTTCACTGCGGAGGGCGGCGAGATTGCCCTGCGCCGCGACAGCATCGAGGCGCGACGCGACGAGGTGCGGCGCCAGATTGCCCGGCGCGAGGCCGAGCTGAAGGAACTGGCAAACGGCCTGCTCCCCTTTGCCGCCGCACCCAAGTTGGTGGCGCGTTTTCGTCAGGCGCTGTCGGTCAAGTCCGGCGCTGTTTCGCAGACTGCACTCGCGATGATCGAAGCGTCGCTCCTCGCCTGGGTGGAGGAGAACAGCGGACGCTCGTCGCCTTGGCGCGCAGCCCATATCGAGGCGCTGCAGAGCTTCTTCGCCGAGCACCGCGACGACGGATCGAGCGCTGGCGACCCGATGCTTGACGCGCTGGGTGATGCAGCCGGCGCGCAAGCGAGGCTGGCCGACGTCGAGGAGCGTATCCGCCCGTTGATCACCTCTCTCGCCGCCGAGCTCGACGACCTGACCTCGGAATTGCGCGCGATCGACGATAGCCTGACCCGCGCGAACGAAGACGTCACCGTGCCGATCCTGACTGAGATCGAGGCCGCCAGCGGACGTCTGGGAAGTACCGAGGCGCTGCTAGCAGCGGCCGAGGAGGAACTCAGGCTTTTGCGCGGCAACCTCGTCACGCTGGATCGACAGCGCCGGAAGCTCTTGGAAACCCAGGTATCGACGGCCTCTGCGCGCGATCGCTCAGGGCTGGCCGCGCGTGTCGCTAGTGCCCTTGCCGACTATGAGGGCAGGCTCCTCCGGCACAAGGTCGACCAGCTATCGCGCGAGTTCCTGCGCTGCTTCCGCCATCTGCTGCGCAAGCCGGACTTCATCGCCGACATCCGCATCGATCCTTCGACCTTTCAGACTCATCTGATCGCATCCAATGGGCGCGAAGTCGCAAAAGGCGAGCTCTCGGCAGGCGAGAAGCAGGTGTATGCGACCGCGATGCTGTGGGCGCTCGCTCGGACGAGCGGTCGCATGCTGCCGATGATCATCGATACGCCACTCGGCCGCCTCGATCTTGAACACCGCGCCAATCTAGTCGAGCGCTATCTCCCCGCCGCAAGCCATCAGGTTATTGTACTGTCGACCGACAGCGAAATCGGCGACGACCTCTACGCGCGCCTGCGGCCGAGCATCAGCCATAGCTATCGTCTAGACTATGATCCGGATGCCGGATCCACCAGCGTGAGCGATGGCTATTTCGACGAGCAGCCAGGGAAGGGATCGCCGCGTGCGCTACAGCAAGCTTAAGATCTCGATCGATGCGACGAGTAAGCTTCGTTCGCTTCGGCAGCGTACCGGCCTTACACCCAATCTGCTCTGCCGACTGGCTGTCATGTTGTCGCTCGAGGAAGGCCCCTTGGGAGAGATGCCTCTCCCCGATGAAGAGGGCATGGAATTCAACGCCTATACGCTGACCGGCGATTACAATTCCTTGATCGGGGCCATGCTGCGCTTCGTGGAGCAATCCGCCATTGCGGAGTCCTTGTCAGACGAGGACGTGCTGGTGCGATTCCGTGCCCACATCCATCGCGGCGTCGGGACCCTGTCGGTGCGGACACGCAGCCCCGCCGATGTCGCGCGTCTGATCGCGGAGGCGGCATGACGGCGCAGCGGCAGGCTGAGCCGACGCCTGCGATAGAGCCCATCTATCTCGATCATAACGCCACCACTCCCCTCGATCCGGCAGTGCTGCGCGCCATGCTGCCCTATTTCACGGAAACCTTCGGCAACCCGGCATCGATCGAGCACAGCCACGGCAATGCGGCCGCCCTGGCGGTCGAGCACGCCCGTGGCGAGATCGCGGCCCTGATCGGCGCGCGTCCGGCCGAGATCATCTTCACGGGCAGTTGCACCGAGTCCAATAATCTCGCGATCCTGGGCTTCGCCGAAGCCAATCCCGACAAGCGCCATCTCGTCACGAGCCTGATCGAGCATCCCGCCGTGCTCGAACCGGCACGGCAACTCGAACAGCGTGGCTGGAAGGTCACCTATCTCCCGGTGAGCACGGATGGCCTAGTCGACCCCGACGCTGTCTCGAACGCGATCGACGAGGGCACGGGCCTCGTATCGATCATGGCGGCGAACAACGAAGTCGGGACACTTCAACCGCTGCGCGCGATCGGAACGATCTGCGCCGAGCGAAGTGTCACCTTCCACAGCGATCTTGCCCAAGCCCTCACCAGCACCGAGGTCGATGTCGACCGCGACAACATCCACATGGCAAGCTTGTCGGCACACAAGCTCTACGGTCCCAAGGGGATCGGCGCGCTCTATATTCGTTCGCGGCGCCCGCGCGTACGCCTTGCACCGCTTCACTTCGGGGGCGGACAGGAGCGCGGCCTTCGGCCCGGAACCCTCAACGTCCCATTGATCGCCGGATTTGGTGAGGCCGCAGCGATTGCCAGACAGTCGGCGAATACCGAGCGCGCAAGGCTGCGTGGCCTCTGTGATGGGTTTCTCGACCGGCTAGGCGAGGCTCTGCCCGGAGTGCAGCTCAATGGCGATCCCGAGCGGCGCCTGCCGATGCTGTCCTTGAGCATCGAGGGGGTTGAACCGCTCGCGCTGCTGCGGCGCCTGCGTGATGACGTCAGCATTTCGGCCTCCAGCGCCTGCTCAACCGATAAGATCGAGACCAGCCATGTGTTGCTTGCGCTTTTCGGGGATACCAAGCGCGCGCGGCAGGCGTTCCGGGTGACCCCCGGCCGGTTTACGACAGCGATCATGATGGACGCGGCCTGCGATGCGATGATCGCGGCCGTGCGCGGCCTGCAGAGCGTGCGCGGCTGACACGAAAAAGCGGCGCCGGGCATGGCCCGGCGCCGCCATCATCATGGTCGGTCCGATCAGATCTGGTTCGTTGCCTTTAGCTGCGCGATCAGATTCTCGTTGAGCGCGCTCTCGAACAGCGTCTGTACCAGCGCATAGGCGCCCGTCGCCTTGCCGACCTTTGCGGGATCATAGCCCTGGCCCTGAATGATCGTCCAATAGGTGCGCATGACCTTTTCCAGATTGGCGATGATGAAGGCATCGGGCGCTGTCTTCCACGACAGCTCCCCGTCCTTGAATTCCATCAGGGCCGACAAGGCATAGACGATCGGGTACACGAAGCCGTCGGGATAATCATACTCGACCTCCTTCTGGTAGAATTTGGTCGATGCCGGCTTGGCGAGGTACTTCTTCTTGTTTTCTTTGTGCTTGTCGGTGCCGTTCCACAAGCGGACACAGCTCATGCCGCCGAAGCGCGAGCTGACCTTGTTGTAAGCGTCGGGTAGCCGCGCATAGACCAGATCATAGAGCCGCGGGATGTCCTTCATCATTTTGAGCGCGCTCTGGATGCTCGGGTGCGTGATCTCGACGATGTCACCTTTCACCGATTCAGCGACGCCGTCGGTTTCCAGCAGATCGTCGAACAGTTGGACGCACTGGCCCTTCTGCGAGAAGATGATCGTTGGGTTCTTGCGGATCGCGGCTGTCGGCAGATCCTCCGGTAGGACGGACAGCGGAATGAGCGACAGGGCGATCAAGTCGCGCGCCTTCAGGCGGCCGCCGGCATTGGCTTTCCACTCGACATCGACCTCGATCTGGGGATCGAGGTTCTTCTTGATCTCGTCATAACCGCCGCGCTTGTTGGTCTTGGTCTCCTCGGTCAGCTGGGCGTTGTTGTTGCGCGCTGCGTTGATCCGGAGGATCTTCTCCTGGAAATATTCCTCGGCACCGTCACCGGTCGCCGGGAAGATCACCTCGACCGGAATCCGCACGTCGGGCAAATCCTTCTTGCGCAGTTCGATCGTTTCGCGGTGATCCTGCCAGACGGTGCGCAGATCATCCCACCGCCGGATCTTCTTCGCGATAGCCTCGCCGTCATCGAGCAGGGTCCGCACGATGAAGCGGCCATTGGCGAACGTATTGTGGCCGCCGTCGAGAATGCCCTCGAGCTGCGGATCTTCGAACGTGATGCGATAGCGGTCGCGTTCGAGCGTCTCGACCCGCCGCGCGCCAATCAGCACGCCCTTGGTCATGAAGTGGAAGATGTCGGGTTCGGTCTCGAGGCTTTCCTCGATGTCGTCGGTGACCATGCTCTTCTTGGCCTGGCGCGGATTGGCATCCAGATCAGCGATGGTGATGAGATCGACAAAGGCCGCGAGGCCGACATTGCCCACGAGTTTGTTCAAGCCATAGCTCTGCTGGCTTGCGTCGTGGATTCGAACGATCAGGGAATTGTCTTGCATTTTTCATCTCTCGTTTAGCCAACGAGAGACCGGCCAGGACGGCACAGGCACCTCAGGCATCATGCCTGGGGCGATTTCCTTACCAACCAACCAGCCTCACCAGGCGGTTTCAACAGCGTCCCATCCGGGACTTAATGACCTCCATCCGGAGATCGGCTTCGTAACGACCACAGTCACGGGTCACCTGTCAAGAGGTTCCGCAGGCAGGAACCTTTAAGTTGACGCTGCCGTCGTGCTCACCGAGACAGTCGCAATTGATCGACAACGCGAGACGAATCAGGGAACGGGGATGGACGAGACTAGTCAGGATTTGGGGGCTTTTCGCTCGCCCAGCCCATGGAATTTGCTTCGAGAGCGGTTGCAAAAGCCGTGCAAGGAGTGGTCGTTCTACATCTTTCTGGGTGTCGGCATCCTGTTTCTCGGCGGTATGGCGATCTGGATCGAGGCCTATCGATTCTTGACCTTCGTTGCGTCCCAGGACCATCCCCACGCCGAACTCTCTGGGATTCGTCTCGCGCTGGCGACGGCCATTCTGGCTATCGCGGGTCCCGCCGCGATGCAGCTGATGTATGCGCTCGATAAGATGGCCACGGTGGTCGCGATTCTTCTGATCGCGGTCGAGCTGGTCCTCGCCATCTACTTGATGGGCTTCGGCTCGCCGGATGGGTGCGGCACAATATTATGGGGCTTCATCGGCCTCGGCCTGGCCGTACTCACATGGTGGCTGGCTAACGGTGGCGACAACATTTTCCAGGATGAAACGCCCGACGACGCTGCCACCGGCGGCAATCCGACCCGGCCCCTGCTTGGAGGAGCGCAGCGTCCGCTTCCCGGCGGCACCAGCAACGTGCAGGTCTGATGCCGATGGCCACGCAATATCCCCTTATCGTACCAGCGTTGCGGATTGATCAACCGATCGGCACATTCTTCGCGGTCGTGCTGAGCGCGCGGACGCTGCTTGACGTGGCCTTCAGCGATGTCGTCGAAGCGCAGCTGGACTCCACGACCGGCACATACGTCGTGGATGGCGCCCAGCGATTGTCCGACCCACGTCGCCTCGACGCGATCAGCCGCTACATCAACCGGATCGACGCCAGCTTTCCAAACTCAATCATATTGGCAGCGAACATTCACGGTTCCGAAGGGCGCATCGAGGGCGACATCGAATCGGACCTGTCCGAAGACGAGACCGAAGAGGATGAGGTCGAGGAGCTCGACCGACGATGGCAGATCACCGTCTTTCCGGCCGTCACTGATGGACCGGCGCAGCAGCCTGAACGGTACGAGCTTCGGATTCCATCGGCGGCCAAGCTCGCCGCCGTCATCGACGGGCAACATCGCTTGTTCGCCTTCGCACGCGCGGAGCAACAGCATCTCGACGATCAGCTTCTGTGCTCTGTCTTCATCGATCTACCCAAGCCGATGCAGGCGCAAATCTTCGCGACGATCAATTCCAACCAGAAGGCCGTCGACAAGAGCCTGACTTATGAGCTGTTCGGGTACAATCTCTCCGACGAGCCCGAGGACCAATGGAGTCCGGAAAAACTGGCGGTGTTCCTTGCGCGTCGCTTGGCAACGGACGACCAATCCGCGCTCAAGGGCAAGGTCGCGGTCGCGCCCGTCAATGATTTCGCGTCCGCGGTGATGATTCCGCGCGGTGATATGAAGCTCTCCTTCGCGGTTATCGTCGGGGGCATCCTCCGGCTGATTAGCTCAAACCCGAAGGAAGACGCCAACACTCTTAAGAAGCGATCGGGCACGAGGCGAAGCGACCTTAGCAGCGGAAAGCCGCCGCTCCGGGACGTCTATCGTACAGGCGACGATGCCCTGCTCTATGCGGCGACGCGCAACTTTCTCAACGCCTGCGATCAGCTCTTCTGGAAGAAGGCACCCGCCAATTCATTCATCCGGAAGACCGTCGGAGTCCAAGCGCTCTTCGACGTCTATCGTGAAATTGCCGGCGACATGTACGCGCAAGGCGTGATGACCGAGGCGGCGTTTCTCGAACGGATGAAGCCTGGGGCGGGAGTGAATTTCGCCGACGAGCGGTTTCAGAACGCATCCGGATCCAACCGCACCGCCATTCGGCGCATCTTGCGGGTGCGATTAGGTCTGTTGCCGGCCACTGAGCTTCCTGTGGGTGACGAGCGCTTCATTGATGCGTGAATCTAGACGCTAGGACCCGATAAATTTTAATCGCCTCCCCCTGTTTGCAAGTCGTTGCGCGTAGTCCATTATCCATTTCTGTTATCTTGCACATCGAAGACACCCGCTAGCTCAATAGCGCTCAGTTTGGGTGGAGCTACCGGGCCACTCTCCTCCAGGGACCGCCAATGGGCCAGTCGCTGGCCAAGGCGGTGCCTTGGCCGAGCGCCAGCACCGGCGGCATCACGAGCGACGCGATTTGCGCCTGGATTGCCGCAAACGGTTCGGGCGCCAACGCGATTTCGGTCCGCCGCAGGAACGCTGTCCATTGGCCCTGTTTTTCGTCGGCGAAGGCGGGCGTGAGCGCCGGGGGCGTCTCGACGGGCAACGGGGTTTGGCGGCGATCGAAGGTCGCTTGGATAGCGCGCGACAGCACGGCGCCATCGAACGCGAACGATCCCGCGATCGCCCAGATGTCGTAGAAATCCTTCAGGCGCGTGTTCAGCATGCCAAGCGCGACCATGGCCTGGAATTTCTCGGCCACGACCGTTTCGGGCGGATAGGCCCGAAGATGCGCGGTCGGCTGGCCGAGCAGCGATGGATACTCGATCTCGATCGCGCCCGGCGTGATCGCGTCGCCATAGCCGATATCGACGTGCATCGGCAGCCGCGCGCCGGCGAGTTCGGCGACGAAGTCGATACGGACGCCGGCATATTCATCCTCGGCACGGGCCGCGGCCGCGCGCAGGGTTTCGGGCCGGAACACGATGCCGTCGTCATCGACCGCGACCGCGAGGATTTCCTGAAAAACCGCCGCGAGCGGCTCGGGCGCGTTCTCGCCCATGCCAAGCAGATCGAGGTCGCCGGTGGCGCGATAGGGGGCGTCCGCCCACAGGCTGAACAGCATCGCGCCCTTGAGCACGAACCGCTCGCGATGCGGTGACAGGCTCAGGCGGAACAGCAGGCGCTCGATGACATAGCGGGTCATCAGCAGCTGTGCGTTTTCGCGGCGCTCGCGGGCGCGCGCCGTCAGCCGGTCGCGCACCGAGATCGCCATGTTCTTCGGCGGCCGGCTCATGTCATCGCTTCGAGGTAGGGCCGGATCACCGATTGGACCCGATCGAGCTGGGCATAACGGTAGACCGCATTGAGGTCCGGCCGGGGTCGGGACTTCATGAAATCGCGCAGGGCCTCGACCGCCACGTCGATACCGATCTTGTTGCGGTGCTTGAAGCAGTCGGCGACGGTTTTGGCCGGTACGGTGATGGGCACGGGAACGCCGTCGATGATGTGTGTCTCCACGCCCGCTGTCAGCGCTTCGCCGCTCGCGCGAACGATCTTCAGCGCCACGGACGGATTGACCGGTGCCCACTCCTTTTGGCCGAGCATCATCCACACCGCATGGGGGATCTGCGTGGTCAGCTCGTGGAACTGCAGCGCCGAGAGCAGGCAGATGACGCCGCGTGGCTGGATACGCACGGCCTCGGCCAGGCTCGTCGCGCTGTCGACGTCCGCATCGGCCAGCTTGTAGAGTCCGCGGCCGACCTGCTGGAGGACGCCTTCGTCACGCAGGCGCTGTAGGGTGGCGCGCGTGACTCCAGCCGCGTCAAAGTCGCGGCCGCGCGCAATGCCGCGGTGACGGACGACCTCCAGGGCCCGTTCTCGATGAGTCGTCGTTTCCATGCGCTTTGATATAAGTCCTCGGTATTTACATGCAATGACCAAGGTTTTGTATCAGAACTGCCGCGGCGTCCATAGCCAACGCTGATCGTGGGGGAAGCCTTCCCCTGACGGCCAGCCTAAATCTGGCCGTACCCCTTCAAGCGGGGACACCCCGCAACGCCCCGCTATCTGTAAATCCGCCCCTGCGGATTTGGGCTTTTTCCGTATCTGCGGAGATCGGGCCAGGGCGTTCGCCGGCCCGATCGCGTTGATCGTGGCACTCCCGCTATGGGGTGGGCGTCGCCTCCCTATAGGCCCGCCGCGCCGGGCCGCAACGCGCGCAGGCGCGCTTACCTCCTCTGCGTTCCGGTCCTTCGGATGCTGCCCGGCTCCGCCGGCGGGCCTGCCGGTCGCTCTTTCGCCGCCCACCCCATTCCGGGGTGTGTGTGGTTTTAGAAGGAGTAGTGTGATGAACGCTGTTACCGAAACCGAAGCCGCCGAGCCTGTGTCGGGCGTCGAGATTTTCGTGCCGCTCGCCAAGCTCAAAAAGTCCCCGTACAATGCCCGAAAGGTGCCGCATGGGGAAGCCGCTATCGAGGCGCTGGCCGCTTCGATGCAGCACAAGGGGCTGATCCAGAACCTTGTCGTGGAGCCGGAAACCAAGGAGGACGGGACGCCGACCGGCTATTACCTCGTCACCGCTGGCGAGGGCCGCAGGCTGGCGATGCTGCTGCGCGCCAAGCGTGTCAATCGGCGTGCAAACGGGACCCCTTATCGGCGCGCAAAAGGGACCCCCTGTCAGGATGGCGGAACGTTGATG